>CAYQRX010000181.1:0-6873 GCA_964419865.1 uncultured Hyphomonas sp. | reverse complement strand
CAGATGGAGATAGTCATGGCTGGAGGCGCCGGCATTGTTGAAGTCGCTCATGCCGTTCTGCATCAGCCACATCGTGCCATCCTGCAGCTGGGCGCGGACTGTCTTCAGGCCCTCAAGGTAGGGCGCCATGCCCTCGACGCTTTCAGTCTCACTGACGAACTCGTCGATTTCGGCGAAGAAGCTGAACACCGCCCGGCCGCCATTGGCGCCCAGCTTGCGCCCGACAAGGTCGAGCGCCTGCACGCCGTTGGTGCCTTCATAGATGGTCGTGATCCGGCAATCGCGAACGAACTGCTCAAGGCCCCATTCCCGCGTGAAGCCCGAGCCGCCGTGCAGTTGCAGGCCGAGATTGGCGCTCTCATAGCCCTTATGGGTCAGATAGGCTTTCACCACCGGCGTCAGCAGGGCCATATAATCCCCTGCCCGCTCGCGCACTTTCTCATCCGGCGACTTGTGCTGCAGGTCACCCTGGAAAGCCATCCAGTAGACAAAGGCGCGCGCGCCCTCAATGAATGCCTTCTGGTCAAGCAGCATCCGGCGCACATCCGGATGCACGATGATCGGGTCGGCCGGCTTGTCCGGTGCCTGGGCGCCGGTCAGCGCTCGGCCCTGGACCCGGTCCTTGGCGAAGTCGAGGGCATTCTGATAGGCGATCTCCGCCTGCGACAGGCCCTGCAGGCCGACACCGAGACGCGCTTCGTTCATCATCACGAACATCGTGCGCATGCCCTTGTGTTCCTCGCCGACCAGCCAGCCGGTCGCGCCGTCATAATTCATGACGCAGGTCGCATTGCCGTGAATGCCCATCTTCTCCTCGAGACCGCCACATTCGCAGGCATTGCGCGCACCGAGGCTGCCATCCTCATTGACGAGGTATTTCGGCACGAGGAAGAGCGAGATGCCCTTGATGCCTTCGGGACCGCCCTCGATCCGGGCAAGAACAAGGTGAATGATGTTTTCAGTCAGGTCCTGCTCGCCGCCCGAGATCCAGATTTTCTGGCCGGTGATCTTGTAGGTGCCGTCGGGCTGGGGAACGGCCTTGGTCTTCATCAGGCCAAGGTCTGTGCCGCAATGCGGCTCGGTCAGGTTCATCGTGCCGGCCCATTCGGCCGAGGCCATCTTGGGCCCGTACTTCGCTTTCAGCTCCTCCGACCCGCCGGCTATCAGCGCCTGGAAGGCGCCATGCGTCAGGCCCGGATACATGCCGAAAGCCATGTTCGAGGAGGAAACCATCTCGGTCCAGGCGATGTTGACCGCATGCGGCAACCCCTGCCCACCCATCTCCGGCTTGGCCGAAAGCAGCGGCCAGCCATTCTCGACCAACTGTTTATAGGCATCCGGAAACCCGTCCGGCGTCTTCACGCTCGCATCCGCATTGCGTTTGCAGCCCTGCCGGTCGCCGACCGCATTCAGCGGGAACAGCACATTCTTGGCGAATTTCGCGCCCTCTTCGAGGATCTGGTCGATCGTCTCGGGCGCGGCGTCGGCAAAGCCGGGCAGGTTCGCATAATTCTGAAGCTGCAGCACTTCGTGAAGAATGAACTGCATGTCGCGGACAGGCGCGTCGTAACGGGGCATCGGGTCTGACTCCTCTCAAACAGGGTGTTTGAGTGCTTGAATGGCAAAGCGTGCTGGAAAAGTCATTCCAACACGCTTCTTATCTTCAAAATTGTCAGTAGTTGATCCGTCAGACTTCGTCGAGTTGTTTGCGGGCCACCTGCTCATAGGCAGCGGCCTGCCGGCGGGTCTCCTCGGACGGGCCGGGGTTCTCGACGATGCCCTTCAGCCAGTCGATGCCCTTATACAGCTCGTGCAGCGCGGTATCGATGTCCTGGCGCTGGACTTCCAGCTCGCGGGCCTGCTTGCGGAACTTTTCCAGCATCATCCTTGTCTGGGCGCGCTTGCCGTCATTCAGGGCATAGAGATCGAGGATTTCGCGGATATCGGCCAGCGGCAGGCCAAGGCGCTTCAGGCGCACGATGATCGTCAGGCGGGCGCGGTCACGATTGGAATAGAGACGCATCATGCCGTCACGAGCCGGATGCAGCATGTCCTTGTCTTCATAGAAGCGCAGCGCGCGCGGCGTCACGCCGAACTCGCGGGCAAGCTCGGAGATCGTGTAAGTGCGGGATTCAGCAGCGGAAATGGATGAAGCAGGCTTGTGCATGGTAATCTCCCTTGAAGCGTCGCAGTCATTATTGTTGTTATTAGTCAGGGCAGACTATCCAGCTTTCCGCGGACGTCAACGTCAAATTTCCGCTTACGCGAAGGGAAGCCTGCCAGGGCCACCTCTCCCCGCCTCCGATACCGCTGCCAATGCCCGGAAATATCAGAATTAACGCCGCCTTAAGGGTCACACCGGCATTTCTGCAAAATGTGAACAAATCGGCCGCTCGTCTTAACCAGGGACGGGAGCGGCTCGGGGGCGCAAGGAGTGGGCGCAATGAGTCAGTCGGGACCGTGGACCATGAGAGGCTTCGACCAGCGGGCCCGCGACGCCGCCCGGGAAGCTGCCATGGCCGAAGGCATCAGCCTGGCGGAATATCTCAGCCGCATGCTCAGCGCGCCGGAGAATTACGAGCCCGAGGAGGCGCCGCCTCCGAACTACAATCCCTATTACGGCCAGGCCGGCTACCGCGCCCCGCCGCGCCAGCCCGAGGCGCGCCCGCAGGACGCCGCCACCGCGCTTGAGCGCCTGTCGCGACGCATCGAGGCGAGCGAGGCACGCTCGACGCTGGCGATTACCGGCATCGACCATACCGTCCTCGGCCTCGTCGCCCGGATACAGAATTCCGAACAGACCGCAGCCGCCGTCGCCGGCCATGTCGAGGGCCTGATCGAGGAAATGCGCGCCACGCATGAGGCGCTGCAGGCCAAGGTCCGCCGGATGGAGCAGGACGAGGCCGGCAAGCAGAACCTCGAAGCCCTCAAGGCGCTCGAGTCGGCGCTCGGCAAGCTCGCCAGCCATGTCTATGAGGAAGCCGAGCTTACCCAGAACGAGACCCACGCCATCAAGGGCCGCGTCGAAGCCGGCTTCAGCGATCTGACCGAGCGCGTGGAAGGCATGGAGACCCGTGTCGAGCGCAAGCTGTCGGATGCCGCCGCCCGGGTCGAGCGCGCCGTCCAGCAGGCCGAACAGCGCACCGAGGGCGCTGCGCGCGACCTCGCCGAACGCATGGGCAAGCTGGAAGAAGACGTCCAGGCCCGCCTCGCCGCGACCGGGGACGCAGACGCCCGCATCAGCGCCGTCGAAGAAGACGTGTCCGGCGCGCTGACCTCGATGGAAGCAACCCTGCTGCGCGTGCAGGAACGCCTGAACCGCGCGGAGACCACGACCGATGCCGCGCTGAAAGGCCTCGAATCCACCTTCGCCAGCCTTGACGAGCGCATCGACGCGGTGGCGAAAACCGTCGACCCGGAACTTGCCGAACGTCTGCGTACGGAATTTGAGGCCCGGTTCGAGGATATGTCCCGGCTGGTCCGATCCACCGTCGACAATGCCCGCCAGGAACTCGCCGCCGAGATTGCCCGCACTGCTGAGCAGGATTCGGAAACCGAAACCCAGCTGCGCACCGAGATCGGCGAACTGAAGGCGCGCCTTGCGGAAGTCGAAGCGCGCGACCCGGAGGAAATGACCGCCGGCGTACGCGACGAGATCGAACGCCTTGGCACGACCGTCTCGGAACGGATCGACGCGCTCGCCGAACATGTCGAAACGCGCATTGAGGAAAGCGAGATCCGCAGCGCCGAAGCCATCGAACAGGTCGGCGAACAGGTCACGGTTGCCGCCGTGCGCCTGCAGAAACGGCAGGACGAGTCCCTCTCCGCCCTCGCCGCCGAAATCGACGCGAGCCGCAAGCAGACAGAGGCGCGGCTTTCCGAAGCCCTGGCCAGCGTATCGGAACGCCTTGAGGACATCCACGAACAATCGGTGACCTCGATCTCGCCAGTGCAGCGCGCCATCGCGGCGCTCGCCTCGCGGCTGGAAAGCCTCGAAGCCTTCTCCGCGCCGCCCGACGCGCCCCGGCCGCCGCCGGTGACGCTGGACCCGCCGGAAGCCGGCACCGAGGGCGACGAACCCTTCGAGGCCGGTTTCGGCGCGCCGCTGCCGCCGGCCGATGCGGATGAAGGCGAAGAGGCGCTGTTCGATGAGACCGAGGCGGCCAGCGGCCTTGCCTTTGAAGACCTGATGGCCGGCCATGAAGAGAGCGGGACAGACAACGGCGAACCGCCCGCTTCGGCCGCGCCTGGCGCCGCCTTCGAGGATGAGCTGCCCTCCGGCTCGCCCGATACAGACGATTTCTTCGCCGAGGCCGGAGAGACCGAAGCGAATGATCTTGAAACAGATGATTACCCCGCGGAGGGCGGCAGCGATGGGGAAGCCTTCGCCTCGGGCTTCGAGGACTGGGATGAGCCTGTCGGCCCGCCGGCCGAGTCCGAGTTTGAGTCCGAGGCCGAGCTCGCCGAAATCACCGAAGAGGCCGAGCCCGGCGACGAGGCGCCTTATGGCGCCGATTTCGATGCCATCCGCGCCGCCGTCGAGCGCCTGAGCACGGCGCGCGATGAAGCCGCTGCGGCCAGCCCGCCGGCCGGCGAAACGACAGATCTCGACGATGACGACGACTTCCTCGCCAGCCTCGAAGAGGCCGAGGCCGCACCGGACGACAGCGCCGACGACTATGATCCGCTGGCGGAGCTAGCCGGCCTCGAGGAAGCCCGTACCGAAGCGCGCGAGTCCGACATTTTCGACGCCGAGGATGAGGCGCCCGCCCCCCGCCCCGTCGAAGATGCTGCCCGCGCAGCGGATACCGGCGACGACGAAGCCGGACTGATCGACACGCTCGATTCCGTCGCTGCCGAGGAAGACGCCGCCACGGGCGACTATATCGCCCGCGCCCGCCGCGCCGCAATGGCAGCCGCCGACACGCACAAAACCGTGCGCCGCGCTTCCGCCGCCCCGCTTGTCACCTCCAAGCCGCGCGGCATCGGCAAGGCGCCGCTCTATCTCGCCGCCTCGGCCGTCGTGCTGACCGGCGCCGGCGCCGGCACCTATCTCTATCTGCGGGGCAAACAGGCGCCCGACCCGGCGCTCTCGGCCCCCGTCGACACCTATGTCGATCCGGTCCTGGCCGCCTCGGCCTCAGAACCGGCGCTTTCCCCGCGCGAAGCCTATTCGGAGTTCGCCGCCATGGGCGGCCCGGACGCCGACGAGGTCGACCTGTTCGACATGTCGCATCTGGAAGCCATCGAGGCCGACATCTTCCAGGAAGACGGCCCCGCCGAAACGGCCGCCCCGGCACCGGAGACGCTCGCCTCTCTGGCGCCGGCCGCCCCCGCCAGCTACCCGCCCATCCCCGCCATCGTCACGGTCGAGTCCGAGGCCAATGCCGGCAATGGCATCGCCCAGTACCAGCTCGCCCAGAGCCTGCGGGCGGGCGGCGATCTCGACGCGGCGATCCCGCTCCTGCGCCGCGCCGCGCTGAAGGGCATAGCGCCCGCTCAGTACGACCTCGGCAAGATCTATGAGCTTGGCTACAACGTCGACCGCGATCTCATCCAGGCCCGCAGCCTGATCGCCCGCGCTGCCGAACAGGGGCATGTCGGCGCGATGTATGACCTCGCCCTGTTCATGGCCGAAGGTGAAGGCGGCCCCGCCGATGAAGCGGGCGCCGCTGACTGGTTCCGCAAGGCGGCCGATCACGGCTTTGCCGATGCCCAGTACAATCTCGGCGTCATGTATGCCGAAGGCATCGGCATCGAACAGGATCTCGGCGAAGCGCTCTACTGGTTCCAGCTGGCGGCCCGTCAGGGCGACAGCGGCGCCCAGCTTGAAGTGCGAAACCTCTCCGCCCGGCTGCCCGAAGCCGTGATTGCCGATGTCGGGCAGATGGTAGAAGGCTGGGAGGCCCAGCCAACGGTCGCCCTCGCCAATGGCCGTTTCGGCGCCCAGCGCTGGAACACCGGCAATCCGCTGCAGGTGCAGGCCGTGCAGACGGCGCTCTCCAGCCTCGGCTATCTCCGCGGCGAGCCGGACGGTGTCCTCGGTCCGCAGACCGCCGCCGCGATCCGGGACTATCAGCGCACCGAAGGCCTGCCGGTCACCGGCACGGTCACGCCGCAGCTGATCGAGCGCCTCAACGCCGGCGCCGCACGGGGCCGGGGCTGAGGCGCCGCGCCATCAATCGGCCAGCGGCGCGGTCAGGTCGATCCGGCGCAGTTCGGAAACCTTGCCGTCCTTCAGCTCGCCCTCGACCAGTTCGGAATTGAGCAGGGCCAGCAGGCGGCCACCGGTGAAGATCGGCCGGGCATTGCCATACCAGTCCACGCACGAGACTTCGCATTCATAACCCGTCGGCGACTCGGCATTCGGATCGAGACGGGTCACCTCCAGCAGGCCGGCCTCTGACAGGGAGCCGTCGGCGGCCGCAGCCAGATAGGTCATGTCGGAGCTTTGTGACCACCACCACCAGCGGGCCGCATCCTCCGATTGCGGAATGGTCGGCAGGCCGATCAGCCCTTCCCCATCCGGGCCGATCCGGCTGTTGAAGGCGTGGCTGCGATTCTCGCTTTCAAACCGGCCGGTGACCACCAGCGAACCCGACAGGCGCGGTTCATCGCGCAGGTCGATCAGCGACAGGCTGAGGCCGGTATGATCGTGATAGCCGGTCAGCGCCATATAGGGCCCGGCCCGCTCGGCCCGGATCACATCATGCGGCAGCTCCAGCGTGACCGGCTTTGACGGATCGTCCACCGGCACGATGATGGCGCGGCCATTTTCGCGCGGCTTGCCTTCCGGCGGCGGCCAGCTGCCCCAGCCCTCGCGGGCACCGTACACTAGGTGCGCTTCGGTGAAGCGCGCCTCATAGCTCGAGG
>CAYQRX010000180.1:0-6885 GCA_964419865.1 uncultured Hyphomonas sp. | reverse complement strand
GACAGGCCACGCAGGCGCTCCGTCCAGACGGCGGCGCCGGTGTCGAGACGCATTGCGCGCACCGTCTGCTGGGAGTCCAGCGTGAAGATGAGCTGGTCGCTGGCGACCGGCGGGGCCGTCAGCGCGGACCTGCGGGTCGAGCCCTTGCCGGCCGAGCGGCGCCAGGCAATGGACAGCGAGGGCGCCGCCTCGACATGGCCTGCGACTTTCGAAGGATTGCCGCCCGCTTCGGTCCAGCTCGTGACCGGCTGAGCGTTCGGCAGCTGGATCGGCACGCCGGCAAGGCCCGGATTGGGCGCGATCTTTTCTTCCTCCAGCACCATCGCCAGACGCCCGGCCCTGTCCTCGGCGGCGCGCTCGGCGGAGGACTGGTTTCCGCCAAAGCGCGGCAGGCTGTTGCAGCTCGTCAGTGCGAGGGATGCAGCCAGCGCACCGGCAAGAAGGACATTACGGACTGATTTCATTGGCCGGTCTCCTGCGGCTCCGCCGGCGCTTCTTCTTCGGGCGCGGGGGTGGTTTCTGCATCGGTGCCGGCAGGCACCGGAATGGCGGCGAGCGCGATATCGGCGCGGCGGACAACACCCTGGGGTGCGGCCGGATCGAATCGCAGCCGGTTGAATGCGGTCCGGGCGCGGGCATAGTCACCCACCTCGAACGCCTTGGCGGCAACCAGCTCGCGGGCCAGCGCGCCAAGGGCGCTGTTGTCATCCACAAGACTGCCGAGGCTCGCCTCCAGCTCGGCCAGGCTCATGGCATCGGCCCGGAAATAGGCTGCCTTGAGAAGGGCGAGGCGTTCATACGGCCCGCCTTCGGTGCCGCCGACAGCTGCGAGCGCCTCGGCCGCGCCATCGGCGTCGCCGCCGCCTTCATACCGGGTCTGGGCGAGAAAATGCGCCGCCAGGGGGCCCATTTTCGGATTGTTCTGCACGATGGCGGAGAAACCGGCCTCGGCCTCCGCATAGCGCCCGTCCTCGAGCGCTTTCAGGGCTGTTTCGAGCGCCAGCGCGCGTTCAGCGCGCTGCGATTCGAGATAGGGCCGCCAGGCGAACTCGTTGAGCGCCACACCCCCAACCAGCAGGATCGCGCCGGCATAGACGAAGGGCCGCCAGCGCTTCCACAGCGATTGCATCTTCTCCTGACGGAGAGTCTCGTCGACTTCGGTGAAAATGTCGCTCACGCAAGGGCTCCGGCGGCATTGGTTGAGTTACGGGCGCGAACCTAGACGGCCCATGCGGGCCCTGCAACGGATCAGCGCTGTTGAGAGCCCTGTTTTCGCAGGGTGTAGGTTTCCGCCGAGCCGGGAAAGCGGCGGGCGCGGACATCGGCGGCGTATTCGCCGGCCGCCCTGCCGATTTCGGCCTTCAGATCGGCATAGCGGCGGACAAATTTCGGCGTCCAGTCGAAGAGGCCAAGCATGTCATGGGTCACCAGGACCTGGCCGTCGCAGGCCGCCGATGCGCCGATTCCGATGGTCGGACAGGAGACTTCGGCGGTAATTTCGGCAGCAAGGTCCTCGGCAACCCCCTCGATGACGATGCAGAAGGCCCCGGCCGCATCAGCGGCGCGGGCCTCGGCGATCACCCGTTCCCGCTCGCTTTCCGTGCGCCCCTTGGCCCGGAAGCCGCCATCTATATTGATGGCCTGCGGGCGAAGGCCGATATGGCCCATCACCGGGATACCGCGCTCGACCAGATGGGCGATCTGGTCGGCCGCATAGGCCCCGCTCTCGATCTTGATCGCCTGGCAGCCGGTTTCCTTCATGATCCGCGCCGCATTGAGGAAGGCCTGATCGGCGTTCGTCTCATAACTGCCGAAGGGCATGTCGACGACCACCATCGCCCGCTCGGCGCCGCGCATCACCGCCTGGCCGTGCAGGATCATCATCTCCATCGTCACGCCCACCGTCGAGGGCAGGCCGTGCACGACCATGCCGACGCTGTCGCCGACGAGCAGGATATCGGCGTGCTCATCCAGGATGGCGGCCGTCGGCGCGTCATAGGCGGTCAGCATCACAAGCGGCGTGGCGCCCTTGGCGGCGGCAATGTCCTTGACGGTCTTGCGGGCGGTCTGGCTTTGTTTTGACATGCCGGGGGGATTACCCGCTCCCCGGAGCCACCGCAAGGAATGAACAGGGTTAATGCCATGGCCGCCCCGATAGTCCCGTCCCTGCTGCGATGGAGCCTCCTCTACGGAGCGGGCGGCTTCGCCGCGGGCTTCGTCTTCGGAGCCTTGCGCGAACTGGTGCTCATCCCCCGCTTCGGCGCCGGCGCGGGCCACCTGATAGAGTTCCCGTTCGTGACCCTCGCCGTCGCCGCGCTGGGCGTCTGGATCGGACGCCGGGCCGCGCCCCCAGCCCTGCTCATCGGTATCTCAGGCGTGGGCATATTGCTCGTGATGGAAAGCGTCCTCGCCCTGGCGATCCTCGGCCAGTCACCGGCGCAATACCTCGCCGGATACGACATCACCGCCGGCGCGCTCTTCCCCTATGGCCTCGCGGTCATGGCGATCGCGCCGCTGATCGGGCGGCGCACCCGGCGCCGCTAGGCCGGCAGCGCCGCCACGCCGAACAGGATCGGATGCAGCCAGAGGAGGATTGCGGCATAGGCGGCCGTCCCGATCACCAGGGCCGCGACATCGCCCATCGCCGAGACCGGCGCATCCGGGCCGGGGCCAATGTCGCCGCGCTTCTTCACCGCGATCCGGTCGATCACCCCATAGGCCAGGAAACTGCCGAACAGCAGCACCGAATTGAGCTCCCCGTTCGCCAGCAGATGCCCGAGCGCCCAGATCTTCACCGCCGCCAGCATCGGGTGCTTCACAGCCTTCTTGATCCGCCCGGTCGGCGCATAGGCGGCGGCCAGCAGGATCATCGCCGGCAGCATCAGCACCAGGTTCAGATGCGCCATCCAGACTGGCGGCTGGTAGAGGATCGGCGCCGGCCGCGCCGCACCGAAGCCCCAGATGATGAGCACAAAACCGGCAATCGAGACCAGGCTGTAGAGCCCCATATAGGGCCCATACCCAAGCTTAACCTTCAGGTCCTTGCCCGGTGCGCGCGAGCGGAAGGCGCTGAAAAGATGCGCCCCGAAAAAGATCACGAGACCCAGGATCAGATAGAGCATGACGGTGCCTCCCCGGCTTTTGCGGGCAAGCTAACCTGATTGGCGAAGGTGGGGAAGCGCCGCCGCGTCAGCCCTGCTGGCCGCGGCCGCGTTCGGTGACCTGTTTACGGGCCGCTTCCACAGCATCGGCGGTCACACTGGCGGCATGAGCGGCCGAGCGGCGCACCTCTTCCTTCAGCGCCTCGCCGAACGTCATGGCGAAGCCGTCATCAATCATCTTCTTGTAACCGCGAAGCAGCACCGGATCGGTGCTGGCCATCTCCGAGGCGAGCTTCAGCGCCGCAGGCACCAGATCGTGCGCCTCATAGACACGGTTGACGAGGCCCCAGCGCTCCGCCGTGTGCGCATCGAGGAAGTTGCCGGTAAAGGACAGCTCCTTCGCCCGGCTGGTGCCGATCAGGCGCGGCAGGCGCTGCGAGAGGCCCCAGCCCGGCATGATGCCGACGCGGGCATGGGTGTCAGCGAATTTGGCATGTTCGGAGGCGAGCAGCACATCGCAGAGGAGCGCCAGCTCGAACCCGCCGGTGATCGCAAAGCCGTTGATCGCGCCGACGATCGGCCAGGGATAGGCCATCATCGCCCGGGCAAGGTCGATATTCTTTGAGTCCTCATCGGCGCCGAGGGCAAAGCCCGTCTGACCGGCCTCCTTGAGATCCACCCCGGCGGTGAAGGCGCGGCCCGCCCCGGTCAGCACGACGGCGCGGATCTCGGGATCGTCCTTCAGCTCGGTGAAGACGCGCACGATCTCGGCCCGCAGCGCGCGCGAGAGCGCATTCAGCGCGTCCGGCCGGTTCAGCGTGACAAGGCAGACGGCGCCGTGGCGTTCGGTGAGGATGATGGGCTCGGACATGGCGTTCCTCCGGATGGGTTTTCGCCCACTGGTCTAGGCGCCCCGGCCCGGCCCGCCAAGCCTTACGCGGGGGAGCCCCCGCCCGTGCCCTTTTTCGTCACCAGCCGGTAGACGGCGATCCCGGCCGCGATCAGGGCGACGAGCGCGGCCAGCCAGAACAGGCCATATTTGAGCGGCGTCACCCAGGCCTTGGCATCCAGCGCGTCAGCGGTGCCCGACAAGGCCAGCGCCTGGATCGTGTTCTCGGTGAGATCAAAGACCATCACGGCCAAACCCGGCAGCGCCGCGATCTGCCCCCACTTGCCGAAGAAGCGCCAGCCCATGCCCGCGAAGAACAGGCCGAAGCTCACCGGAAAAAGCGTATCAATCAACACTGTGACCCAGAAATGCACGATTCGCTGCTCCGGCGTCATGGCGGCCAGTGTTGCGCGCACTTCTTCGGGTTCGGACAGCATGTCGAGCAGCTGCCCGCCCGCCATCGGCGTGAAATACTGGAAGGCCGGAAGGCAAAGGATCGTCAGCACAAAGAGCGTCCATAGGACCGGTGTGCGCGAAATTAGGTTCATGGGTTCCTCCCCTCCCCCTTGGAGTTTTGTTGGAGGATTATACCCGCTCGTTGGAGGAATTGTTGGAGTTTTTTCGGCGGCTTATCCCACACATTTTCCGCGCTCAGGTTGCATCCGCTACTGGCTCGACGCCAAGGCGCCGGATCAGGGCTTCCAGCTCGGCCCGCACAGCCTCCAGTGCCGGCACATCGGTCGAGCGGGCCACCAGCGCGACACCCGTGTCGCCCATGCTGACATACCAGGGATAAGAGCCGATGGAGACGCCCGGATGCGCCTTCGCAATCGCGCCGAGCGGCTCGGCCAGGTCACCCTCGCGCAGGCCGGGCCCGCGCAGCTGCACCTTGTGGACCCGGGCCCCGCCCTTGAGGCGCGGCCCGATATCTTCCAGCATCGCGCGGGCAATCTGCGGCACGCCGGCCATGGTGAACACATTCTCCATCTGGAATCCGGGGGCGCCGGAGACCGGGTTCTTCACAATTGTTGCCCCGTGCGGAATGCGCGCCATTCGGCGGCGGGCGGGGGTGAACTCGGTGTTCATGGCCTTGTAGCGCTCGGCCATTTCCGCCAGCACTTCGGGGTGTTCGGAGATGCCGGTCTTGAAGGCGGCCGCGATGGCGTCAGCCGTGATGTCGTCATGCGTCGGGCCGATGCCGCCAGTGGTGAAGACATAAGTGTACTTCGCGCGCAGCGCATTCACGGCCGCCACGATCTCCTCCTCCACATCCGGCACCGTCCGGCACTCGCGCACTGGAATGCCGATCGGCTCGAGATACTGGGCGATCTGCTGGAGATTGATGTCACGCGTGCGCCCGGAGAGAAGCTCATCTCCGATCAGCAGGACAGCGGCCGTGGGCTGGCTCATTCTTCACTCCGAAGCGCTTCATAGACCAGCTCGGCCGATTCGATGCGCATCTGCTGGTCGAGCGATCCGCCGAACACCTGGATCATCCCGATAAAGGCGAGCCGGTTGGCGGGATCGATCCAGAACCAGGTCCCGGCCGCGCCGCCCCACATATACGCCTCCTTCGGATAAGGCGCATCTTCCCGGAGCGTGACCGCCACATTGAGGCCGAAACCGACTTCCGTCAGCCGCGCCGGCGCCGTGCCATCATGCCAGACATACTGGCCTTTCGGCAGGAAGTTCGAGCGCATCATGTCCACCGTCTCCGGCTTCAGGATCTGCACCCCGTCCAGCGTGCCTTCATTCGCCAGCATCGCAGCGAAGCGCGCATAGTCATCCATCGTCGAAACGAGGCCGTGGCCGCCGCCTTCAAAGGCAATCGTGCTCTGGTGATACTGGAAACCGGGCGCCGTCAGCGGCGCGCCAAGCCCGCCCGTTTCCGGGTTGCGGCCCCAGACATCCGAGAAACGGTCATAGTCCGCCTCCGGAACATAAAACCCCGAATCCTTCATGCCGAGCGGCTCGAACAGCCGCGTCCGGAGGAATTCTCCGAGCGTCTGGCCGGACAGCCGCTCGATCAGCGCGCCCTGAATGTCAACGCTGATCGAATAGTCCCAGACCTCGCCCGGCTGGTGTTTCAGCGGGATGGCCGCGACGCGCCGGATCATTTCGTCTGCGTCCGCCGACTGGAAGATTTCCGCGTCGCGGAAACGGTCATCAACATAATTGCCTTGCGCCAGGCCATAACCGAAACCGGCGGTGTGGCTCATCAGCTCCTGCACGGTCGGCGCGCGGACGGCCAGCACCAGCTCAGGCTGGCCAGCCTCATCGTAACCGGTGAAAACCTGCAGCCCTTCGAATTCGGGGAAAAATTTCGTGATGGGGTCGTCGAGATCGAACGCGCCCTCTTCCCAGAGCATCAGCAGCGCCACCCCGGTCACCGGCTTCGACATCGAATAGATGCGCCAGATCGTGTCGTCGGTCACCGGTGCCGCGTCTGCCTCTCTGCGGATGCCGGCGCGCACATCGCTGATGACCTCGCCGTCCTTTATCAGCCGGGTGGCGATGCCTTTCACGCGCCCCTCATCGACATAGGCGGCCATGCGCGCCTCAAGCGCGGCAATGGCGGCCTCATCGAACGCCGGAGCGGCAACAGGAACGGCGACCGAGGCAGGCTCAGCCGTCAGGGCCGGGGCGGGGGCCGGCGCGCCCGCACAGGCGGCCAGCCAGAATGCGGCGCCTGCGCCTATCAACCCGTTTCGAACGACCCCTGCTGCCCTGATCATGCCCTGCCTCTCGTTTTGACTTTTCGGGTCGTTAACTGGCAGCGCCCGGCCGGTTCGGCAAGGCGGCAGATGATAGGTGTGGAAAAACCGGGGCCCACCTGCCATATTGCCGCCATGACAGACACCAATCTCCTCCTGCCCATGCGCACGGGCGACATCC
>CAYQRX010000179.1:2978-6923 GCA_964419865.1 uncultured Hyphomonas sp. | reverse complement strand
CCACCCTTGCCGATGCGGCGCAGCTTGCCCGGGCGAGCCGGCATCCGCTGTCGCGGGCGCTGACAGCAGCGGCCGGCGCGGGCGTTCTGGCGAAGGAGGTCAAGGAGTATCCGGGCCTCGGCCTTGAAGGCCTCGTCGGGGGCGTCGCCTGCCGGCTTGGCTCAGCAGAATGGACCGGGGCAAAAGCCAGCGGCCATACCGGCGCAACGCTCTACTTCTCGCGCGGCCAGGCGGCGCCGGCCGAGTTTCGCTTCGAGGACGACATCCAGGCCGATGCCGGCGAGATTGTCGACCGGCTGAGCCGGCTCGGCCTGACAATGGAAATCGTCTCCGGCGACCGCTCCGAGGCCGTCGGCGAGGTGGCGCGCAAGCTGGGTATCCGGCGCTGGACCGCCAGCGCGAGCCCGCAGGACAAGGTGCGCCGGCTGGAGGAATTGCAGGCCGAAGGCCGCAAGGTGCTGATGATCGGCGACGGGCTCAATGATGCCGGCGCGCTGGCGCTCGCGCATGCCTCGGCGGCTCCGGGCGGGGCGCTGGATGTCAGCCAGTCGGCTGCCGATGCCGTCTATTCCGGCGGCCTCGGCCCGCTGCCGCGGCTTGTGAAGACGGCGCGGATGGCCAAGAATGTGATGGTGCAGAACTTCGCCTTTGCCGCTATATACAATGTCATCGCCGTGCCAATTGCGATCCTGGGCCATGCAACACCGCTGGTGGCCGCGATTGCGATGTCGGGCTCGTCGCTGATCGTCTGCGTCAATGCGTTGCGCATAAATCTGTCTGCGGAGCAGCAAACATGAGCGGCCTCGTCTTCCTGATTCCGATTGCCCTGCTGATGGGCTTTGCCGGGCTTGCGGCCTTTCTCTGGTCGGTGCGCAGCGGCCAGTTTGATGATCCCGATGGCGCCGCCCACCGGATCCTGATCTCGCCCGATGAGCCGCTGCCGGAGCGCAAACCCGCCCGCGACTGAGCGCGGAAAACGGGGATAGAGGCCTGCCTGTCCATGGCTGAAAGCCGGCAGGCGTGGCCATTGGCGGCATCGTATCCGACCGGGTCGCGGCAAGGGCATACTTGCCCGCATGATGTACAGAACCTTCAAAGACATATCCCGGGCCGGCTGGCGCTGGCCGCACTTCACGCCTTAAGACCTTGCCTGCAGATGCCGGCCGCCTGAATCGGCTCGCCATCGCTCCAGCAGGCTGTTAGGCTTCGGCAACAGACTGCAAAGCAGCGGCCAGATGGGGGATGCCATGACGGGCAGGCACCAGACCGTTTCCCGGCGAGAGGTCATCGGCGGCGCCTCCGCCGCGGCGGGCGTCCTGCTGACAGGCTGCGCAACACCGCCTCCGGCACCGGATGCGATCAGGGGAGACATCATGGCGAGCACGAAAACCATTCCGGATCTGGCGAAGGCCAGCGCGCTGGAGACAGCGGAAGCTGTGCGCAGCGGGGAAATTTCGGCGCTGGAGGCATGCGAGGCGGCCATCGCACGCATCGAGAAGCTGGACGGGCCAATCAATGCCGTTGTCGTGCGGGATTTCGACCGCGCGCGGGAGGCGGCGAAGGACATCGACCGGCACCGTGAGCCGGGCGACCGGCGCCGTCTGCTCGGCGTGCCGATGACGGTCAAGGAATCAAACAACGTTGCGGGTCTCGCCTCAACTTGGGGGTTCGAGGCAGCGAAGGATCTCAAGACGCAGCGGGACGCGGTCGTCGTCGAGCGGTTGAAGGCGGAAGGCGCGGTGATCCTCGGGCTGACGAATGTGCCGGTCGCGCTGGGCGACTGGCAGACCGAGAACCCGGTCTATGGGCGTACCGTGAACCCGTTTGATCCGGCACGCTCGCCGGGTGGCTCGTCCGGCGGGGCAGCCGCCGTGCTGGCCACTGGCATGGTACCGCTGGAGATCGGCTCGGACATTGGCGGCTCGATCCGGATGCCGGCGCATATGTGCGGCGTGGTCGGGCACAAGCCGACTTATGGTATCGTGCCGCAGCGGGGGCATGCGCCGCCGGGCACGGACGGCGTGGATGCGCCGCTCGCGGTCGTCGGGCCGATGGCGCGCAATGTCGCCGATGTTGCCGCGGCGCTGGATGTTATTGCCGGGCCGGAGGCGGACACGGCCTATCGGCTGGACCTGCCGCCGCCGCGTCAGGACAGGCTTTCGAGCTATCGTCTGCGCGTAATCCGCGAGATGCCGGGTGCGCCCGTCGATGCCGATACGCGCGCGGCGCTGGATGCGCTGGTGGACCAGCTGTCTTCGTCCGGCATTTCGATCTCGGAGAAGATGGAGGATTATCCTCCGCTCGAACCGATGATGGAAGATTATATCCGGATGCTGAATACCGTGATTACACAGGGCACGCCGGATGCCCGCCCTATTGATGCCCATGCCTGGATGGCGCTGCAGTCGGCGCAGCTCCACTGCCGCCGGGCCTGGCAGCGCGTCTTCGCCGAGACCGATGTGATCCTGTCGCCGGTCTTCTCGACGCCGGCCTTCGTCTATCAGACCGAGCCTGACTGGTCGAAGCGCACGCTGAGAATCGACAATCAGGACGTGCCGTACGGGTCGCAGCTCGCCTGGGCCGCGATTGCGACCTATGCGGGGCTTCCCTCTACCGTGGTTCCGATCGGGCGCAGCGCTGTTGGCCTGCCGATCGGTGTGCAGATCATGTCGGCGCCCTATGCAGACCGGACGACCCTGCACTTTGCCTCGCTGCTGGAAGCAGAGGGGCTCTCCAGCCGTATTGCACCACCGGTTTAGGGCGCGCCTATGAGTGAACATATTCTCGTCATCGACGAAGGCACGACGTCGACTCGGGCGATTGTGTATGACCGGGCATTCCGGGAAGTGGCGCTTGCGCAGGAGGAAGTGGCGCTGCGATACCCTGCCGATGGCTGGGTCGAGCAGGACGGCGAAGAGATCTGGTCGCGGACGGTTTCAGTTTGCCGCGAGGTGATCGCCAGGGCCGGCGGGGCTGGAGGGATCGCGGCCATCGGCATCACCAACCAGCGCGAGACGACCCTGGTCTGGGACCGGGCGAGCGGGAAGCTGCTGGCCCCTGCAATCGTCTGGCAGGACCGCCGCACGGCGCCGGCCTGCGAGACGTTGAAAGCGGCCGGCCATGAGGCGCGGCTGCAGGACGAAACCGGCCTGCTGCTGGACCCCTATTTCTCCGGCACCAAGATCGCCTGGGTGCTGGAGAATGTATCCGCCGCGCGGGCCAAGGCGCAGGCCGGTGAGCTGGCATTCGGCACCGTCGACAGCTTCCTGCTCTGGCGGCTGACCGGAGGACGGGTGCACGCAACCGATGTCACGAACGCTTCACGTACGCTGCTCTACCGCCTCGGTCTCGGCGGCGAGGGCGGCTGGAGCCCGGAGATGGCGGGGATGCTGGGTGTGCCGGCCTCAATGCTGCCGGAGGTGAGGGCGAGTTCGGCGGCTTTTGGTGAGACAGACGCCGGCGTGTTCGGGCGCGCGATTCCGGTCTGTTCGATCCTTGGTGATCAGCAGGCGGCGCTTGTCGGGCAGGGGTGCCTGAAACCCGGCCGTGCCAAGATCACCTATGGTACCGGCGCTTTCCTGGTGGCGAATACCGGCGCGCGGCGCCCGGCCTCCGAGAACCGCCTGCTCGGCACCATCGGCTATGAGCTGCCCGGCGCCTCGGCGATGGCGCTGGAAGGTTCAATCTTCAACGCCGGAACCGTCATCAAATGGCTGCGAGACGATCTCAAACTCATTCAGAAGGCGGATGAAAGCGAGAGGGCGGCGGCCGGCCTGCCGGACAATGGCGGGGTTTATATGGTGCCCGCCTTTACCGGGCTCGGGGCGCCGCATTGGGACGCTGAAGCACGGGGCCTGATTGCCGGGCTGACTAGGGCAGCGACGGCGGCGCACCTTGTGCGAGCGGGCCTCGAATCGGTCGCTTACCAGACGCATGACCTGCTGG
>CAYQRX010000179.1:0-2968 GCA_964419865.1 uncultured Hyphomonas sp. | reverse complement strand
CACGTGACGGCGCGCCAATTGCCGAGTTGCGCGTCGATGGCGGCATGGTTGCGAATGACTGGCTGATGCAGTTCCTCGCGGATATCTGCGCCCTGCCGGTGCTGAGACCGGATTATCGCGAAATGACGGCGCTCGGCGCTGCCGCGGCTGCTGCCATGCAGATCGGCTGGACAACGGCGGAGGACTGGGCGGCGCGCGAGGTGCCGGGGTCGCGGTTCGGGCCGAAGATGGCGGCCGGCGAGCGCGCCGCGCTGCTCGCGGGCTGGAAAGGCGCGCTCGGTCGGGCGCTTTCGGCCTGACCCGCATGCTTCCATCGGCCCTGCCGCCGGGGCAGGGCTAAAGATTCCGGCTTCGGATTTGCCGCGCGCTGGCTTAGCCTTACCTGAGAGCCGTGAACGGCAAACCCGGAGGAAGCAAGCCATGTCCCAGAATTTCACCATGACCATCAATGGTCAGGCCGTATCCGGCACGGAGACATTCGGAGTCGAGAACCCGGCCACCGGGGCGGTCTTTGCCGAGGCGCCCGATTGCAGCGAGACGCAGCTGGACGAAGCCATCGCTGCCGCCCGCGCCGCCCTGCCGGGCTGGAAGAAAACGCCGATCGAGAAGCGCCGCGAGGCGCTGCTGGCGATCGCAGGTGTCATCGCACAGAACGGCGAGGATCTTGCGCGCCTGTTGACGCAGGAGCAGGGCAAGCCACATCCGGATGCGATGGCCGATGTACTGGGCGGCGCGCACTGGCTGGCGGAGACGGCGAAGCTGGGCATACCGGAGCACGTTTCCGAAGACTCCGCCGAGCGGCGCGCGGTGACGCGCTATCAGCCGATCGGCGTTGTGGCGGCGATTGTGCCGTGGAACTTTCCGGTCATCCTGATGATGTTCAAACTCGCCCCGGCGCTGCTCGCTGGCAATACCGTGGTGGTGAAGCCCGCGCCGACGACGCCGCTGACGACGCTCAGGATCGGCGAGTTGATCCGGGGTATCCTGCCGCCCGGCGTGGTCAATGTGATTTCCGGCTCCGACCGCCTTGGGCCATGGCTGACGGCGCATCCCGGCGTGGACAAGGTGAGCTTCACCGGCTCCACCGAGACCGGCAAGAAGGTGATGGCGAGCGCGGCGCGGGACCTGAAAAAGGTCACCCTGGAACTCGGCGGCAATGATGCGGCGATCGTGATGCCGGATGTGGATGTCGAGAAGGTCGCCGAGCAGCTGTTCTGGGCGGCATTCCGCAATGCCGGGCAGATCTGCATTGCCACCAAGCGGATGTATATTCACAAGGACATCTATGAACCGCTGAAGAACGCCATCGCCGAATATGCAAAGACCGTGAAGGTCGGCGACGGCGCCGAGCAGGGCACGCAGATCGGCCCGGTTCAGAACAAGGCGCAGTATCAGCGCGTCCTTGACCTGATTCAGGACGCCAGGGACAAGGGCTACAAGTTCCTCATCGGCGGAAACGCCTCGTCCGTTCCCGGATACTTCGTGCCGGTGACTATCCTGGACAATCCACCCGAGGATGCGCGGATCGTTCAGGAGGAACAGTTCGGGCCGGTTCTGCCGCTGATGTCGTTTGACACTCTCGATGAGGTTATCGGGCGGGCGAATGCCAGCATTTACGGCCTCGGGGCCTCGATCTGGACGAAGGATCTTGAACGGGCCGAGCAGCTGGCGTCCGAGCTTCAGGCCGGCACTGTCTGGATCAATGAGAGCCAGCACCTGTCACCCCACGCCGCCTTTGGCGGACACAAGCAATCCGGCGTTGGCGTCGAAGGCGGGCAGGATGGCCTCCTGGAATTCTGCCAGGCGCAGACGGTGTTTCTGCGCAAGGCCTGAACCGGCAGGCATTGCAACAAAAAACCCCTCCGCCAGCGGAGGGGTTTTCTTTTTTGTCGGCTTCCGGTCAGACGATGCGGCTGTCCTTGTTGCCCCAGTAGCGATCACGGATGAGGCGCTTGTAGAGCTTGCCGGTAGGGTGGCGCGGTAGCTCGGGGTCGAAGTCTATGCTCTTGGGGCATTTGAGTTTCGACAGGTTTGCCTGCGCGAATGCCATCAGCTCGGCGGCGAGCTCCTCGGAGTGCGCAACACCCGGCATCGGCTGGACGACCGCTTTCACCGCCTCGCCGAATTCCTCATCCGGCACGCCGATCACGGCGACATCGGCCACTTTGGGGTGGGTGATCAGGACGTTCTCGGTTTCCTGCGGATAGATGTTCACGCCGCCCGAGATGATCATGAAGGCCTTGCGGTCGGTGAGATAGAGGAAACCGTCCTCATCGAGCTTTCCGACATCGCCGAGCGACGACCAGTCGGGATGTTTGGGATTGAGGGCGGCTTTGTTTTTCTCAGGGTCGTTGTGATAATTCGGCGGCACGGTGCCGGAGAAATAGACCTGGCCTTCCTCGCCGACCGGCAGTTCGTTGCCTTCCTCGTCACAGATGTGGACGGTGCCGTGAATGGCGCGGCCGACAGTGCCTTTGTGGGTCAGCCAGTCCGGGCTTTTCACATAGGTCATGCCGTTGCCTTCGGAGCCGGCATAATACTCGTCGATGATCGGGCCCCACCATTCGATCATCTTTTCCTTGACCGGGACCGGGCAGGGGGCTGCGGCATGGATCGCGAACTTCAGCGAGGAGACATCATACTTGAGACGTGTCTCGTCGGGCAGCTTCAGCATCTTCACAAACATGGTCGGCACGACCTGGGTGTGGGTCACCTTGTACTTCTGCACCGCCTTGAGGAAGTCTTCCGGATCGAACTTTTCCATCACTACCAGGGTTGCGCCGATGCGCGTGAAGGTCATGCACCAGCGCAGAGGTGCGGCATGGTAGAGCGGTGCCGGTGAGAGATAGATCGAGTCCGCATTGGCGCCGGATACAGCGCGGGCGATCTGGATCAGGATATTGTCGGCGTCGATCGGCAGATTGCGCTCGAGCGGCGGGCGGATGCCCTTGGGCCGGCCCGTGGTGCC
>CAYQRX010000178.1:1518-6924 GCA_964419865.1 uncultured Hyphomonas sp. | reverse complement strand
GATGGCCTGGAATGCGCGGGTGGCGGGGTGAACCCGCTCGCCCCGGCGGCCGCCGACCGCCTCTTCAATCACGGCGGCGAGGTCGCCGGTCGTCGTAAAAGGCGTCTCCGCGCGGCGCTGGACGATGGCGCGGGCAATCCGGCGGGAATTCTTCTCTTCGCCGAGCCGGAAGATCACATCGGCCAGCCCCTTTTCGCTCATCCGGCCCACGACATCGGCCGCCGACGGACCGCCGCCGCCCATGCGCATGTCGAGGGGGCCATCCTTCTGGAAGGAGAAGCCGCGCTCGGCCTGGTCGATCTGGAAGCTGGAGACGCCGATATCGAGCACCACGCCGTCGACCTTCGGCCAGCCGGCCTGGGCGGCGATTGTGTCCATATCGCCAAAGCAGCCAAGCAGCGGCACGAGACGCGGCGTCCCGGCGGCCATCTTCTCGGCCCGCAGAATGGCATCAAGATCGCGGTCGATGGCCAGAACCGTGCAGTTTGCGGCCTTCAGGATCGCGCTGGTATAGCCGCCGCCGCCGAAGGTGCCGTCAATGATGACCTCGCCGTCAGCCGGCGCCATCGCCGCCAGCACTTCGGCCAGCATGACCGGCAGATGGCCCGGCGCAGCAGGACTTCGAGGCGTCGTCCGGGCGTTCATCAGCCGCCCTCCCCGCCCGCGGCGGCGCGGCGCTGGCGGACCTTGTTATAGGCCGCCGCAAAGACATCCAGCGTCTCCGGCGAATTGACGACCGAGCGCATCCGCGTCTGGTGCAGGCGGTAGCGCTCCGGACTCCAGATACGGAAACTGTCCATCTGGCCGGAGAAGCGGATCTTGCCCTCCAGTTCGGCGGCCTGGCAGAGATCCTCGGGCAGCTTGACCCGGCCGGTCTCGTCGATCTTGAGATCGGCGGCCGCCGCGATGATGCAGGTGACGATCGCCTCGCGGATCGGGGACTGGAGGGGAAGCTCGGCCAGCGTGTCGCGGTAGAGTTCCATCAGCGCCTCGCCGCCGCCCTCAAGGGCGCCCGACCCGTCCGGCGCTTCCCAGATGAAAACCCGGGGACTTCCGCCCAGGGCGGCGCGGAAAGGCGCGGGGATCGAGACCCGGCCCTTTGCGTCAATAGCGCCCTCATAGGTGGAAACGAACACCCGCCTGCCCCAGTCTTATCTGCCTAAACCCCGCCATGGGTAAACCATGTGTAAATTTGGAGTATCATGGGTCAGCATGGGTCTCAATGGGCACCCCTGATGATTCGGGATTTCCACATTGGACCGTTTCCGGAACAAATCACGCTCAGGTGTGGAACCCATTTTCCGGTATGTCTGGGACGGGATGGGCGCGAGCCCAAATCCCAAGCGGAAACCGGGGCTTAAGCCGGGTGTTGCGGCGCCGCATCGTTCTGGCGTGAAGACATATTAACGCCGCGGAATAGCGGGATTTCTTACCAAATTTACATGCTTGGAGCGCGCATCGGCTGCTGCGGGGCGACCCCTCCAGCCGGAACTGACGCTGCGTCGCCCGCCAGCAACGGAACGCTCCGTTCCGGCTCTTGCGCGCAGACTATGGGACATTGCCAGCCGGCCCGGGTGCGCCGGCACTGGGTGGGGGGACGCACAGCAGCGCGAAAATCTCCCGAACCGGCTGACAACGCCGCTCTGCAGCAGACAAACGAATAAACCAAATTGATAATTTCCGCGGCGCGCATAGATTATCTCTATGATTCTCCCGACGCTCCGCCAGCTTCAGTTCCTTGTCGCCCTCGGCGAAACCGGCTCCTTCTCGAGAGCCGCCGAGGCCTGCCATGTCACCCAGCCGACCCTGTCGGCCGGTATCAAGGAGCTGGAGGAGTTGTTCGGCGTGCCGCTGGCGGAGCGCGAGTCGCGCGGCGCCACGCTGACCCATGCCGGCGAGATTGCCGTGGCGCGCGCCTCGGCCCTGCTGGCCGATGCCCACGCACTGGTCCAGTCCGTCACCAGCGCCGGCGCCCTGTTCTCCGGCCCGTTCCATCTCGGCGCCATCCCGACGATTGCCCCTTTCGTCCTGCCGCAGATCGTTGGCCTGATGACAAGGCGCTATCCGGACCTGAAACTGTATCTCACCGAAGACCGGACCCAGCGCCTGACCGATCAGCTGCGCGCACGCACGCTCGATGCGGCCTTCATCGCCCTGCCCTGGGAGGCGCCCGGCATTGAGGTGATGACCCTGTTCGATGACGAATTCCTGCTGGCCGCGCCAGCCACCCACCCGCTGACCCGCAAGAATGGCCTGGCGCCGGAAGACCTCGACAATGAGGATGTGCTGCTGCTGGAGGATGGTCACTGCCTGCGCGACCATGCCGTTTCGATCTGCAAGCTGAAGACCGGCGCGGGGCGCGAGCAGGTCGCCGCCACCTCGCTCGGCACGCTCGTCAACATGGTCGCCGGCGGGCTGGGCGTTTCGCTGATCCCGCGCCTCGCCGCCGAAAACGGCCTCACCCTCGGCCCCGATGTGGCGGTCCGTCCCTTCGTGACCCCGATCGTCGGCCGGCAGATCGGGATTGCCTGGAAGGCCGGCAGCCCGCGCGAGACGGAAGCGCGCAAGCTCGGCGAACTGGTGCGCGAGCAGCTTCGTCCGCCATCGGACGAGGCGGGCTGAGCCCGAAAAGCCACGCTTCGGAAATCTCTTAGTAGGCCCCTACCCCATTTGCGCGCGGCGGAGTATCACGCGCCGGGGTCATTCAGAAGGATACCGGAGCCGTGACGGCATTGCAGGCGGCCTGCTGCAGAAGGCGGATGCGATGAAGCTGAGCGCATCCTGGCGGGCAGCGCTGGCGGCCGGGGCGGTCAACCTCGTCCTCGGCGCCAACCTGCCCTATCTGCCGGTCTGGATGGAGCGCGCGGCCGGCATGTCCGGCGCCGAGATCGCCGGGGCGGGCACGCTCGCCATCCTCATCCGCATCTTCGCCGGGCCACTGACCGCCGGTATTGCGCAGGATCATGGCCTGCGCGGCACACTCGCCTCGATCATGGCCATCGCCTTTGCCGGTTATGCGCTGCTGGTTCCGGACGCGCCGCGGGCGGTCGCCTTCCTGCTCTGCGTTCTGATCTACAGCCTGATGAACCTTGTCGGCCCGCTGTTCGAGGCGGTCCTCGTCTATGGCACTCGCAATGGCCGGCCGGACTATGGCGAAGGCCGCGCGATCGCCTCAACCGCCTTCGTGCTCGCAAACCTTGCCGGCGGCGCCATCCTCGGCGCCTTCGGGCCGGACTGGGTTCTCTACTACCTGATCGGCGCTTCCGCGATTGCCGCAGCCGCGCCGCTGATGACCAAACAGGGCGCGCGCGCGGCCGTGGCCCGCCGGCCGCTGACCTCGACCTTCACCGACGCTTTCACGATCTACCGGATGCCGGGCGTGTTCGTCTTTCTGCTCGCCGCATCACTGATTCAGGCGAGCCACGGGGCCTATTATGCCTTCGCCTCGAACATCTGGATCGCGCAGGGGATCGACGGGCGCCATATCGGCGCGCTCTGGGCCACCGGGGTGGCGGCGGAAATCCTGCTGCTGCTCGTTTCCATGCGCCTGCTGAAGACCACCAGCTACTATGCCCTGCTCTGGCTCGGCGGCCTTGGCGCGCTGGTGCGCTGGACCGCGGCCGGCTTCGTGCTGCCGGTGGAGGCGGTCTATGTCTTCCAGACGCTTCACGCGGCGAGCTTTGCAATGACGCATATCGGCACGATGCGTTTCCTCGCCACGGCCCTGCCGGACGAGAAGCTGCCGCTGGCCTATTCGGCCAATGGCGCCCTGATCTTCGGCCCGGTCATCGCGGCGACCGGCTTCATGGCGGGGCTCGCCTATGACGCCCTCGCGCCCGGCGGCATCGAGGCCCAGACAAGGCTCTACTGGCTGATGGTTCTCGTCACGCTCGGCGGCCTCGCGCTGGCCTGGCGCGCCAGTCGGCAGCCGATCCAGGCGGCCTCCGAACCCTGACACCGCGCTCGCAAAGCCGGCCGCTTGACACGGCAAATATATAACGTGTTATATATCTTGTAATTTGAAGAGACTCCCAATGCCAAGAGACGTTCTCGCAGAGATGGGTTACCTCGCCCTCGGCAGCCGGCTGAAGCGCCTAGCGGAGCGGATGCAGGCCGACGCCACGAAGGTGTTTGCCGATCGCGGCCTGCCCATTCAGGGCACGCACTTTCCGCTGCTGGCGGCGCTGACCACCTATGGCCCGCTCAGCGTCACCGAAGCGGTCGAAGCCGTCGGCATCAGCCAGCCCGCCGTCACCCGCATCCACAACGCCCTGCAGAAACTCGGCATCACCACCACCAGCCGCGTGAAGGGCGACAATCGCCAGAAGCTCATCCGCCTCACACCGAAGGGAGAAGCCCTGCTCGAGGAACTGAAAGCCGACCTCTGGCCGCAGGTGCGCCGCGCCGCGCAAGGCCTCTGCGAAGGCGAAGCAACTGACTTCCTCTCCTGGATCGCCCGGCTGGAAGCCGCGCTACAGGACCGGTCCCTGCACGACCGCATACGGAGCGAAGGCGCCGAAGGCCGCCCGGCCCTGCGCCTCGTCGAGTTTGACGACCGCCTCGCGCCGGAATTTGATGCCATCACCCGCGAATGGGTGGAAGACATGTTCACCCTGGAAAAGAAGGACATAGAGATCATCGAAAACCCGCGCGAAAAGATTCTCGCGCCGGGTGGCGAGATCCTGTTCGTCGAGGCAGATGGGCTCGGCATCATCGGCACCTGCGCGCTGATGCCAGTTGAGGGAAACATCTTCGAGCTGACCAAGATGGGTGTGCGCGCCTGCGCCCGCGGCCTGAAGGCAGGCGAATTCCTCCTTGACCGGACGATTGAACGTGCCCGGCAGATGCCGATTGGCGAGCTGTTCCTGCTGACCAATTCCAAATGCGCCGCCGCGATCCACCTCTATGAAAAGGCCGGCTTCGTGCATGACGATGGCATCATGGCGCGCTATGGCGCCAGCTATGCCCGCTGCAATGTGGCGATGTCGTACGATCTGTCGAAGCCGCCCCGGAGCTGATCCGGGGCGGATTCAGGAAAAGCCTCAACCCGCTTCGCGGTCGCGCACTTCGAGATCGTATTCGCGGACCTTGCGGTAGAGCGTCGAGCGGCCGATGCCGAGGCGGCGCGACACTTCGCTCATATGGCCCTCATAGAAATCGATCGCATACTGGAGAAGGTCGCGCTCGATGTCCTGCAGGCTGCGGATTTCGCCGTCTGCATCCTTGATGGCAACCGGCGATACGGGCCCGGCGGCGGTGTCATTCGCCGGCGCTGGCGGGGCGGCCGGCGCGCGTTGCAACTGCGGCAGGGCCGACAGAACCGGCGCGTCAGCGACCTGGCCGGAAATCTGCGGGAAGTCCTGCGGGCGCAGCTCATCGCCCTCGCAGAGCACGACGGCCCGGAAG
>CAYQRX010000178.1:0-1508 GCA_964419865.1 uncultured Hyphomonas sp. | reverse complement strand
ATTGCCCGGCCAGTCATAGGCATAGAGCATCTTCAGCGTGTCCTCAGCCGCGCCGGTCACCTTGGTGCCTTCGCTGGCATTGAAGCGCGCAATGAAGTGATCGACGAGGGCCGGGATGTCCTCGCGGCGCTCGCGCAGCGACGGCATGTCGATGGGGAACACGTTGAGGCGGTAGAACAGGTCTTCTCGGAACGTGCCCGCCTTCACCTGGGCGGCGAGATCGCGGTTCGTCGCCGAGATGATGCGCACGTCCACCTTGGTCGGGCGGCGCGAGCCGACAGCATCGACCTCGCCTTCCTGCAGCGCACGGAGCAGTTTCACCTGCGCATCCAGCGGAAGCTCGCCGACTTCATCCAGGAACAACGTGCCACCATCGGCCTCGACAAACTTGCCGGGCGATTTCGAGACGGCGCCGGTAAACGCGCCCTTCTCATGGCCGAACAGGATCGACTCGACGAGGTTTTCGGGGATAGCGCCGCAGTTGACGGTCACGAACGGCTTGCCGGCGCGCGCAGAGGCGCCCTGGATGCAGCGCGCGACGACTTCCTTGCCGACGCCGCTCTCACCGAGGATGAGTACCGGAATATCGGACGCCGCGCCGCGCTCGGCCATGCGGATGACGCCGCGCATCGCGGGCGCCGAGGCAATCATGTCCTCGAATTTCATGCCGCCTTCGGCCTTGCGCGAGAGGCGTTTCACCTCGCCGGTCAGGCTCTGCATCTTCAGCGCGTTGCGGATCGAGACGACGACGCGTTCAGGATTGGCCGGCTTGACGATGAAGTCGACGGCGCCGCGGCGCATCGACTGGACGATCGTGTCGATGCCGCTGGTCGCCGTCAGCATCATCACCGGCAGGTCCGGACGTTTCGCGGCGAGGCGCTCCAGCGTCTCCATGCCCGACAGGCCCGGCATCGTCAGGTCGAGCAGGACCACATCCACCCCGCCCTGCGGGTCAGCGGCGATCTGCAGGCCTGCTTCCCCATCCGGCGCCGTGCGGCAGGCAAAGCCCGCCTTCTCAACGGCGGCCTGCAGGAGGCGGCGCTGCGTCGGATCGTCATCGACCACGAGGATCGTCTTGGCCATCGGTTTTACCCTTCATCTACCCATTGCGGCCGCAGCGCTCCCATCAGCGCCCCGTACCGTTTCGTTACGCCCCGTTCTGACACAGACGGATGGAATTACGGTTTCGGGCTTGTGTTGAATTTCATCGAATCCGGCGCGCCCGGCCCGTTTCTGCGGCCCCGCCCCGGCTCCGGAATCATTGCAGTTTCGTGACAGTCATGTGACATCTTCAGTCACAAACCGGAATCCTGACCAGGGCGGCTTGAAAAATCGCGCGGTCTGCCGCTTGTGCGGCTCGAAACGCCAGACAGCGAGGGGCCCGCATGGTGGACGGCAAGGAACCGGTGATCGTCAAGGAGACGCTGGACAAAGACCTTGCGAAAATCGGCAAGGCCGAGGCCGCGATTGCCTCGACCGGCCGCGCCCTCGTCGGCCCCGGCCTCGGC
>CAYQRX010000177.1:0-6943 GCA_964419865.1 uncultured Hyphomonas sp. | reverse complement strand
CCCCTAGCCTGCAAGCGATCAGGAACGCAGATGCCGGTCTTCAAGTTCAGGGCGCTGAATGCCCAGGGCCATACCGTCGAGGGCCGTCAGGTCGCTGAGAGCCGCGATAGCGCCTTCGAGAGGATCCGGGCGCGCGGGCTCCAGCCGGTGACGCTGACAGAACTGGCCGGAAGACGGCGCCGGACGAGGCGCGGCCCGGTCCGGCGCAAGGTCCTGCTGCGGGCAGTGCGCCAGCTTGCAACCCTGCTCAATGCCGGCGTGCCGTTGCTGGAGGCGATTGAGAATTTGCGGCGCAGCGATGCTGACGGAGAACTTGGAAGCCGCTTTGCCAGGCTCTCCCAGCATCTGCGTCAGGGCGAGCGCCTCTCAGCGGGCTTGGGGGAATACTTCCCGGAACTGCCCGACTATGTCATCAGCCTCACCGCCCTTGGTGAAGCAACAGGCCAGATTGCCCGGACACTTTCGGATGCGGCGGACCGGATGCATGCTGATGAAGCCTTGTCCGACGATCTGCGCTCGGCGCTGTCTTATCCGGCCGTGCTTGCCAGCGTCGGAGCGCTGATCATCATCGGGATGTTCATATTCGTCATTCCGCGGTTCGGCTCGCTGGTTGAACGCTCCGGGGCACAAATCCCGGCAATGTCGCGATGGGTGATAGACGCTGGTGTCTGGCTGAGTGGCAACTGGCTGGTCTTCCTGATCGCCGCCCTGCTTGCTGGCATCGGCCTTAGGCGCCTCGTTGCAGGCAATACCCGCCGCCTCCGGCAGCTGGCCGGCCGCATGCCGGGCTTCAGCGCGGTCCTGCGAAAGGTGGATATGGAAAACTGGGCGCGCACGCTGGGGGTCGCGCTTGCCAATGGATCCCAGCTCCTGCCTGCCCTTGACCTGTCTGCCCGGACGGTCAAGTCCGCCTCCCTGGCCAGCCAGTTGGAAGGTGTCCGGCGGGATGTGCGCGCCGGAGCCCATCTCGATGAAGCCTTCCAAACGAATGTCCTGGCTGCAGATGCCATGCTGCTCGACCTCATGGCAACAGGACGCAAATCCGGCACGCTCGACCGAATGCTGATCCTGGCGGCCGATTCCTATCGAGATGAAATCACTGTTCTCACCAAGCGCCTGACCGGCATCGCGGAACCTGTCGCCATTCTGATCGTGTCGCTGATTGTGGGCTCGCTGGTGGTGTCTATTGTGCTTGCGATGACGAGCCTTTACGACTTCAACATCTGAGAATCCGCAGGAGCTGAGGCCATGTATCTGACAGGGACCGCCAGGCCAAACCCGCACAGGGCAGGGTTGCGGCGTGATGCCGGTTACTCCATGATCGAGATCCTTATCGTGCTGGCAATCATGGCGGTGATCGCGACCCTTGTCGGGCCCGCGCTTTTCAACCAGCTCGACCGTTCCAAAGTCACGACCGCACAGACGCAGATCAGGACCCTGGAGGCGGCCCTGGCCACCATGCGCCTCGAAATCGGCAGGTTTCCGACAGAAGAGGAGGGGCTTGCCCTCCTCGTTTCCCCGCCGTCCGACGAGCAGACAAGGGCCAGCTGGCGCGGTCCGTATCTGGACGGCCAGGTGCCAATGGACCCCTGGGGCAATCCCTATCGCTACACAATTCCCGAGGCCCGTTTCGACGGCTATTCAGTCCGGCCGGTCGTCTACACCTATGGACAGGACAACAAGCCGGGCGGCAGCGGGCTCGACTCAGATCTTGGCAGGGTCGAGGAACTTGGACAAAGCCAGCGCTGACTGCACGGCAGTTCTTGGAGTGGGCAGGGCCCGGGCGGCCCTTTGCAGGATGTGAGTAATGAACAACGCCAATCAACAATTTCGCCGGGCGTCATTTTGGGTATTCTGGGCGGCCGGCGCCCTGGCGGTGACAGGTTGCACGACCAGCCAGGGCCAGCCCGTCACCCAGGACGGCAGGCTGACGGGGACCCGGATCGGCGACTCGATTGCCCGCTCGGAGCAAACCCGGCCTGAGGAAGCCGGTCCGCTATCTCCGGCTGAGCAGCTGAGCCGTGATGAAGGCCGCATAAGCCAGATCGAGGTGCCGAGCGTTTCCCGCTCAGACGGCCTGTCCGCAGATCCGATTGGTGGTCCCGAGGACCGTCCGGTGCCGGAAACGGCCTCCGTCGATGCTGTGGTGCCCGCCCTGCCCATTCCCCAGTTTGTTGATGTTGTTTTCGGCAACATGCTGGGCGTGCCCTATGTGACGGGGCCGGGCGTGGCTGACCGCAAGGAACTTGTCCAGCTGCGCTCGTCCGGGCGGATGAATTCGGATGATTTCATTGAACTGGTCAGCCTGTCGCTGGAGAGCTATGGCCTCAGGGTCTTTGCGCAGGACGGCGTCTATCAGATCGTGACCGATCAGAGCCTGCAGTCGAAGATGCCGAGGTTCATAAAGTCGCGCTCGCGCGCCGATATCCCCGAAGAGCTTCGCCCTGTGGTTCAGTTTGTCGAGCTTGATGCGGTCGCCGCCAATGAAATGGAATCGATCCTTCGCCAGGCCTTCCCGGACCGCCAGACACTCAAGATCGAAACCAATCCGCGCCTTAATGTGCTCACGCTGACCGGCTTGCCGCAGGATCTTGACGCGGCCATCTCAATCATAGACCAGCTCGACGAGCTTGCCTATGCCGGCAGCCAGGCTGAGCGCTATTCGCCGGTCTTCTGGTCTGCGACCCAGCTTGCCCAGGAGGTTGCCTCCCTGCTCGAGGCTGAAGGCTGGCAGGCGAGCACCAACAAGGCGGTGCAGAAGCCGATCCTGATCATGCCGGTGGAGTATTCCAACGATCTGTTCGTGTTTTCGCGATCAGCCGCGGGGCTGGCGCGCGCCCGGTTCTGGCTGAGCGAGCTTGACCGGCCCGCGCGGCGGGGCAACGAGCCTCAGGTCTATGTCTATGATGTCGAAAATGTCGATGCAGACCTCCTCGCCCAGGTGGTTGGCCAGGTCATGACCGGCCAGGGGTCGGCGGCGCGCTCGGAAGAGCGCCCTTCCCAGGGCTCGCCGGGTGCGGATCCGGCCAGGGCTGTCCTGTCCCAGCCATCAGGCGTCTATTCCCAGAATGGCACGATCGTGGTGAACAGGCTCTCCAACCAGATCGTTTTCACCGGGACACCCACCCAGTATGAAGCCGTCTATCCGCTTCTGCGCCGGATGGACACCCCGCCGGCCGAGGTGATGATCGAGGTGACGATTGCCGAAATCACGCTTACGGACGATACGCGCTATGGGGTCGAGTTCTTCATCGACAGCCTCGGCGGCTCGGAAATCCGCGGCACGATCGGGAATGAAGGCCTCGGACTGGGCGGGATCGGCACGAATATCGGTATCGTGACGGGCAATGTTGATGCGGCCCTGAACTTCTTCGCGCAGAACAACCTTCTCAATGTCCTGTCCACGCCGCGCCTGACGGCGCGGTCAGGCGGCGCGGCGCAGATCCAGGTCGGCCAGGACGTCCCGATCATCACCTCCCAGCGCGCAACCGATGTCCAGAGCGGTCCGGGCGGCACCGACATCCTTCAATCTGTCGATTACCGCTCCACCGGCGTCCTGCTTTCGATAGAGCCGATCGTCTTCGGCAACAACAGGGTCGATCTTTCGATCACGCAGGAAGTTTCGACAGCCCTGCAGACGACAAGTTCCCAGATCTCCAGCCCGACCATTTCCAACCGCTCGGTTACGACGCAGCTGTCCCTGTCGGACGGAGCGACGGCAATATTGGGCGGCCTGATCCAGGAGACCACAACACGCGACGAGACAGGCGCCCCGATCCTCAAGGATCTTCCTCTTGTCGGGAACCTGTTTCGCAATACGACCCTGTCGAATACCCGGACAGAGCTGATCGTCCTGATCACCGCCTATGTCGTTCGCGACGGTCAGGAGAAGAAGGCGTTCACTGACGAGCTTGTCAGTCGCTTCAATCTGACCACGACTGATCCTGGCAATATGCGTACCTATCTCGGTTCGGACCTGCGGAACTGAGCGGGCCGGGCATGGAGCGCGCGGATAAAGTCGAGACGCAGACAGTCCCGCAGGAGGCTTCGGGCTTCTCGACGCTGGAGGCAGTCATTGCGATCGGTATCCTCGGCCTCTGCATCCTGCCCCTCTTGGATTTCCAGATGACTGTTGCCGACGGGGCCGCGCGCCTTTCGGCCCGGAACCAGGCGGTGGAAGCGCGCATGCGGGCCGAAGCCTGGCTGAGGGCCCTGCCGCCGGAAGCGATTGCCAGTGGCGAGAGCCGAATTGGCCGTCTTGACCTCGCCTGGCAAGAGGTTGCCGCAGAGGCGCCGCGCCCGGCATTGTCAGACCAGGGCGCCCCGGGCCGGTTCGAGCTTCGGCTCGTCCGTCTCTCCTATGAAGTGCGCCAGGAAGCAGACATCCTGGCAGCCGGCGAGGTTGACCGGCTCGTATGGCGGCCGATAGCTCCGTTCCTGGAAAGGTGATGCCGGCGCCGGGCGCGCAGCCAGCCAAAGCTGTCCCCCGATGCCGAGCCAGAGACGGCGGCAACAGATTGTCCTGGCGTATAACGCGATCGCCGCTGTCCTTCTTGCCGGGGTGCGCGTCAAGGTTGTGGTGCCTGGCAGCCCGCCGCTGACCTGGCCCGAAACGCTGCCGCTGCCGCGCTGGGCGCAGAGCCAAAGGCGCGGGAGCGGCGAAGGCTTGTCGTTGTCATGCATATGAAGGCAAATGCACGGTGCAGGCCCCAGTGGATCCAAGTTGATCCACAGCGTCTGTCGCAAGGTCAGCGCGGTGAGCTTGCGCGATTGGCCGATGACAAGCCTCAGCTTACGAAAAGCCTTTTCATTTCTGGTGTTTCTGCAACAGCGGTTTGACCTGGTCTGCCAATTGTGTGTCGCTTGACCGGTGGGGCTGGACGGCTGCGGCCCGGCAACGGTGTGGCTGCAAGTCCACGCATATATCCATCAACCAAAATTCTTGAAATTCTTCCCCAAAGGGAAACCCTCAAACGTTGACACCTTCCGGAGAGAGTGGCTAAAAAATGAGTCGGTGGGGAGGATGTTGATTTCGTCCCATGCCGGCGGGGAAACGGTCCCTCAGATATCAACCTTGGAGTTTCACATGCTGAAAAAGTTGTTGGCTGCCGCATCGGTAGCAAGTCTTCTGGCGGGCGGCGCGCATGCGCTGGAAGTAGAGGCGCGCGCCTCCGGGGCCGATGCCATCGGTGAGCCGATCGTTCTTGCCTCTGCCCTCGATTATGCAGGCGGCGCGGTTGTCTCTGATGGCGCAGGCCAAACCCGGGTCACATTCTATCCGACGGCTGGCCTGTTTCCGACAGGCAACGTACTTGTCTATGTCAACGTAACCGGCGGCGTCTTTGATGGCGCGCTTGACGGTAGCGAACTCGTCGGCACGGGTACTTCGGTTATCTCGCAAGGCGGGCAGAACGGCGCAAACAGCGTCGCCTTCCTGGTCAGCGGCGCCGACAATTGCAACATTGCTGATGTATGCGCCATTGACCTGCCTCTCATCCTTGATGGGTCCAATGTATCCTTTTCCGTAGGCCTGCAGACCGATGCCGGCGCGCCGGTAGATAATTCGTGCGCAGGCGGATGCAGCCTGGGCAACACGGCCAATCGTGTCTCCGCCCAGGTCGTTCGGGTCGCTCCGGCATTTTCGATCGCTGTCGCCGCTGACACGGTTGCGACGATTGCAGACCTGAATGCCGGAACCGGCCCGTTCACGGATTTCACGGGCCCCAGCGACGGCATTCTCGGCACCTATACCGTGGGCGGCAACAGCGTGCTCATCGGTCCAAACCTCCGTCCCGTTAACCGTGACCTTGCTGGTAATGATGTCGGTGTCGCGGACGTTGCGAGCGTGGACCTGACGCTCACCGGCACGATGGCCGCCTTCGAAACCCTGCCGGGTGATGTTCTGTTCGGCGGCGCGAGCGCAGATGACATCAGTGCGGCTTCAAGCACGGCGACGTATGACGCGATCGGCGACTTTGACGGCGGCCCGGCAAGCATTGAGGTCATTCCGGATCTCGTGACGGCCATCGCGCGCTCGGCCTACAACCTCGCGATCACGGTTGTCCCGGCGCCGGCCAGCCCGCTGACGGCAGGCACGTCCGGGTCGGGCGCGCTTCAGTCGATCGAGCGGAATGGTACGCAGATCACCTTCCCCTGGACCCAGTCGGCGACCCAGGGCGCTGGCAGCGGAACGACCAGCGTGTTCCGTTTCGGCAACACCGAAGCCGCAGCTGCCGGCGCGGTATTCGTCGAAGTGAAGAATACCTCTGAGCCGCTCTACAGCAATCCGGGCCTGGTCCAGATTGCGCCGTCGATCCCGGCAAATGGCGAACTGGTGCGCAATTCGACCCAGCTTGAGGCCGCTCTCGGCAATTATGGCCGCGGCGATCTCGAGTTCACGATCGAAGCCGAACCGGGCACCCTTACGGGCCGCCAGTTTGTGGTTCGCAGCGGCGTGATCCAGCAGGTCATCGGCGGCACGATCGAGCAGGATCTGCAATAGTCCTCAATCTGGCGTGACGCCATATCCGACGGGAAGGGGCCTCTTGCGGGCCCCTTCTTTCGTTTATAGCTGGGGCAGGCATAAATCGGAGTTCTTCGGATGGCCAATATTTATGAAGATCCCGGCATCGTCGAGCGGCGTGTGCGGGACGGGGCGCACCGCGAGGTGATCGGCGGTCTCTGGGAGGAAATGGGCCTCTGGCAGTTCAATTTCTGCAAACAGATGGGGCTTCGGCCCGGCCAGCGCCTGCTGGATATCGGCTGCGGCAGCCTTCGCGGCGGTGTTCATTTTGTTCGCTATCTCGAGCCTGCCCATTATGCCGGGATCGATGCTCATGAAGCCCTGCTGACGGCCGGCTATGAGCGCGAACTTGTCCCTCTGGGACTCGACGAAAAACTTCCGCGCGACCGGCTCGTTGCAGATGAGCGGTTTGACTGTTCC
>CAYQRX010000176.1:0-7017 GCA_964419865.1 uncultured Hyphomonas sp. | reverse complement strand
CAAGAGCTTCGACGGCCGCGGCAACTATGCCATGGGCATCAAGGAGCACATCGTGTTCCCGGAGATCAATTACGACGACGTGGAAGAGATGCGCGGCATGGATATTGTCGTGTGCACGACCGCCGAGACGAACGAAGAAGCCAAAGCACTCCTTGCCGAGTGCGGCTTCCCGTTCCGGAACTAGCGCCAGGAGACCTGCTGATATGGCAAAGAAGAGCGCAATCGAGAAGAACAACAAGCGGAAGGCTCTGGCTGCCCGCTACGCGGCCAAGCGCGCGAAGCTCAAAGCAGCGGCGATGGACGAGAACCTGTCGCTGGAGGAGCGCTTCAAGGCGCGCCTGAAACTCGCAGACCTGCCCCGCAATTCGGCGCCGAGCCGTGTTCGCAACCGCTGCGAAGTGACCGGCCGTCCGCGTGCGTACTACCGTAAACTTAAGATGTCGCGTATCGCGCTGCGGGAGCTTGGCTCGCGCGGTCAGGTCCCCGGCCTTGTGAAATCCAGCTGGTAAGAGAGGAGGGACGCAGATGAACATTTCCGATCCCCTCGGCGATATGCTCACCCGGATCCGCAACGCGCAGATGCGCGGCATGTCCAAGGTGATGACGCCGGCATCCAAACTCCGCGCGCGTGTGCTCGATGTCCTGACGGATGAGGGCTATATCCGCGGGTATGCCGAGATCGAGAAAGACGGTCACAAGACCCTCGAGATCGAACTGAAATATTATGAGGGCCAGCCGGTCATCTCCGAGATCAAGCGTGTCTCGAAGCCTGGCCGCCGGGTCTATTCGTCCGTCACGGACATTCCGCTGGTGCGTAACGGCCTCGGCATTTCCATCCTGTCGACTTCGCAGGGTGTGATGTCGGATAATGCCGCCCGCGCCAAGAATGTCGGCGGCGAAGTGCTTTGCCGCGTATTCTAGGAGGCAGGAACCATGTCCCGTATTGGTAAGCTTGCGATCCCGGTTCCGGCAGGTGCGACCGTCACCGTCGCCGGGCAGATGATCAAGGCGAAAGGCCCGAAAGGCGAGCTGGAGCTCGTGCTGCCGGAAGTCATCAAGCCGAAGCTCGAGAATAACGAACTGTCGGTCTCGCCCCGCGACGATCTGATGAAGGCCGCCAACGATGCGATCGAAGCCGCCAAGGCAAAGGGCAAACGCGCCCCGACCCTGGCTGAGTCGCTCGACCCGAATGCCCGCACCCAGTGGGGCACCGCCCGGGCGCGTGCCTTCAATCTCGTCGAAGGCGTCACCAAGGGTTATTCGAAGACTCTGGAGCTCGTCGGCGTGGGTTACCGCGCGCAGATGCAGGGTAACGACTTGAAGCTGGCGCTCGGCTATTCGCACGACGTGATCTATAAGGCTCCGGCAGGCATCAAGCTCGAGGCGCCGAAGCCGACCGAGATCATCGTGTCCGGCGCTGACAAGCAGGTCGTTGGCCAGGTTGCTGCCGAGATCAAGAAGTTCCGTCCGCCGGAGCCGTATAAAGGCAAGGGTATCCGCCTGCAGGGCGAATATGTCCGCCGCAAGGAAGGCAAGAAGAAGTAAGGCCATGAAGACGTCACGCGAAAAGATGCAGCGCCGCGCCCAGCGCGTCCGCACCAAGCTCCGCCGGGTCGCCGAAGGTCTCCCGCGCCTCTCGGTCTCGCGCAGCCACAAGAACATCTCGGTGCAGATCATCGACGACGAGAAGGGCATTACGCTCGCCTCGGCTTCGACGCTCGAGAAGGACGTTCTGGGCGGCGCCAAGAGCGGCGGCAATGTCGAGGCAGCGGCGCTGGTCGGCAAGGCAATTGCCGAGCGCGCCAAGAAGGCCGGCGTCGAAGATGTTGTCTTCGATCGCGGCGGTTACATGTTCCACGGCCGGGTGAAAGCCCTGGCAGATGCTGCCCGCGAGGGCGGCCTGAAATTCTGAAGGAGTCTGCCTGATGGCTGAGGAAAGAGGTGAGAAGAGAGGCCGCCGCCGCGACCGCGAGCAACCGCGCGATCGCGACGAGGAAGCCTCCGAACTCGTCGACAAGCTGGTTGGTATCAACCGCGTCGCCAAGACGGTGAAAGGCGGCAAGAACTTCGGTTTTGCCGCACTCGTCGTGGTCGGCGACCAGAAGGGCCGTGCCGGCTTCGGCAAGGGCAAGGCCCGCGAGGTTCCGGAAGCCATCCGCAAGGCGACGGAAGAAGCCAAGCGCAACATGGTCCGCATCCCGCTGCGCGAAGGCCGCACCCTGCACCATGACGGCAATGGCCGTCACGGCGCCGGCAAGGTCGTTCTGCGCGCGGCGCCTCCGGGTACCGGCGTGATCGCCGGCGGCCCGATGCGCGCCGTCATGGAAGTCCTCGGCGTCCAGGACGTTGTCGGCAAGTCGCTCGGCTCGTCGAACCCTTACAACATGGTCCGCGCCACCTTCGATGCCCTCAAAGGCCAGGCCAACCCGCGCACCGTTGCCTCCAAGCGTGGCCTCAAGGTGCAGGACATCGTTGGCCGCCGCACGGATGGCGCTTCCGAAGCCGGCATGGCCGACTCGGTGAACTGACAGGAGCTCTTTTGATGTCCCAGAAGAAAGTCACCGTCCGCCAGATCGCCAGCCCGATCGCGCGCAAGCCGAATCAGCGCCAGACGCTGATCGGCCTCGGCCTCAACAAGGTCGGCCGCACGCGTGAGCTTGTCGACACTCCGGAAGTCCGCGGCATGATCCGCACGGTCTCCCACCTCGTGGAAGTGGTCGGCGAGTAGGCTCATCCAGCCCGCTGGCCTTTTCCTCAGTATTTTCGAAAGTTACCTGCCATGAAACTCAACGAACTTTCTCCCGCCGAAGGCTCCACCAAGAAGCGCATGCGCATCGGTCGCGGCGTCGGCTCGGGCAAAGGCAAAACCGGCGGGCGCGGCGTGAAAGGCCAGAAGGCGCGTTCCGGCGTCGCCATCCACGGTTTCGAGGGTGGCCAGATGCCGATTTACATGCGCCTGCCGAAGCGCGGTTTCAAAGCGCCAGGCGCGAAAACCTTTGCCTGGGTCAATCTTGGCCGCATCGGCAAGGCGATCGAGGCCGGCCAGCTGGATGCCTCGAATGTAACCGAGGAATCGCTCGTTGCGTCCGGTGTTGTTCGCAATGCACGTGACGGCGTACGCCTGCTGGCGAAGGGAGAGGCCCCGAAAAAGCTGAAGATCACGGTGACCGGCGCCTCTAAGGCCGCGGTGGAGGCCGTTGAAAAAGCTGGCGGTTCGGTCACCCTGACCGGTCCGGCCAAGAATGCAGCTGAGGAATAATCCAGGGGTTCTTGCTTAACCCCTCTTCACAAATCCTGCCTCGCCGCCGATCTTGGCGGCGAACGCTTTTCAGGGAGGCTCGTGCAGCCGATGGCGAATGCTGCGGAACAAATGGCTCGCAATCTGAACTTTGCGACCTTTGCGAAAGCGAAAGACCTCCAGGCGCGAATTCTCTTCACGCTCGGTATCCTGGTCCTCTACCGGCTCGGCACGTTCATCCCGATCCCGGGTCTGGATCCGTCCCAGTATGCCGGCCTCTTCGAGAGCCAGTCGAGCGGCATCCTCGGTTCCATGAACATGTTTGCCGGCGGCGCCGTCGAACGCATGGGCATCTTCGCCCTGAATGTCATGCCCTACATTACGGCCTCGATCATCATCCAGATGATGGCGGCTGTGTCGCCAACACTGGAAAAGCTGAAAAAGGAAGGTGAAGCCGGCCGCAAACAGCTCAACCAGTATACCCGCTATCTGACGCTCGCTTTCGCCCTCGTTCAGTCCTTCGCCATTGCCGGCGGTCTCGTCGGCGTGCGCCTGGAAGGCATTGCGGCCTGGTTCTTCATCCTGACCGGGGTTGTGACGCTGACCGGCGGCACGATGCTGCTGATGTGGATGGGCGAGCAGATCACGGCCCGCGGTATCGGCAACGGCATCTCGCTGATCATTTTCGCCGGCATCGTGGCCGAGATGCCCCGGGCGATTTTCAACCTTGTCGCCCAGGCGCGGACGACCTCGGTGGATATCGGCTTCATCCTTGCCATCGTGGTGATGGTGCTCGCGCTCGTTGTCTTCATCGTCTTCGTCGAGCGTTCGCAGCGCCGGCTGATCATCCACTATCCCAAGCGCCAGCAGGCGCAGGGCTTTGCCCAGGGCCAGAAAAGCTTCCTGCCGCTGAAGATCAACACATCCGGTGTCATCCCGGCGATCTTTGCAACGGCCCTGCTGATGCTGCCGCTGACGGCGGTGGGCTTCCTCGGCGGCAATCCGGCCGATACCGAGGCCACCGGCATGAACGGCATTCTCGGCTGGCTCGCGATCAATTTTGCGCCGGGCTCCTGGACCTACATCATCTCCTACGCGGTGCTGGTGGCGTTCTTCGCCTTCTTCTACACCTCGATCATGTTCAATCCGCAGGATACGGCGGACAATCTGCGCAAGTATGGCGGGTTCATTCCGGGCATTCGCCCAGGGTCCAACACGGCCGCCTATATCGACTATGTGCTGACCCGCCTGACGACGATCGGTGCCCTCTACCTCGTCTTCATCTGCATCCTGCCGGAGCTCCTGCGGCGATATTTCCCGCAGATTCCGTTTTACATCGGGGGCACGTCTCTGCTCATTGTCGTTTCGGTGACCATGGACACTGTCACACAGATCCAGTCGCATCTGATCGCCCATCAGTATGAGGGGATGATCAAGAAGTCGAAACTCGGGGGCAAGAGGAAGTGAACCTGATTCTGTTTGGCCCGCCCGCCGCGGGCAAGGGCACCCAGGCCAAGCGCCTTGTTGAGCAGCGCGGTTTCGTCCAGCTCTCCACCGGCGATATGCTGCGGGCCGCCCGCGCCTCCGGCTCCGAACTGGGTCAGCGGGTTGCGAAGATCATGGACGAGGGCGGCCTCGTCTCCGATGAGATCGTGATTGCCCTGATCGAGGAACAGCTCGAGGTCCAGGCCGGTGCGCCCGGCTTCATCTTCGACGGCTTCCCGCGCACTATCGGCCAGGCCGAGGCGTTGGACCGGCTGCTGGAATCGCGCGGCTCGAAAGTCGATCTGGTGATCCGGATGCGCGTCGATGATCCGCGCCTTCTGGAGCGGGTCACCAAGCGGTTTGAGGAGCAGGGACGGGCCGACGACAATCCGGAGACCTTCTCGCGCCGCCTTGAGCGTTATTATGAGGACACCGCGCCGCTGGTACCGCTCTATGCCGAGCGCGGCGTGCTGGTCGAAATCGACGGAATGGGCACGATCGAAGCCGTTTCGGGCGAAATCGATGCGGCTCTGAAACAATCCGCGTGAACGGCGCAGTTCTGCTGTTGACGGGGGAAAAACCGTGGCTATAAGCCTCGAAACTTAGCTTCAGGCTTAACCGCCGGTGCGCGCGACGGGTGTTTCGCTCCCGCTTGGCGCGCATTTCATGTTTGGACACCCGCTTGAGGAGAAACGGCTTTGGCCCGTATTGCAGGCGTTAACATTCCGACCAACAAGCGCGTGGAAATCGCGCTGCGCTATATTCACGGGATCGGCCCGGCCTTCGCCAAGGAAATCTGCGAGAAGGTGGGTGTAGAGCCGGCGCGCCGGGTCAACCAGCTGACCGATGCCGAGGTCATCAAGATTCGTGAAACCATCGATGCCGGTTACATGGTCGAGGGTGACCTGCGCCGTGACACCTCGATGAATATCAAGCGCCTGATGGATCTCGGCTGCTATCGCGGCCTGCGCCACCGCAAGAAGCTGCCCGTGCGCGGCCAGCGGACTCACACCAATGCGCGCACCCGCAAGGGCCCCGCCAAGCCGATTGCCGGCAAGAAGAAATAATAGGACTGACGCCCCATGGCCCGCGAAGCTACTCGTATCCGCCGCCGGGAACGCAAGAACATTACCTCGGGTATTGTTCACGTGAACTCGAGCTTCAATAACACGATGGTCACCATCACCGACGCGCAGGGCAACACCATCTCCTGGTCGTCCTCCGGCGTGATGAACTTCAAAGGCTCGCGCAAATCGACGCCCTACGCCGCCCAGATGGCCGCTGAGGACGCTGCGAAGAAGGCGAAGGAGCATGGCCTCCAGACGGTTGAAGTGCGTGTGCGGGGTCCGGGCTCCGGCCGTGAGAGCGCGCTGCGCGCCCTCCAGGCAGCCGGCCTCACCGTGACGGCGATCAATGACACGACGCCGATCCCGCACAATGGATGCCGCCCGCCAAAACGCCGCCGCGTCTGACGAATACCCCCTGCAGCGCCCCTGCGGCGCTGCTGTCCTTTTCTGAGGAACCCTGAATGACCAGTGTGAATGACCGTAACTGGAAAGTGCTGATCCGTCCGAACCGTCCTGTCGTACAGGCCGGCTACGACGCCAAGCGCAAGGCCAAGCTCGTCGTCGAGCCGCTTGAGCGCGGCTATGGCACGACGCTCGGCAACGCGCTGCGCCGTGTGCTTCTCTCCTCGCTGCAAGGCACCGCCATCATCGGCGTCCAGATCGACGGCGTTGTCCATGAATTCTCCGCCATTCCCGGCGTGCGCGAGGATGTCACGACGATCGTGCTGAACCTGAAACAGGTCGCGATCTTCATGGAGTCCGACACGCCGAAACGCATGGTTCTGCGCGCCAAGGGCCCGGGCGAAGTCAAGGCCGGCCAGATCGAAACACCCGGTGACGTCAAGATCCTGAACCCGGACCTCGTCATCTGTACGCTGGATGGCGGCGCTGAAGTGCGCATGGAGTTCACCGTTGCCACCGGCAAGGGCTATGTCGCGGCCGAAGCACACCGTCCGGAAGATGCCCCGATCGGCTATATTCCGATCGACGCCATCTATTCGCCGGTTCGCCGCGTCGGCTATCAGGTCGAGGACACCCGCGAGGGCACGGTTCTCGACTATGACAAGCTGCTGCTCGACGTCGAAACCGACGGCTCTGTTTCGCCGGAAGACGCTGTGGCCTATGCCGCGCGTATCCTGCAGGACCAGCTGCAGCTCTTCATCAATTTCGAGGAGCCTACCCTTGATGCCGGCAGTTCGGCCGACGAAACCGAGGTCGGTTTCGTCG
>CAYQRX010000175.1:633-7044 GCA_964419865.1 uncultured Hyphomonas sp. | reverse complement strand
GACCACCAGCATCTGCCCGGTCAGGTAGGCGCCTGCCTTCGAGGCGAGATAAACGGCGGCGCCGGCGATTTCCTCCGGCTCCCCGATACGTTTCATCGGCGTGCCGGCGAGGGAGCGTTTGAGCGTCTCCGGATTGTCCCACAGGGCCTTGGCGAAGTCGGTCTTGATCAGGCCGGGCGCGATGCAGTTGACGCGGATATTGTCGGCGCCGAACTCGACCGCCAGGTTGCGGGCGAGCTGGAAGTCGGCCGCCTTGGAGATGTTGTAGGCGCCGATCACCGGCGTGCCACGCAGGCCGCCGATGGAGGAGACGATGATCACCGCCCCGTCCTTGCGCTCCTTCATCTGCGGGGCAACCATCTGGATCAGCCAGTTGTTCGAGATGATGTTGTTCTGCAGGATCTTGGCAAAGGCATCATCCGAAATGCCGGACATCGGGCCATAGTACGGGTTTGAGGCGGCGTTGCAGACGACAATGTCGATTCGGCCGAAGCTCTTGTTGGTCTCGTCGACCATCGCCTGCAGGTCTTCCTTCGACGAGATATTGGCCGGTATGGCGATGGCGGTGCCGTCGCCATGCTTCTTGTTGATCTCGGCAGCGACTTCCTCGCACGGGCCCGGCTTGCGCGAGGAGATCACCACGCGGGCGCCCTGGTCGGCCATCGCTTCGGCAATGGCCTTGCCGATGCCCCGGGACGATCCGGTGATTATGGCGGTTTTTCCGGTGAGATCGAACAGGCTCATGACGGCGCTCCTCTGGGCGGTTTCTCTTTGTCGCGCACGGTAAGCCTGCCCCAGCGGAATCGCTAGGGGTGCCGTGAGGGGAATGTTGCGCTCTGCGGGGGCATCGGCCGGCCTTTACTCGCCTGCGGCAACGCAATCCATTCTCATTCCGGCAATACCCCTGTATCCTGCCAAGCATGCTGGGGCAGACCGCCAAATTCCTCGCGCGACTGTTCGCGCTGATCGCGCTGATGACGCAGGTGCTGATGCCTGCGGCCATGGCGATCGGCATGCAGCGAGCGCCGCAGCTGATGGCCTATTTCTGCTCCACGCCCGGCGAGGCACCCGGCGCACATCAGGTTGGTGCGGACCTCGCCGCTTTCCTCGCAGAGAAGGAAGGTGCCGAGACGCCGCCCGACCTGCCGCATGATTGCAGCGACTGTGTGCTGGGTTATGCGGCCGCCCTGCCGGTGCCGTTGGAAACCGCCGCGCCTCTGCAAATCGCAGTGCAGCCCGATGCGCCGCTCTTCGAAGTCCGCTTTGCGGCGGTGCCTCGCGGCCCTCCTCTCGGCCCCCGCGCCCCACCCATCCAGACGGTGCTCTGACCAGCGCGCCGGCCTTCGGGCCGGCTGAAACCGGGCCGATGCCCGGACCTCACCGTCTGAAGATCCTTCAAAATGAAACCGACATTCAAAATCCCGGGTTCCGCCGTGAGCCTTACGGCCCTCAGCTTCGCCCTCGCGGCGTCGTTTGCCGCGCATGCGGAAGAGGCCACAGAAGACCGCGTCCGGATCGAGGAGACTATTATCGTCGTCTCCGATGAAAGCGCCGCCGCTGCAAAGGCACAGGTAGCCCGTACACCCGGCGGCGCCGATGTGGTCACGCATGAAGACTATGCCGACCGTTTCCTGGTCTCCATGCGCGACACGCTCGCCTTCTCGCCCGGCGTCTACACCCAGCCGCGCTATGGCCAGGAAGTGCGCATCTCGATCCGCGGCTCCGGCATCAGCCGGGGATTCCACATGCGCGGGCTGACGCTTCTACAGGACGGCGCGCCCATCAACCTTGCCGACGACAATGGCGACTTCCAGGAACTGGAACCGATCTTCTTCGACTATCTCGAAGTCTATCGCGGAGCGAATGCGCTGCGCTTCGGCTCCGGCACGCTCGGCGGCGCCATCAATGGTGTCACCCCCACGGGCCGCACCGCGCCCGGTATCTATCTGCGCGCCGATGCCGGCAGTTTCGAGACGTATCGCGGCCTGATCTCTGCGGGCGTGGATCGCGGGCGCTGGGATGCCTGGGGCGCATTCAGCACCGATACATCCAGCGGGGACCGCGATCATGTCCGGCGCGACTCGGTCCGCTTCCATGGCAATCTGGGCTATGAAGTGAGTGACACTGTATCGACCCGCTTCTATCTCAGCCTCAACCAGATCGACCAGGAACTGCCCGGCGCGCTGACCCTGAGTGATGTGCTGAGCAACCCGAAGAAGGGTAACTTTGCCGGCGATCAGGCGCGCGACATCAAATCCGTCCGTGTGCAGAACCAGACCCGCTTCCAGCTGAGCGGCGGCGAACTGGCACTCGGCGTGTGGCTTAACGCCAAGGACCTTTTCCATCCGATCTTTCAGGTGATTGATCATCAGTCGCTCGACCGGGGCGTCTGGGGCCGGTACGAGTGGGAGGGAGACAGGACAGCCTTCACGCTGGGGTTCAATGCCCGCGAAGGCGAAACGGATGCCAAGCGCTTTGTGAATGTCAACGGCGCCAGCGGCGCGCTGACCCTTGAGGCCGATCAAGAAGCCTGGACAGCCAACGCCTTCGCCGAAGGCCGGTATCAGGCGACAGACAGTCTGACCCTGATTGCCGGCGTGATCTTCGCGAAAGGCGAGCGCGAGCAGACGGTGGTGTTTCCGGCGCCGGCTTTTGGCAAGGCGGACTTCGAGGAAATCTCGCCGAAATTGGGCCTGCTGTATGCGGTCTCGCCGGATATCCAGCTCTATGCCAATTCCAGCCGGTCGGCGGAGTTTCCGGGCTTCAGCGAAGTGGCGCAGGTCGCCTCATTCGTACCCGTGAAGGCACAGACTGCCTGGACGGCTGAGGTCGGCACGCGCGGGCGGGCAGGGATCGCGGCCTGGGATGTCTCGCTATACTCGGCCGATATTGATGGCGAGATGCTGCAATTCACCGTCGGCCCGGGTATCCCGGCTTCGACCTTCAACGCCGGCAAGACGATTCATAATGGTATCGAGGCCGGGCTTGAGCTCGCATTCACCGACTGGCTTGCCTTGCGCCAGGTTTACACCTGGTCGGACTTCAGGTTCGACGGGGACGTTCAGTATGGTGACAACAAGCTGCCGGTCGTGCCGGAACATGTCTACCGGGCAGAACTCGCTTTCTCCAACGACCGAATCACCCTCAGCCCCAATCTCGAATGGATCGCGAATGGTCCGTGGGCCGATTATAATAATACCACGCGATCAGAAGGCTATATCCTGCTGGGTGTGACCGGCAGTTACAAGGCAACGGGTAATGTCGATCTCTTTTTCGACGCCCGCAACCTGACGGACAAGAAAGCCGCAGGCGATGTTGGCGCGGTGATCACCGCCTCGCCCGCTTCGGCCATTTTCTACCCGGTTGAACGCCGTGCGGTTTTCGGCGGCATCCGGGCGAGGTTCTAGGTCCATGTCCAGCGCCAGCCGCACCTCCCTCCAACACCGTGTCTGGCGCTGGCATTTCATCGCCGGGCTGATGGTTGTCCCATTCGCCATCCTCCTGGCGGTGACGGGATCGATCTACCTCTTCAAACCGCAGTTCGACGCGGCGGTCGAGGCGAGGATCAATGCCCGCGCAGCACCGCTGGCGGGGGAAACCCTGCCGGCGGATGCCCTCGTTTCCGCTGCCCTTGAAGCCTATCCCGGCAGCGCGCTTGTCCGGCTCATCCTGCCGGCTACGGAGGATGATCCCACAGTCGAGGCCGAGACACGCAGAGCCAGCGGAGCCCGCACGCTCTGGGTCGATCGCAGCACCGGTGAAATCCTGCACCAGACAGCCACTGGCAGCCGGTTCATGAACGCCGTCAAGGACATTCACGGCACGCTCCTCGCCGGCAAGCGCGGCTCGCTCGTCGTCGAGATCATGGCAAGCTGGATGATTATCCTCATTGTCACCGGGTTTTACCTCTGGTGGCCGCGCGGCACTGTCTGGTGGCGCGTCTTCCTGCCTGAGTTCCGGGCCAATGGCGGCGCCCGCGAAACCTGGCGCCGCGTTCACGGCCTGGCGGGCACATGGATTGGCGGGCTGGTCCTTGCGATCCTCCTTTCCGGCCTTCCATGGACCGAGGTCTGGGGCGATGGCTATTCCCGCGTCAAGCGCCTCGCCGGCCTCAAAGAACCGGGCCAGGAATGGTTCGTCACTCTGCAATCGGCAGATCCGCATGCAGATCACTCTTTGCGCGCCATGGATCACGACCATTCCGCCATGCCCTGGGATCAGGGCGAAGAGGAGGTTGCGACGCAGTTTCTGCAGGCTGATGGGGCGCTGTCTCTGGAAAATATCCTGCAGATCGCCCGCCCGCAGCAATATCCGCCGCCCGTCTGGGTGCAGCCCCCGCGCGGAGAGAACGGTGTCTGGACGGTCCGCTCCATGGGCCCCGCCCGCCCGGACCGGGTCACGGTTCACTATGACCGCTTCACCGGCGAGGAAATCCTGCGAATCACCTTCGCCGATCATAATCCGGTCGACCGGTTTGTCGCGCAGGGCGTCGCTTTCCATGAGGGACAGCTGTTCGGCCCGCTCAATCAGGCGACCGGTGTTCTGGCCGCGCTCGGCGTCATCCTGATGAGTGTCAGCGGCGCGGTGATGTGGTGGCGCCGGCGCCCGAAGGGGCGTCTCGGCTTGCCGCCCATGCCGGGCGACCGGCGGCTGGCGGCGGGCATGGTTATCCTCGTCATCGCGTTCGGCATCTTCCTGCCGATGGCGGGCGTCACGCTGGTTGCAGCGCTGGCGGCTGACTTCCTCTGCAGCCGGGCAAGCCGGATCATCCGCGCGCGGCAGGCTTGACCGGGCGGGCGGCTCGGGCAAGGTCAGCCCCTCACGCCGGAGGCTTCCATGCGCGCCCATATTTTCCTCGCCCTGACCTTGATGCTTCTTCCAGCCTGTACGGCAACCGGCGAGCCGCCACCGGAAGCTGCTGTCGCTCCGGCGGGCCATGACGCCGCCCTGGCCGAGCGCCTCGGCGCGGACGAACTCGGCATGCGCGCCTATGTGCTGGCGATCCTGAAGACCGGTCCCCGGGACGCGGAGATCACCGACGCCGACACCCGCTCGGCGCTGTTTTCCGGGCATTTCTCGAACATGGCGCGTCTTGCCGATGAGGGATATCTGGTGCTGGCCGGACCGCTCGGCGGCGAGGACGGCCGGCGCGGCCTGTTCATCCTGAACACGCCGGACATCGAGACGGCGCGCGGATGGGTGGACACCGATCCTACCGTCGAAGCCGGCATCTTCACGGTCGATTACAGCAAGTATTACGGTTCGGCCGCCCTCCTGCTGATCAATGAGGTTCACCCCACGATCCAGAAGAAGGGCATTACCGACTAGCGCCCGTCAGACGCTGAGCCCCCAGGCCTGCATCATGATGTCAGCGAGCTTCTCCGTGCGCCGGCGAACCACATCCGGCGTCCAGGCGTCCTGTTCCATCAGGTCGCGTGTCAGGGCGAATTCCTGCCCGCCGCCGCCATTGAAATAGATTTCCTTCTTGGCGCGGTAGTCGAGCCGGTCGGCCTGCTGGTTCACCTTGTTGGTCAGCAGGACGAAATTGCCGATCGTGTCACACTGTTCGCGCCGCTTCACCGGGTCCGGCCAGGTGATCATCCAGTGGCTGTCTTCCGGCGGATTGCGCGGCAGGACGTGTTCGACGGTCGCGTCCGATTCCGGCGGGATCGTCCGGCCGCCGGCGATCGCCGAATTGAGGCGCAGCGCAATCGCGCGGCGCTGGCCGTAGGTGCCGAAGCGCGTGGTCAGCCGGTCGCGCACCTTGCGCGCCTCATCCTTGCTGATCGAGAACGGGCCGGATTTGGCGAACAGCACCCGGTCATTGCGGATTGCATCGGTGATGCGCGACAGCTTCTTGTTGCGCTGTTCGCGTTCCTGCACCATGATCTGAGAGATATAGGACAGGCGCTCGAGGCTGGTGAAGAATTCTGCCGCCATCGGATCATCAAGGCCGCGCTCGACGATGAACTGGATCGCCGGCGCCCGCCAGGTCTTGTGCTCCAGCGCGCGTAGCTGGTTGATGCTGTCAAGCACGCCCGGCGCGGCGACGCCGCTTTCATCCCGGCCTGTCTCCGTCACGCGGAAGGCGGCGACATAGCCGGGAAGCATGTCATCCAGGAATTTGCGCGGGTCTATCTTGTTGAGCACGGCTTTCTGGAAGCCGGCAAAGAGGTCGCCCTTGGGTGAGCGGTCATGGATGACCCGGATCTGGCGCAAGAGGTCGTCGAAGGCGCCGCCGCCGAGCACGGCTTCGTGCGCCGCCCAGCGCTCGGCATAGGCATTGGCTTCCTGCGGCGTGAACCGCGCGCGCTGGAACAGTTCGGTCTTGATGATGTCATGGGCCCCGGGTTCCTTCCCGCGCGTATTCAGTACGCGGAACACCTTGAACCCCTGGTCCTTGTTGTCGAC
>CAYQRX010000175.1:0-623 GCA_964419865.1 uncultured Hyphomonas sp. | reverse complement strand
CCACCACCCGCACCAGGGCGCAGCCATTGGTCACCACATCGGCCAGCGCCCGGCGCTTTTCGATGTCCATGTTGCGCAGCTCGCGGTGAAAGGCGGCCGCATTGGCGACGATCTTCTGCTGGCTCTCGCTTTCGCCGGGCTCATTGTCGAGCTTCAGGGTGGCGCCGGGTGTCTGGATCGTGTCGCGGAAGAAGGCGCCGACATCATAGTTCAGCGCCAGGCGCCAGTTGGCGCCTTCGCCCAGCATCGGGCGGTCCTCATCGGCAATCAGCGTGTGCAGGTCGCGCGCCCGCCCGGGATCGGTTTCCAGGTCGCGCAGGACGCAAAGCAGGATTGTCAGCGTCGTCAGGCGCTGCTGCCCGTCGACGATTTCGAGCAGGCCCGCCTCCTCGCCATTGACGAAGACCAGCGCGCCGATGAAGTGCGCCAGCGCCGCGTCCATCGCATCGACGAGATCGCCGAGCAGCTCGAGCGCTTCCCGGTCGCCCCAGGAATAGCTGCGCTGGTAATGCGGCATGCGCAGGCGTTCGCCCGGCGCAAACACCTCGCTCAGCGAACTTTCCTGCGCCCGAACGCCAAGTTGCATCTATGTCCCCTCTACTCGCTCCCCTCCCTAGCCCTTG
>CAYQRX010000174.1:0-7091 GCA_964419865.1 uncultured Hyphomonas sp. | reverse complement strand
CAGGGCGCGGTCATGGGCTCGAACCGTTTCCGCATCGACTTCCCCCGCCTGATCGCCACGGCGATCATCGAGGGGCCGGCTGCCCAGACCTTCCAGGATGCGGGCTCCGCCTCCAAGGAGCTGCGCATTGTCATCAACCGGTTCGACCGCATCCTGCGCGAACTTGAAACCAATCCGCAATCCTTCGTCCTGGGGGATCCTGTGCCTTTTGAGGAGAAGCGCTGATGCTCCGTTTTTTGACGATCGGTCTGGCGGCCGCGGCCGTCTCGGGCTGCACAAGCGTTCTGCCAAGCCGCCCGGTCGCCGATGCGCTATACCGGCTCGGGCCTCTGGACGCTGCCTATACCGCGCCGGCATCGATCACGATCCGGGAACCTGAATCCTCCCGGCTGTTTTCGGGGCGCTTCATGGCAGCCGAGGATGAGGCCGGTGCGCTGCGCCTGATCCGCTCCGTTCAGTGGACGGACCGTGCGACCAGCCTGATGCAGGAAGCCGTCCTTGACCTCCTGAGCGGGGAGGGCGGCAATGTTGCCGTCGGCATCCAGGGCGGGGCGCCGACCGAATATGAACTGGCATGGCGGATATCGGACCTGACCCTGCGCGGCCAGACGGCGCGCTGCCGGATCGAGGCCAGCCTGCTATACGGCCCGGCACGCCAGCTCCACAGCCAGCACCTGATCTCGGTCACGGCGCAGGCATCGGGCAATTCCGATTCTGCCCGCGCCCTGGCGCTGGTCGAAGCGGGGCGCGCCTGCGCCCGCGAAACGGCCGCCTTCATCGCCTCGGCAAGCCCGGCAGACTGATCCTCAGCTGCGTTTTGCCGGGCAGGTCCGGATACCCAGGACGGTATAGACCGGACACCAGCCAATCAGGCCGGTCACCAGCGGCACGATGCCGACCCAGCCCCATGGCGTCTGCGGGCCGGTAAAGACAAGCGCTATCAGCACGAGACCCAGGACAATCCGCAGGGTCCGGTCGATCAGGCCTTCATTGGTCTTGAACATGGCTGTCTCCCCTTATGAAGACGCCGGACCTGCAGGGGCAGGCCCGGCGCATTCAGGAAACACCTGTTCCTGGCCGGCGTCTATCCGGAAGACTACGGATCAGCCGGACTTCATCTGGTCGAAGGCAAGATCCTTGTCGACGCGCACATCCTGCGGCAGGCCGAGGACGCGTTCGGCGATGATGTTCTTCAGGATTTCGTCCGTGCCGCCTGCAATGCGAAGGCCCGGCGCCCACATGAAGCTCTGCTGGAAGATGGCATCTGCCGGCATCCGCTCCGGATCGGTCATGATGCCGTAATGGTCCTGCAGCTCGATGGCCGAGTTGCAGATGTCCTGCAGATGGTTGGCGGTGATGATCTTGCCGATCGAGTTTTCCGGCCCCGGTGTCTGACCCCGCGAAAGGGCCGTCTGGGTGCGGAACTTGGTCAGCTTGTAGCCCTGGGCCGCGACATACCAGTCGGCGAGCTTTTCGCGGAACGCCTGGTCGCTGATTGCGCCGTTGTCCTTGGCATAGGCCATGATCTCACCCCAGTCGGGCCCCGGCGAGCCACCGACCGCGAGGCGCTCATTCATCAGCGTGACGAGCGCGACCTTCCAGCCGGCGCCCACTTCGCCCAGCCGGTCCGAATCCGGGATGCGCACATCGGTGAAATAGACCTCGTTGAACTCACGCCCGCCACTGGCCTGGTGGATCGGGCGGACTTCAACGCCGGGCTGCTTCATGTTCACGATGAACATGGTCAGGCCCTTGTGCTTGGGCACTTTCGGGTCGGTGCGGACCAGCAGAATGCCATAGTCGGAATAGTGGGCGCCCGAGGTCCACACCTTCTGGCCATTGATCACCCAATGGTCGCCATCCTTGACCGCGCGGGTCTTCAGGCCGGCCACGTCAGACCCGGCGGAAGGCTCGGAGAAGAGCTGGCACCAGATTTCCTCGCCGTGCAGCGCCTTCTGGACATAGCGCTTCTTGTGCTCGTCCGAGCCGAAGGCGATCACGGTCGGGATGCACATGCCGAGGCCGATGGCGAAGGGGCCGGTCGGGGCGTCGAACTTCGCCTCTTCCTGTCCCCAGATCACGGCTTCCATGGCCGTGCCGCCGCGTCCGCCCCATTCCTTCGGCCAGGTGATCTGGGCGAACTTGTTCTCGGCCTTGGTCTTTTGCCAGGCCTTGGCGCGGGCAAGCGCAGACTCATTGGACCCGGCCCGCGGGCGCGCGCCCGTCTTCGGCTCGAGATGTTTGGAAAGAAACGCATGGGCCTCCTTGCGGAAGGCAGCTTCTTCGGGGGTGTCATTGAAGTCCATGGGGCACTCCGTTGGGTTGTCCGGTTCTTGGGGTCGTGATCTGGGGGAAGGGGACGGCGCGTGCGCTGTCCCCGGAATTATTTGCAGTAGACGGAAGTTGCCGGCCTCCCGCCATATTCCTTCCGGAATTGGCCCGTCCTATGGTGGCGAGGCGCCGGGTCAGGCCGCACGGGGCGGCAGCCGGGGGCGCTTCAGAAAGGGACTCATTTCCATGTTGCAGGTCATCGCGAAATCCAGCCGCTATATCGGCGCCAGCGCGGTCGCACTCATGATTGCCGGCCTCGCGCATGCCGGAATCGAGATTGATGTCGGCGGAACCAGTATCCCCGCCACAAGCCTCAGCTTCAGCGTGTCGCAGCAACCGGTCTACGATCCGGAAACCTACCAGCCCGTCCAGCCCAAGCGCGTTGAGCTCTACACCGGCTCCTTCTATGTCACCCGCAGCTTTGACGGCGCCTCCGTCAAGGTCCTGAAGAATGTCATCGAGGGCAATCAGATCCCGTCCGTCCAGATCGTCATGACGCGCGACGGCGCGCCGGGCCGCCAAGTCTGGAAGCTGACGAATGCGACGCTCAACAATTACTCCACCTATACCGGTGAGGGCAGCGAGGTGATCGAGAATTTCGACATCTCCTACGAGACCGCGACCCTGCAAGTGTTCAGCGGCGCGGGCACCAGTCCCACCGACACACTGACCTGGACGGCCGCGTCGCCCGCCAATGGGATGCCGATGCCGGTCGACCATTGACACATGGCTTGCCGGGCGGCGGGACAGGTCCCGCCGCCGGTTAGGTCTTTCAGAGGCGGATGCCTCAGGCCGCATTCTTCGCCTCGATCGCGCGCACCAGCTTCTCTTTCCAGACCTTCGCCGCGCCGGCCTGAACGCCGAGCAGCTTGGCGCGCCGGTAATAGAGATGGCAGTCCACTTCCCAGGTGAAGCCCATGCCGCCATGGGTCTGGATGTTCTCTTTTGAGGCAAACCAGTAGGCTTCCGAAGCCGCCACCCGAGCCGCCGCGGCGGCTTCCGGCAGTTCGGCCGCATCGGTCGAGATCGCCCAGGCGCCGTAATAGGCGTTGGACCGGGCCACCTCATTTTTCACATACATGTCGGCGAGCTTGTGCTTGATCGCCTGATTGCCGCCAATCGGCCGGCCGAAGGCATAGCGCTGCTTGGCATAGTCGTTCGCCATCTCGAGACAGACCGAGGCCCCGCCCAGTTGTTCGAAGGCCAGCAGGACTGCAACCCGGTTCATCAGCTCATCATTGAGCGCTGCGCCCTCGCCCTTGGCGCCAAGGCGTTCGGCCGGGGTCTTGTCGAAGGTGATTTCGGCATGGCTGCGCGTCGGGTCGAGCGTCTGTACCGTCTTGCGCGTCACACCCGGACCGGAAAGGTCAACCAGCACCAGCGCGGCGCCCGAGCCCTCCTTGGCGAACACGATGGCATGGGTGGCCACATCGCCGTCTGCGACCGGGATTTTGGTCCCGCTCAGCGTCTTGCCGTCAAACACCGTCTTCAGGTTGCCCGCTTCCGGATGGCCAGGGCCTTCGCTCGCCGCATAGGCGCCAATCACTTCGCCCGCCGCAATCCGCGGCAGCAGGGCCGCCTTCTGCGTGTCGCTGCCGGCAATCTTCAGCGCCTCGGCGAGATAGTAGACGGTCGAGGCAAACGGCACCGGCGCCACCGCGCGGCCAAGTTCCTCGGCCAGCACACACAGTTCCAGCATGCCGAGGCCCAGCCCGCCATGCTCCTCCGGAATGGCCGTGCCAAGCCAGCCCATCTCGGCGATCTTGCCCCACAGTGCCTTGTGATAGGCTGTTTCCGGATCATTCAGCACGGTGCGGACAACGGCCGTCGTGCATTCCTGTGACAGGAACTTCCGCGCCTCATTGGCGAGGAATTTTTGGTCTTCTGAGAAATCGAAATTCATGGCGCGTCAGGCTCCCGGCTCGCCCCTCCGGGCGGGTCTTGTTTATCGTTGACACGGGGACCATAGCGCGCTTTACGCGCGCGGAAAGCCGTGACCCAAGGGAAAATCCCCTCTGACTTCGGGGAAATTTGATCAAATCCGCTTACCCCAAAAACACCCCCTCATGGCATTCTGAGGCGTCATCGTGGGGATTAGGACTCATGGCAAAAGCGGTCTTTCACAAGTCGCAGCGCGTCTATGTAAAACCGGTCGGCACCTGGGTGCTGGTCGAGCGCGTCGTGCCGCACTGGGTCAAGGGCGTCGATGAGCCGCTGCGCATCTCGTATGATTGCGGCCTCGGCCGTCTCTTCCAGGCGCATGAGCTCATTTCCGAACAGGCCATGCACAGCCATGACAATGACGAGGACGAAGACGACGATCTCCTGCTCGAACACTGGCGGATCGTGCGCCGGGTCAACCGCTGGCGCGCGAGCGAGCCGGACAGTCTCGCAGGCGTCAATCCCGGCACCTATCCGATGATCGCTACCGATGAGGGCAGCGGCAACGGCTGGCGCGTGCCGACGAGCGAATATGACCGTGATCCGCAGCGCGTCGAACATCAGGCCCGCATGATCGCGCACACGCCCGACCTTCTGCGCATGGCGCGCAAGCTGTCGGAATACTCTGCCCGTAATCCGGAAAACCTGCCCGAGGCCTTGAGGCCGATCGCCAAACGCTGCGCTGCGATCCTGCGCGGTGTCTACCGTCTCGAAGAGACGGCTGAAGCGGCCGAGTGATCAGCCGCGCCGGGCGCTGAGCCGGACAAGCCCCGCGCCCGCGAGCGCCCCCAGCAGATTGGCCAGCGCATCGCCGGGTGAACCTTCCCGGCCTGCATCGCCCATCGCCTGCGCCACTTCCAGGCCAAGGCCCAGCCCCGCCGCCATCAGCACTGCGGCCAGCCAGCGCGCCGGCCTCAGCGCCACCGTCAGGGGCGCGGCTAGCGCCGCATAGGCCAGGAAATGCCTCACCTTGTCGGAAATCTGAGGCGCCGGGACATCCCCCGCCGGTATCAGCGACAGATAGGACAGGAGCAGTGCCAGGCCGAGTGCGGCGAGCGCAGCCGTGAGCCGGTAAGCAGAAAGGCCGGGGAAGGGGCGTGGCATGCCCGCGGGTCTGCCAGAGGCCTGCCGGATGGGCAACAACCCTCGACGCAGGCGGCCTCCTCCGGTATCCCCTTGAGCCTCGTGATCCTCCCGGAGACCTGACCGATGCGCACCGAAACCCCCGTCGCTGTACGGCTCGCCGACTACACGCCCTATCCCTTCGCCATTGATGAGGTCCGCCTCGATTTCCGGCTGGACCCTGCCCGGACCGAAGTGCGCGCGGTGCTGAAGATAAGGCCCGCCGGCGCCGGGGCCCTGCGCCTCGATGGGGAAGGGCTGACGCTGCAATCCATTCGCCTCGGGGCGGGCGACAGCGCCCCTGCGCCTCTGGAGACTTCCGCCTATACGCTTGATGAGCAGGGCCTCACGCTCCATGCCCCGCCCACCGGGCCCTTCACGCTGGAGACCGTGGTCGAGATATCGCCCGAAGCGAACACGGCCCTTTCCGGCCTCTACATGTCGGGCGGGCGCTTCTGCACCCAGTGCGAGGCGACCGGCTTCCGCCGCATCACCTATTATCCGGACCGGCCGGACGTGATGAGCAGCTTCCGTGTGCGGATGGAGGCGGACAAGGCCAGATATCCCTACCTCCTGTCCAACGGCACGCCGGGCGCCTGCGGCAACCTTGAAGGCGGACGCCACTTCGCCGAATGGGACGACCCCCACAAGAAGCCCGCCTACCTCTTCGCCCTCTGCGCCGGCGATTATGACGTCCTGAAAGACAGTTTCACCACCGCCAGCGGCCGCATCGTCGATCTCGGCATCTATGTCGACAAGGGCGAAGCGCCCCGCGCCGCCTGGGCGATGGACAGCCTCAAGCGTTCCATGCGCTGGGACGAGGAAGCCTATGGCCGCGAATACGATCTTGGCGTGTTCAACATCGTCGCCGTGCGCGACTTCAATTTCGGGGCCATGGAGAACAAGGGCCTCAACATCTTCAACTCGGCCTATGTCCTCGCCGATGAGGCGACTGCGACAGACGCCGATTTCGAAGCCATCGAATCCATCGTCGCCCACGAATACTTCCACAACTGGACCGGAAACCGCATCACCTGCCGCGACTGGTTCCAGCTCTGTCTGAAGGAAGGTCTCACCGTCTTCCGGGATCAGAACTTCTCCGCCGACATGCGCTCTCGCCCCGTCCAGCGGATCAAGGATGTCATCAAGCTGCGGGCGCGCCAGTTTGCCGAAGATGCCGGCCCGCTCGCCCATTCGGTTCGCCCCGACACCTACGGCGCCATCGACAACCTTTACACCGCCACCGTCTATGACAAGGGCGCCGAACTGATCGGCATGCTCCGCCGCCAGATCGGCGCCGAGGCCTATCGCAAAGGCATGGATCTCTATTTCGAGTGCCATGACGGCCAGGCGGTCACGATCGAGGATTTCTACGCCTGCTTCGAGGCGGCGACAGGGCAGGACCTCACGCAGTTCCGCCGCTGGTATGCCCAGGCCGGCACGCCGGAGATTACCGTCGAGGAGAACTGGGACGCCGCGAGCGCCACGCTGCGTGTCAGGCTCACCCAGTCGACCCGGCCGACCAGTGGCCAGCCGGTCAAGAAGCCGGTGCCCGTGCCGCTGCTCTCGGCGCTGCTTGACGGAAACGGCGGCCACGCCGCCGCCGAAGGCCGTACCGCCGAGCCATTCCTCCTTGTGCTGACGGAAGAGTCCGAGGAACTGGCCTTCCGGCTTCCTGCCGGCAGCCCCCGTCCGAT
>CAYQRX010000173.1:0-7099 GCA_964419865.1 uncultured Hyphomonas sp. | reverse complement strand
CTCGCTTCGAGCATGCTCCGCATATCGGCCTCATCCGGGGTTAGTTCAGCAAGTCCGCAGAGCGATGTGACATCAATCAGCCCCGGGGCCGGGAGGCGTTGATGCCTCAATCCGTCGCCGAGGGCCGCGCGAAGGGCTGTCTCCAAATAGCCCTGGGTGACAGGGATTGCTGCGGTTTCGCCCACGAAACGCTCTGCCAGCGCGGCCTGGTCGCGCGCCGAGCTGCAATCAATGATATAGGCGTCCTTGACCCCATGATCCTGTTTGACAAGAACCATGGCCACACGCCGCGCCCGCACCTGCTTCAGGAGGAGTGCGAAACTCTGCGCTCCGCTGCCATCGGGCAGGGTCGCAAGGATTGACTGGACGCTTGGGGGAGGTGGCGGGGGCCCTTGCGGTTTGCTCTGACCGATCGCTTGGCGCAGGACCTCGTCCAGCTGGCGGCGTGCGCCATCATCCGGCAGCCAGCTGCGCAGGACGCGCATGGTCTCGGTCATCTCTGCGCTAAGGGCGCCGCCGGCAAGCCGGCTGGCAAGCCCGCTGGCAGCCGCCCAGCGTATCTCTGCCTGACTGTCGAGCAGCCAATAGCCGCCAAGGCGTTCATGGATGGGGCCTGGCCGAATTATGATCTGCCTGACGAGCTCTGCCCGCATGTCTGCAGGCATTGCCGGAAATGTCTCGGCCAGCGCTGAATGGACGAGGAATGCGTCTCCCTTTGCCTGTCTGATGAGGTCGTCAAGGACCCCGTCTAGCATCGCGGTGGAGGCTGCCTGGTCCGGGCCGGCTCCGCGGGGGCCGGCAGGCGGGCTGTCCGTATCGGGAAATTCCAGCGCTGATGGCGCGGCAAGCCCGCTTCGCGACCAGTGCCGGACGAGCGACAGCCGGCCAGACAGGGTCAGGCGTCCCCGGGCCGCTGCAAACCCGGCCGCCTGGTTGACTTGGGAGATGAAGAGATCGCCGCGCCGGCGGCCATTCTCCTTTTCCATGCGCGCCATGTCCAGCGTATGGCCAAGAAGATCACCCAGCCGCTCGAAGGCAGGATCTTCCTCATCTGTTTCAACGAGCCGCATGACCAGCTGGCCGCCGAGAGAGGGTTCCTGGAGGAGTACCAACCCGGCCCGGTCAAGCGCGTCGCGGCCGGCTGGCCCGGCACGTCCGAGCGCCGTGATCAGGCTGTCGATCTTGTCCATTGCGGCCATCCATTTCCTGTCGGGCGCCGAGACGGCGCCTGTCCAATACAACTGTGCCTCAGAAGGGCGAAAGCATGAAGAGGGTGCCACAAGAACCTGCCCGGAAAAGTGTGCGCAGCGGAATTGCTGCGGTTGATTGTTCGGGGCAGGTATTGAGTTTGTCAGAGCTGCTGAATCTGGTTCCTGGCTGCGATCATACGGATGCTGAGGGACGCGAACAGTGCCGGGTGAAAGGTCTCGTTTTGGATACCTTTTAATGGGCATCTTTCTACCAGCCTCGACATCACGAAACTAAGAATTTTGCATATGTTTGCGCGCTCTGTCTGAAACTGCCAACGCCAGTCCATTGTTCAATTTAAGCAAGATCGCCGGACCTATCTTGCGCCCGTCCCCGACGCAGCGGTCTTTTTGGTGATCTCTGTGTCCACCTTTTTCAAGATCTCTTTCCAAGAAGCGTTGAGGGCCGCGGCAAAAGCGAGGAATTCAACCACATCGATTCTCCGCTCACCGAGTTCCACTTTCGCTACGAAGGATTGAGGTACGCCCAGCATGTCCGCGACTTCCTGCTGTGACATGCCGGCATTTCGCCGAGCACTTTTCAGCTCGCGGACTAGAACGCGGTGCGCGTCAGATCGAAGCGATTTGGGCAAATGCGACACCAGAGCAAAAAAACCATTGCCCTCGTAATCCTAATCACGGATAATCCCATTTTAGGATGAACTGGATGGGGTTCGCCGCGAATGCGGCTCTCTGGTCTGAAAGCGCCGATGCACAGGCCAGTGTTGTCCCGGAAACTCAATCGCCAGGAACCGGATAGTTCAACTCGAATGACTGACCGTAACCCTCCCTCCAGAACAGCATCGCTCTCCCTGCAAGGACGGCCCGTGGCGCAAAACGGGAGCGCGGGTCGATCTGCTCGGATCTGCGGGCTGCCCGATCCTGATTTGCAGAAATGCAGTGCCCTCACCCAGATCTTCCGCGCCGAGTACCGCAAGCTGCTGCGCTTCTGCCGGATGCGGGTGAAGAATGAGGCCGACGCCGAGGATATTGTCCAGGAGGCCTTCCTGTCGGCGAAGCGGGCCTATCCGGACAAGGGGATCGAGGAACTCACTCCGATCCTCTTCACTACGGTACGCAATCTCTCCCTCAACTACCTGACCTCGCCGCGCCACCGCCGCCGCTATGATCACACCGAGATCGGGGAGGCGGGAGACCGGATCGCCTGCGCGGCGACGCCGACACCGGAGAGACAGCTCATGGATGCCCAGCGCCTTGCGATTGTCGAAGCGGTAATCGAGGACCTTTCCCCCCGCCGGCGCGAGGCGCTGCGCCTGCACCGGTTCGAAGGCCTCTCCTATGAGGAGATTGCCCGGCGCTTGAAAGTCTCGCCGACGGCTGTCAAAAAGCATGTGGCACGCGCTGTCGCCCTGATCGCGCAGCGCCTTGCCGAAGCAGATGGCCAGGATCAGCACCCGGAAGGGTAAGGGCAGTCATGAACGACAGTCAGAGCCCGGCGGCCCGGCGCGAGGCCGCTGCCGGCTGGTATGCCGAGCTGCAGGACGAGCACCTTGCAGACGATGTCTGGCGCCGTTTCCTCGCCTGGGAGCGCGATCCCCTGAACGCTGCCGCCTTCCGGGAGATCGAGGCGGCGCTCTCGGTCATCGACCGCACCCGGCTGGGCGTGCGGCCGCGGCCAGTCCGGCAGGCGGCCATATGGACCGGCGCCGTCGCAGCGGCCGCCGCGGTCATGATTGGCGCGTTCGTCTTCCTCTCCGGTCCGGACGTCCCTGCAGCCATCGACAGCCCGGCCGAGACCTATGCCACCGCCATCGGCGAACAGCGCGAGGTCCGCCTGGCCGATGGTTCGGCCGTCACCCTCAATACCGCCTCGGAGATTGAGGTGGCCGTCACGCCTGAAGCGCGCACGGTCCGCCTGCGCGCGGGCCAGGCCCTGTTCGAGGTTGCGCCCGGCGAGGCGCCCTTCACGGTCGAGGCCGGGGCCGGGCGGACGACTGCGCTCGGCACAGTCTTCGATGTTCGGCTGAACCCGGACGGTTTTGCGGTCACGCTGGTGGAAGGATCGGTCTCGGTCGCGCCTGCCAAGGAAGGCGAGGCGCACCTGCTGAAGCCCGGCCAGCAACTCCGGGCATCCGGATCCGGGATCAGCCTCGCCGATATCGACACAAGCCTCATCACCAGCTGGCAGTCCGGCATGCTCCCCTTCCGCGATGTCACGCTCGCCGAGGCGATTGCAGAGCTCAACCGGTATTCAACGGTCCAGCTTGTCGTCACCGATCCCGGACTTGCAGCAGAACGCCTCAGCGGGGTTTTTCCCGCCGGAAAGCCGGATGTTTTCGCTGAAACACTGGCTCAGTTCCTCCCCATTACGGCCGAGCGGGCAGGCGACGAAATCATCTTGCGCCCGGCGCGCTGAACCGGGGAGGGCCAGTTGGAAGCGAGCGGGCCGGGGCCTTCCTCCAGGCGCGTGAATGCCGGCCGGCCGGCGGCGGGCGCGCCTGCCAGGCTCACCAGCCCCCGCCGCCGCCTCCGCCGCCGCCCCCGCCCGAAGAGCCTCCGCCGCCAGAGCCCGACGAGCCCGAGCTTTGCGGCAGCGCGCTCGATACGCCGGAAGTCAGGCTGGAGACCAGCGAAGCGTTCAGCCCGGACAATGACTGGGCGCTGCGGCCGGAGAAACCTGCCCATGCCGGATTATAGCTTTCAGCTTCCTTCGGCAGCAGCCTCTCGAAATGCTGCGTCCACGGTTTTTCGACACCGAGGGCCACTGCATAGGGCAGGAAAGCCTCATAGCGCTCCTTTGACATCGGCGGGGGCGAGGCGCCGTCGACCTTTACCGCATTGAGCTGCAGCTTCTCGGCCGTTTCCATATAGAGCCGGAAGCCCTCGATCTCGGTACGGACTGCCTGGCCCTTCGGTGTCGGCGCTGGCATGAGGTATAGGAACAGGACATTGAGACCGGCCAGCGCGAGCAGAAAAGCCGTGTGCCACTGCGTCCACATGGAAGCCTGCGCGATCGCAAATGCGAGCCCGGCGCCCGTCAGCACAAGGCCGGCGAACGTGTAACCGGCGTTCCAGCGAAAATAATCCCTACCATACTTGCGCGACAAGGCCGACCTGAAGGAGGTATACGCCTTCGTCAGGCCGGCATCATAGGTCTTGTCGAGAAGCTTGCGGCCTTGGTTTTTGAACAATGCCTTGTCGAGGGCTTTGTCCTCGCCAGACAGGCCCGTCGGGAAGCCTGTGCCGGGAACGGGCTCGAGAACCGTCACATCCTTTTGCGATGCATCGATACGAAGGCGGCCCTTGACGGCGAGGTTCAGCAGTGTGGAGATGAGCGCTGAATGGCCGCGAAGGCCGCGATAGTAGATGTGGTGGACAGCGGCCGGCGAGTATCCTTTCGGGGGCGCATAGATCGCAAATACCGGCCCCTTCGGCGGATCGCGGCCAACACGGTCGAAACTGCGCACATAAAACCATGACAAGGCCGCCAGGGACATCAGCAGGATGACCAGGGAGCCATGGCGCTGCCACCAGAGCCGGCCCCTGTCGATCGCCGAGGGCGGATCGATCAGCCCCTTGCCAAAACCGACCGCCACCGTCAGCCCTTCGCCCATTTCCAGCCGCCGGGTCGTCTCGAAGACATGCCGGCTGTCACGCCCGGTATAGCTGTAATCGGCCCCGGCAGCGCCGAGCGGGCCCGTATAGGCCTTGCCGGCCGTCACCCTCGCCCCGGCGGGAAGCTCGATACTGGCCACCGCCGAAAGGATCGGGAGCGCCCAGTAGTTGCCGGTCACATTCCAGTAGATCTCGTCATACTCTGAGAAATAGCGCACCTGGTTCCTGACCCGGTAGCTGAGTTCGTAAGTGTAGGGGCCCGGCTCCAGGAATATGCCGGGATCGCCAATGCGGATCCTGAAGGCGCCGCCATCCGTCTCGGTGACATAGGGCTCGCTGCGGCCATCTCGCGCGACGGCAATGACATCGTAGCCATAGGAAAGACGGGCGCCTTCATTCTCGAAGTATCGCGGCAGGTCGCGGAATATGCCCCGCCGGATCTGCCTGCCTTCGGCGGTGACGAAGATGCGTTCGGTGACGAGGATATCGCCGTCTGTCAGCACCTCGATCCTGGCCTCGAAACGCTCGATCCTTTCTTCGGCCTCGGCCGGCATCGCCGGCAGGGCGGCGAGCATGACAGCCAGCAGGCCAGCAAGCGCAAGGCGCAGCGCGATCATGACGGGGCGAGCCTGACTTGCGGCGCCTCCCGGTCGGCCGGCTCTATCTCGAAATAGGCGCGCGGCGAAAAGCCGATCACGGAGGCGACGAGGTTTGCCGGGAAACTCTGAACCATCGTGTTCAGCTCCCGCACAGCGCCGTTGTAGAAGCGCCGTGCCATCTCGATCTGGTTCTCGGTATGGGCAAGTTCCTCCTGCAGGTCGAGGAAATTCCCGCTTGCCTTGAGATCGGGATAGGCTTCGGCCAGGAACAGCAAGCGTGCAACCGGCCTTGAAAGCGCGCCTTCGGCCACGCCGCGCCGAACCGGATCCTCGCCCGCGATCTCGGCCGCTGAGCGCTTTTCCGCGATTTCCTCGAACAGGCTGCGTTCATGCGAGGCATAGGCGCTCACCGTCTCCACGAGGCGGGGTACAAGGTCGGACCGGCGCCTCAGCTGCACATCGATATCGGCCCAGCCATTATTGACCATCTGCCATTTGCCGACGAGCCTGTTGTAGAGCCAGATGACGCCGGCCATCAGGAACAGGGCCGCCGCGATCAGGATGTAGGTCACCATGACAACTCCCTTTCGGTGCCCGCGCTGCTCACCGGCCAGAAACGCCATGGCGGCAGCACCGTCAAGCTTGGCCGGGGGGACGCCGGATAACCCGGCGCTGTGTCCAGTCCCCATCAGACACCTTGTAAAGCTTCCGGCTACGACTGATGGCAGGGGAGCGACAAGCAGAAGACCCGGGTATTGATGGCCCGATGGAAGGCGGCGGAGACCTCGCCGGGGCGCGCCCTCAGGCGGATGGCGTGTAATAGGTCGGTGAGCCGGGGCCGACCGGCAGGCCGATCCCGAAGGTCCAGAGCAGGAAGAAGCCGGACCAGGCCAGCAGGAAGAAGATCGTATAGGGCAGCATCATCGCGATCAGCGTGCCGACGCCGATATTTCGGTCATAGCGCGCTGCCCAGGCGAGGATCAGGCCGAAATAGCTCATCATCGGTGTGATGATATTGGTCGAGCTGTCACCGATCCGGTAGGCGGCCTGGATCACTTCCGGCGAATAACCGATCAGCATCAGCATCGGCACGAAGATCGGCGCTGTGACCGCCCATTGGGCCGAGGCCGAGCCGAGCGACAGGTTGATCACCGCACACATCAGGATGAAGAAGAAGAAGACAAGCGGGCCGGTCATGCCGGTTTCGCGCAGGAAGTCGGCGCCGGCCACCGCGCTGATCGCGCCGAGATTGGTCCAGCCGAAAAAGGCGACGAACTGGGCGGCGAAGAAGACCAGCACGATATAGAGGCCGAGCGAGGAAAGCGCTGTTGCCATCGCATCGATCACATCGCGGTCGCCCTTCATCGTTCCGGCCGCGCGGCCATAGGCATAGCCCGTGGCAAGAAAGAAGATCAGTATCCAGACGACAAAGCCTGAAAAGAAGGGCGAGTCGATACGGTCGCCCGTCTCCGGATTCCTGAGAACACCCCCTTCCGGGATCAGTGTCACCGCCATCAGGGCGAGGACACCAATGAGGGCGATACCGGCCCAGAAGAGGCCCTTTCTTTCCTGGCGGGTCACCTCGTCCATCTTCGGCTGGCTGAAGATCGTCTCGTCGGCCCCGGACGGGTCGTACGCGCCAAGCTTCGGCTCGACGATGAAGATTGTCACCAGCGA
>CAYQRX010000172.1:0-7138 GCA_964419865.1 uncultured Hyphomonas sp. | reverse complement strand
AGAAATCGAAATCGCGCACCCGCATGCGCCGCTCGCACGACCGTCTGGCGATGAATACCTACATCGAAGACGCCGAGTCCGGTGAGCTGCGCCGTCCCCACCATATCGACCTGAAAACCGGTATGTATCGCGGCAAGCAGATCCTCGAGCCGAGCGACGAAATCTAGATCCCACCGGTTGCGCTCAAGAGCGCGGCGGCATAAGGCTTCCGGCGCCTCCTGCACCTCGCAGGGGGCGCTTTTCATTTGAACGTTTCTGACCGGTAAGGGGCCCTCTCCATGAGCGAAATCATCGACATTCATGCCCGCGAAATTCTCGACAGCCGGGGCAACCCCACCGTCGAGGTCGATGTCACGCTCGATGATGGCTCGACGGGCCGCGCGGCGGTTCCTTCGGGCGCTTCGACGGGCGCCTATGAGGCGCATGAGCAGCGCGACGGCGACAAGACGCGCTATAATGGCAAGGGCGTGCTGAAGGCGATCGAGGCCGTCAATGGCGAGATCCTGAACGAACTCGCCGGGCTGGACGCGACCGATCAGCGCCTGATCGACACGGTGATGATCGACCTCGATGGCACCGACAACAAATCCCGCCTCGGCGCCAATGCCATTCTCGGCGTGTCGCTGGCCGTTGCCAAGGCGGCGGCCGAGACCAGCGCCCTGCCGCTCTATCGCTATCTCGGCGGCGCCAATGCGCGCATCCTGCCGACGCCGATGATGAACATCATCAATGGCGGCGCGCATGCCGACAATCCGATCGACATCCAGGAATTCATGATCATGCCGGTCAGCGCCGAGAGCATTGCCGACGCGGTACGCATGGGCGCGGAAGTGTTCCACGCGCTGAAGAAGACGCTGCATGATGCCGGGCACAATACGAATGTCGGCGATGAGGGCGGCTTCGCGCCGAACCTCGCCTCGACCGACGAGGCCATCGGCTTCATCATGAAGTCGATCGAGAAGGCCGGCTACAAGCCGGGCGAGGATATTGCGCTCGCGCTCGATGCGGCGTCCACGGAGTTCTACAAGAACGGCAAGTATGAGCTGGCCGGCGAGGGCAAGTCGCTGTCGTCCGAACAGTTCGCCACATATCTGGCTGACCTGTGCGGGCGCTATCCGATTCTCTCCATCGAAGACGGTATGGCTGAAGATGACTGGGATGGCTGGATCGCGCTGACGGAGATGCTCGGCGATCATGTTCAGCTGGTCGGCGACGACCTGTTCGTGACCAATCCCGACCGCCTCGCCATCGGCCTGCAGAAAGGCGCGGCCAACTCGATCCTGGTCAAGGTCAACCAGATCGGCACGCTGTCGGAGACGTTCGATGCGGTCGAGCTGGCGCATCTTCATGGCTACACTGCGGTCATGTCGCACCGCTCCGGCGAGACCGAGGATTCGACGATCGCCGACCTCGCGGTGGCCACGAATTGCGGACAGATCAAGACCGGATCGCTCAGCCGGTCTGACAGGATCGCCAAATACAACCAGCTGATTCGGATCGAGGAAGAGCTGGGCCCGATCGGCATGTATGCCGGCCGCGCGCGCATCAATGCCAGCTGACCGGCTGGCCAGGCGGCGCATTGATCGGGGCCCTGCGGGGCCCCGAACTGTTTCCGGATCGGCTCTTTCTGTTAATCGTCACCAAGCCTTAACCAACACGCGGCATCCCTAGCCCCATGGTTTCACGGCTTCAGGCCCTCGGGCTCAGTCTTCTTGTATTGTACTTCGCTTTCCACGCTTTTGCGGGGGACAAGGGGCTTGGCCGTTGGACCGATGCCCAGATCGAACTTGAGAACCGCAAGGCCGAACTCGCTGAAATCGAACAGGAAATCGAGCGGCTGAAAGTGGATATCCGGCGCCTGACACCCGGCTCCATGGACCCGGATTATGTCGAGGCGCTGGCGCGTGATAAGCTGGCCTTCGTATATCCCGGGGAGATCGTTCTCCTGACTCCGGAACGCAGCTCTGCAAATTGACAACGATGTTCTGACTTGTCGTTGCAAAATTGCGGCGACATAAAGGCCTCTGGGAGGCACATCGTTATGGCGACAAAACCGAAAGGTGCAAAAAAAGCACCCACGAAGGCCTCAAAGGCCGACATGCTGAAATACTACCGCGAGATGCTGCTGATCCGGCGTTTCGAGGAGAAGGCCGGCCAGCTCTACGGCATGGGCAAGATTGCCGGCTTCTGCCACCTCTATATCGGCCAGGAAGCGGTCGTCACCGGCATGCAGGCCTGCCTGAAGGAAGGTGACCAGGTCATCACCGGCTACCGCGACCATGGCCACATGCTGGCCTGCGAGATGGACCCCAAAGGCGTTATGGCGGAGCTGACCGGACGGGTCGGCGGCTATTCGCGCGGCAAGGGCGGCTCGATGCACATGTTCTCGAAAGAGAAACACTTCTATGGCGGCCATGGCATCGTCGGCGCGCAGGTGCCGCTGGGCACCGGCCTCGCCTTCGCCAACAAGTATCGCGGCAATGACAATGTCGCGCTTGCCTATTTCGGCGACGGCGCGGCGAACCAGGGCCAGGTGTATGAGGCGTTCAACATGGCCTCGCTGTGGAAACTGCCGGTCGTCTATATCATCGAGAACAACATGTATGCGATGGGCACGAGCGTTGAGCGCCATGCCTCGGAGACGGAGCTTTACAAGCGCGGCATCTCCTTCGAGATCGAAGGCGAGGAAGTCGACGGCATGGATGTGCTCGCCGTGCGCGAGGCGGGCGAGAAGGCCGTCAAGCATGCACGCAGCGGCAAGGGCCCCTACATCCTCGAGATGAAGACCTATCGCTATCGTGGCCACTCGATGTCCGACCCGGCGAAGTATCGCAAGCGCGAGGAGGTCGACGATATCCGTACCCATCACGACCCGATCGAGGGGCTGAAAGGCCAGATCCTTGAGCTGGGGCATGCGACCGAAGACGATCTCAAGAAGATCGACAATGAGATCAAGGCCATCGTGAAAGAGGCGGCCGACTTCTCGCTCGAGAGCCCGGAGCCGGACCCGAGCGAGCTGTGGACGGATGTGCTGATCGAGGAGGAAGCGTGATGAGTGCGGAGCTTTCCTGGCTGTCTGCCACCGTCGCGCTGTTTTTCGTCTATATTCTTGCCGAGGCATTCACCGGCAATCGCCAGCACCCTCTGAAAGATCTGCTGGGGCCGCGCGACGGGCTCGCGCCCCCAGGCACGGCCCTCGGGCGCGCCAAGCGCGCGACCGCGAACATGATCGAGGCGATGTGCCTGTTCGTGCCGCTGGTGCTGATCGTTGAGGCCAGCGGGCGCGCCAATGAATGGACGGCGCTTGGCTGCGCTATCTTCTTCTTCGCCCGTCTTGCCTTCGCGCCGCTCTACTGGTTCGGCGTGCCGGTCATGCGCACGCTGGCATTCTTTGCCGGCGTCGTCGGCCTCGTGATGATCTTCCTGCAAGTTCTTCCGTTTTCCGGAGTCTGATATATGTCCGTAGACATACTTATGCCTGCGCTGTCGCCAACCATGGAAGAGGGCACCCTCTCCAAATGGCTGAAGAAGGAAGGCGACGAGATCAAGTCCGGCGACGTGATCGCCGAAATCGAAACCGACAAGGCGACGATGGAAGTCGAAGCCGTGGACGAAGGCGTCCTGGCAAAGATCCTCGTGCCCGAAGGCACCGAAGGGGTGAAGGTCAATGCCGTGATCGCCGTGCTCGCCGCCGATGGTGAGGATGTGCCGAAGGCGGCGGCCTCGGGCCCGAAGGAAGAAAAAGCCGAGGCCAAATCCGAAGCCGGCGAGGAGAAAGAGGCGAAGAAGGCTGTTCCGGAAGAGGAAGACCCCAAGCCCAAGGCGCCGGAACAGCCGCGCGCCGCTATCGTGAAGGATACGTCTCTTCCCGAAGGCACGACTTATACCGACACGACCGTGCGCGATGCGCTGCGTGATGCGATGGCCGAGGAGATGCGCCGCGACGAGCGCGTCTTTGTTATGGGCGAGGAAGTTGCGCAATATCAGGGAGCCTACAAGGTCACCCGCGAACTCCTGCAGGAATTCGGCGAGCGCCGCGTCGTCGATACGCCGATCACGGAGCATGGCTTTGCCGGGCTTGGCGTCGGCGCGGCCTTTGCCGGCCTGCGCCCGATTGTCGAGTTCATGACTTTCAACTTCGCCATGCAGGCGATTGACCAGATCATCAACTCTGCGGCCAAGACGCTGTATATGTCCGGCGGGCAGATGGGCTGCCCCATCGTGTTCCGGGGGCCCAATGGCGCGGCCAGCCGCGTGGGCGCGCAGCATAGCCAGGACTATTCGGCCTGGTACGCACAAATTCCGGGCCTCAAAGTCATCGCGCCTTATGATGCGGCGGATGCCAAGGGCCTGCTCAAAGCCGCGATCCGTGATCCCAACCCGGTTGTCTTCCTTGAGCATGAGCTGCTCTATGGCCAGTCCTTCCCGGTGCCGGATGTTGAGGACTATGTCCTGCCCATCGGCAAAGCGGCCGTGAAACGTGAGGGCAGCGATGTCACGCTGGTGGCCCATTCCCGCATGGTCGGCTTTGCCCTGCAGGCGGCCGAACGCCTCGCCGAAGACGGCATCAGCGCCGAAGTGATCGACCTGCGCACGCTGCGCCCGCTCGACACCGAGACCGTGATCGAGAGCGTCAAGAAGACCAATCGCCTTGTCTGCTGCGAAGAGGGCTGGCGCTATATGGGTGTCGGCGCAGAGATCGCGGCGACGGTGGTGGCCGAGGCGTTCGACTATCTCGATGCGCCGCCGGCGCGCGTCCATCAGAAAGACGTGCCGCTACCCTACGCGGCAAATCTCGAAGCGCTCAGCCTTCCGGATGCAGACGATATTGTCGAGGCGGCGAAAAAAGTCTGCGAAGGAGCATTCTGATGGCGATAAACATCACCATGCCCGCGCTCAGCCCAACGATGGAAGAGGGCACGTTGGCCAAATGGCTCGTCAAGGAAGGCGATAGCGTCAAATCCGGTGACGTCATCGCCGAGATCGAGACCGACAAGGCGACCATGGAAGTCGAAGCGGTCGATGAGGGCACTGTTGCCAAGATCGTCGTGCCGGAAGGCTCTGAAGGCGTGAAAGTCAACGCCGTCATCGCCGTGCTGGCGGAAGACGGCGAGGATGCGTCCTCGGTGAAGGCGCCGTCTGCCGATGCAGCGCCGAAGAAGGACGAGAAAAAGGAGGACGCTCCGAAGGCTGCTGAAAACAAGGCCGAGGAGAAGAAGCCGGAGCCCAGTAAGGAAGAGGCGAAACCTGAGCCCACCAAGGCGGCCGCGCCGCCGAAATCCGATGGTGGCGCGCGCCTCAAGGCCTCGCCGCTGGCGAGGCGCATCGCTGCGAACAAGGGCATCGACCTCAAGGCCCTCAAAGGTTCCGGCCCGCATGGACGTATCATCAAGCGCGATGTGGAAAGCGCCAAACCTGGGGCGCGGGCCGCCCCGGCAGGCAGCACCGCGGCGCCGGCTTCACCCGACGGCCTCATCCTGCCGCAGATCCTCGACGACCGCGTCTATGCGCCGGACAGTTATGAGCTGAAACCCCTCGACGGCATGCGCAAAACGGTGGCGAAGCGGCTGACGCAGAGCTTCATGCAGGTGCCGCATTTCCCGCTGAACGTCGACATCCAGCTCGATAACCTGCTGGCGAGCCGTGCGGCGATCAATGCGGCGGCACCGAAGGATGTGAAGATCTCGGTCAACGACCTGCTGATCAAGGCCGCTGCGCTGGCGCTGATCGATGAGCCGGACTGTAATGCGTCGTTCACGGACAAAGGCATCGCCTATCACAAACATGCGCACATCTCTGTGGCCGTGGCGGTCGAGGGCGGCCTGATCACACCGGTGATCTTCAAGGCTGAAGAGAAGGGATTGGCGGAAATCTCCGAGGAGATGAAAGACCTCGCCGCCCGCGCGCGCGAGCGCAAGCTGAAGCCGCAGGAATATATGGGCGGCACCTTCTCGATCTCGAACCTCGGCATGTTCGGCATCAAATCCTTCGCCTCGATCATCAATCCGCCGGAAGGCATGATCCTCTCTGTCGGCGCCGGCGAGAAACGCCCGGTGGTGGATGAGAAGGGCAATGTCGTGGCGCGGACGGTCATGACCGTGACGCTGACCTGCGACCACCGCGTCATTGGCGGGGCGGAAGGCGCGAAATGGCTGGCGGCGTTCAAGCGCTATGTCGAAACGCCGGAAGCGATGCTGCTTTAGCTGGTGAGGAAGAGGAATTAGGACATGTCCACCCAATACGACCTCATCGTCATCGGCTCCGGCCCCGGCGGCTATGTTGCGGCGATCCGGGCGAGCCAGCTCGGGATGAAGACGGCGATTGTCGAGCGCGAGAGCCTTGGCGGCATCTGTCTGAACTGGGGCTGTATCCCGACGAAGGCGCTGCTGCGTTCGGCCGAGGTGCTGCACCTGGCGAAGAATGCGAAGGCGTTCGGCCTGAAAATCGAGAACCCGTCCTTTGATCTGGAGGCGGTCGTGAAACGCTCGCGGGGCGTCGCCTCGCAGCTGTCGAACGGCGTCAAATTCCTGATGAAGAAAAACAAGATCGATGTGATCGAGGGCACGGCGCGGCTGGAAAAGGGCTCGCCCGCGCCGAAGGTCATCGTGCGTGGCAAGGACGGCAAGGATACGCCGTATGCGGCCAGACATGTGATGCTGGCGACCGGCGCGCGCGCGCGGGATATTCCGCAAGCCGGGCTGAAAGCCGACGGCAAGCTTGTCTGGACCTACCGCGAGGCGATGACGCCGGATGTGATGCCGAAGCGGCTCCTGGTCATCGGCTCCGGTGCCATCGGGATCGAATTTGCGAGCTTCTATAACGAGCTTGGCTCGGACGTCACCGTTGCCGAAGTGATGGAGCGTATCCTGCCGGTGGAAGACGCGGAAATCTCCGGCCTCGCCGAAAAGGATTTCAAGAAGCAGGGCATGAACATCCTCACCGGCGCCAAGGTCGAGAATGTGAAGCCGGGCAAGAACAGCGTGACCGCCGATATCACCACCAAGGACGGCAAGAAGGAGACGAAGGAATTCGACCGCGTCATCCTGGCCGTCGGCATTGTTGGGAATGTCGAGAATCTGGGGTTGGAAGCTCTCGGCGTGAAGGTCGAGAAGACGCATGTTGTCGTCGACGGCTTCGG
>CAYQRX010000171.1:0-7214 GCA_964419865.1 uncultured Hyphomonas sp. | reverse complement strand
GCCCGCCCCGGCGTTGCCACCGCGCGCCAGCTTCAGGGCAAGGAGCTCTCCTACAACAACATCAACGACACCGACGCCGCCTATGAGCTGATCGGGGAACTGGGCAGCGAGACCCCCGCCGTCGCCATCATCAAGCATGCCAATCCCTGCGGCGTGGCGCTCGGCCCCAACATCATCGAGGCCTACAAGGCGGCCCTCGCCTGCGACCCCACCTCTGCCTTCGGCGGCATCGTCGCGCTGAACCGCCCGCTGGACGAGGAAACGGCGAAGGTGATCACCGAGATTTTCACCGAAGTCGTCATCGCGCCGGGGGCGGATGCCGCCGCCGAGGCCGTGTTTGCGAAGAAGAAAAACCTCCGCCTGCTGATCACGGACGGCCTGCCGGATCCCGCCGCGCCCGGCATGTTCGTCAAGACGGTTGCCGGCGGCTTCCTGATGCAGGACCGGGACGCGGGCCGGATCACGAAGGCCGACCTGAAAACCGTCACCAGACGAGCGCCCACGGAGCAGGAACTCGCCGACATGCTGTTTGCCTGGCGCGTCGCCAAGCATGTGAAATCGAACGCGATCGTCTATGCGAAGGACGGCGTCACCGCCGGCATCGGCGCCGGCCAGATGAGCCGCATCGATAGCGCCCGCATCGCCGCCCGCAAGGCTGAGGACGCGCAGGAAGCCGCCGGCTGGGCCGAGGCGCGCACAAAGGGCTGTGTGGCCGCCTCGGACGCCTTCTTTCCGTTCCCGGACGGCCTCCTGCAAGCCGCCAGCGCCGGCGCCACCGCCGTCATCCAGCCGGGCGGCTCAATCCGCGACGACGAAGTGATTGCGGCAGCGGATGAGGCGGGGCTGGCTATGGTGTTTACGGGGATGCGGCACTTTAGGCATTAGGGGCAGTGGACCTACGCTCCACACCTGACCTTTCATTGCCGCGCCCCGCATACTGTATGCGTGTGTCTCGCATTTTATAAAGTTCTCGCTTCGGTGGGAATCGCGCTATTGTCTACTGACTTTCTTAGCGGGTCGACAATGGCACAGCTCAAACAAGACGCTTCGGGTACATATTATGAAGACAAGCTCTCTGCACAGGTCCGGGCTCGTCTCCTGTTTGACAGAGAAACAGATATAGAAGCGGCGAACAACGTTGGTGTTGTCACGAATGAGTTTCTGGAAAAGCTCGCTAAGCAGAAATTTGAACTTGAGAAACAACGGAACGCAATGCTTAAGGGCATCTTTGTGATGACTTTTTTGATGTTCTTTGTTTCGAACGGGCAAGATTTAACTCTTCCCTACATCAGCATAAAGCTATCAAATGTTCCGGGGCTAAACGCACTGCTCGGCCTACTGATGGCTGTTTTTCTGCTCTTTGCTCAGATCACAGGAATTAGTATTGGCGCCTATTCTGGTTTGATGGAGGCAGTTGCCAAAAAGCGGTCAGCAAACACTCTTATAGATCCCGATATTATTTCTGCATCAGTTGTACCATTCCAGATGGTTTTCAAAGTCCTGAACTCGCAGTTCAACATTTATCATCCCGTGCATATCATACCCAAGCGCGCTGCTAGTTTAGTCTATTGGCTTGCTGTTAATTTCATTGGCGCGTTGTTCGTCGTGACCGCCTTGCTTATTTTTGCATACACTGGTTATTTCTTGATCGAACACGTTCCGAATAGCACTTTTGGAGTTGGCGCAAAATCTATTGGCTTTGCTGTGATGGCGGCGGCGATACTTCTGAACATTTCAGCTGATTGGGCATTTTCTCAAAAAATATACACTACAAATTCGGATGACTCCCAACTAACAACTGAATTGCCCTCAAACAATGCTTAGCAAGCGCAGGGCGCGTTGAGGTGTAGCCGATACCCACTTGGCTGCTGTGCCGCGAAACGCGGGGTGGTGGGTATCGACCCGCTTTCGCGGGACTCAATCCGGCCTACGGTTATCACGGGTACGGAGCATAAGACCCTCACCTCCCACGCCCTGCGGGCGCGGGCCTGCTCCGGGCGTTTGCAATGCAAACGCTGATCCTGCGCAGCCTCTCCCGGAGGGAGAGGGGTGTTGCAGTGCGCTCGCGGCGAGGCCTCAGCCCGCAAACACCCTCACCGGCTCGAACTGGCCGGCGCGGATTTCGCCGAGGGCGACGGCGTCTTCGCCGGCGAGGGCGAGGGCCGTGCGGTCGTCATCGCCGCCCCGCGCATCGCGCCAGCGCTCGACCACATGCGGCAGCAGGATGACCGAGCGGCCCTGGCGGATGTCGGCGGCGTCATGGGCCGAGACCTGCACCTGCGGCATGCCTGTCAGCACCGCATGCAGCGGCTTCAGCCTGGCCATCAGGGCGGGCCTGTCTTCCTTCAGCGCCTCGAGATCGGCGATGGAGACGGCGCCCGGCGCATCGAACGCCCCGACGCGCGTGCGCCGCAGCTGGACGATATGGCCCTCCGCGCCGAGATCGGCCGCGAGGTCGCGCGCCAGGGCGCGGACATAGAAGCCCTTGCCCGAGACGACATGGATCACCGTATGGTCCGCATCCGGCATGCCGATGACGCGGGCAGCGTGAACGTCCACCTCGCGCGCCTCCAGCTCGAACGCCTCGCCTTCCCTGGCAAGGTCATAGGCGCGCTCGCCGGCGACCTTGATGGCGGAATATTTCGGCGGGACCTGGCGGATGGTGCCGGTATAGGCGGCGAGCGCCGCCTCGACCGCCTCGCGCGCGGGGCGCACATCGGAGGTGGCGATCACGTCGCCCTCGGCATCCTGACTGGCGGTGGAGACGCCCCAGCGGATGGTGAAGACATATTCCTTGTGCGCGTCCATCGCCCACTGGACCGTCTTCGTCGCCTGGCCGAGCGCGATCGGCAGGATGCCGTCGGCCAGCGGGTCGAGCGTGCCGCCATGGCCGACCTTCTCGGCATTGTAGAGCCGCTTGATGATCGCCACGGCCTGGGTGGAGGTCATGTCGACCGGCTTGAACAGGTTGATCCAGCCCGTGACGGGCTCGCCCTTGCGCTTTCTTTGGCGGGACATGTCTTCTCCGAAAGGCTCCGGGCGCACGGTTCGAACGCGCCGCCGGCAGGACTGGGAATGTGTTGCTGGGGGCTTAAACGGATGCGGGCGCCCGCGTCAATCGTCCGCCTGCTTGCGGACACGGCGCGCACAATTGCATTGTGTCATCGTGATTGAGGCCCATATCAATGGCCAGCCGGATGGAGGATGTATGAGCCAGGCCGAAGACCCCCTTCTTCTCGACAACCAGCTCTGCTTTGCGCTGTATTCGGCGTCCCTGCAGATGACCCGGCTGTACAAGCCGCTGCTGGACGAGATCGGGCTCACCTATCCGCAATACATTACCCTTTTGGTTCTTTGGGAGGAGGACGGACTTACGGTCGGCGCCCTCGGCGACCGGCTGTATCTGGATTCCGGCACGCTGACGCCGCTGCTCAAACGGATGGAGAAAGCCGGGCTGATCCGGCGGGCGCGGAATGAGGCGGATGAACGCCAGGTGCTGATCCATCTGACGCCTGCGGGGCGGGCGCTGAAGGAGAAGGCGGCCTGCATTCCGCTGGAGATCGCCGCCGCCGGCGGCATGACGCTGTCCGAGATACAGGGGCTGCGCCGGAAGCTGAAGAAGCTGCGCGGCGCGATGATGGCTTAGGCGCCCGCCCGGCATCGCGCCGGAAAATCCGTGATATATGTTGTGCACAATATAATGGCCTCCTATATACCTATCACCCAATGCAAAGGAGCGCTCCGATGAATGTCCTCTATACCGCCCGCGCCACCTCATCCGGTGGCCGCACCGGCCAGGCAAAAAGCGATGATGGCCGCCTCAGCGTCACGCTCGACACGCCGAAGGAGCTCGGCGGCGCCGGTGGGGCCGGCACCAATCCGGAACAGCTGTTCGCGGCCGGCTATGCGGCCTGCTTCCACTCCGCGCTGAAATTCGTTGCGGGGCAGACAAAGACCCCGCTGCCAGCCGACTCGGCCGTCACCGCCCATGTCGGCATCGGGCAGAATCCCAAGGGCAAAGGCTTCGCACTCGATGTGACGATCGAAGTATCCCTGCCCGGCCTTGATGCTGCGGCCGCCGAGGCGCTGGCGCAGGAAACGCATGAAGTCTGCCCCTATTCCAACGCAACCCGCGGGAATGTGGACGTGACGCTCCGCCTCGTCTGAGCCGGATCAGTAAGTCAGTCTCGGGCCTTCGAACACATCGTCCTCCGCCTCAGCGGCCGGAGGACGAGAAGGCTGCGCGGCGCCCTTGGGGCCCCGCAGGTTCACGATGTCGAGATTGAGGTCGAAATCGCCGGTCAGGACGGTATCGCCGGTGTCTAGCTTGTAGCGCACGGCGTCGCGGATTTTCACCAAAACATCGCGGCTATTGTCGACGAGCGGAATCTGCCGGCCATCCGAGGTGCCGATCAGCAGCCGGAAATAGGGCTCGCGCCGCTTCAGCATCACCGCGATCATCGCGGCGCGAATGCCGAGGAGAATGCCGAGCAGGAGCAGGCCAAGGCCGGCGAACAGCCCGATGACACCGTCGCCCTGGCCGGGGCGAAGCGCCCACCAGCCGAGCGCCAAGAGGCCGAAGAACAGAAGCGTCACACAGAATGTTGCATAAAGGCCCTGAACCCGGCGATTGCGGGGCGTGTCCCAGGGTGCGAATTCATGGCGCTCGACCGACATGGTCGCAATCCGGCGGATGGCGATGGTGTCGTCGCCCAGTTGCAGCGATGCGGCAGAGACTTCGCCCTGCCGGGCCCCTTCCATATCCAGCGTCTGACGGTCCATTCTGAGCCCCGATTAGCCTTGAGGGAGGGCTGGCAGGCCCGCACCCTCCTGTCAAATGACAAAGCAAAAAGGCAGAAAAGCGGCGATGAGCTGCTTCAGTCCCTGCCTTCGACATCCCGGCGCACACGCGGATCGGCCAGCAGCCGGTCAATCGCCGTGGCTTCATCATAGGACGTATCCGCGATGAAATGGAGCTCCGGAGTGAATTTCATGTCGATCTCGCGGCCAAGCCGGCCGCGCAGGAAAGCGCTGGCACGGGTGAGCGCGGCCGTCAGCCGCGCCCGGCCGGCTTCGGTCTCATCGCCGAGCGGCGTGACGAAGACATTGGCATGCTTGAGGTCCGGCGAGCAGCGCACCTCGCCGACCGTAATGATGACACCGGAAAGGTCCGGATCGCGAAAATCCTCTCGGGAGAGAATTTCCGCGAGCGCATGACGGATGATCTCGCCGGCCCGCAGCTGGCGCTGCGAGGGCAGACCGGGCGGGGAAGGACGCCGGGCCATTGCGGGTTACGCAAGCGTCCTGGCGATTTCCTCGACCTGGAAACACTCGATCTTGTCGCCGACGCGGATGTCATCATACCGCTCGAACGCCATACCGCATTCCATGCCGGCATTGACCTCCGTGACCTCGTCCTTGAAGCGCTTGAGCGTCTTGAGCTTGCCTTCGTGGATAACGACGTTGTCACGCAGCAGGCGCACACCGCAGCCGCGCAGAACCTTGCCTTCGGAGATCCGGCAGCCGGCGACCTTGCCGACCTTGGTGATGTTGAAGACTTCGAGAATGTCGGCATAGCCGAGGAAGGTCTCGCGTTTCTCCGGTGCCAACATGCCCGACAGGGTCGCCTTCACATCGTCGAGCAGGTCGTAGATCACCGAATAGTAGCGGATTTCCACGCCTTCGCGCTCGGCCAGGTCGCGTGCCTGTTTGTTGGCGCGGACATTGAACGCGAAGATCGGCGCATTGGAGGAACGGGCAAGCAGGACGTCGGACTCCGAGATCCCGCCCACGGCGCCGTGGATGACCTTGGCGCGCACTTCCTCGGTCGAGATCTTGTCGAGCGACATGGTGATCGCTTCCACCGATCCCTGAACATCGGCTTTGAGGACCACGGGGAGCTCGCTCGCCTCGATGGCGCCTTCCTTGAGGCGGTTCATCAGCTGATCCAGAGATGCACGGGCGGCGGCGGACGTATTGCCCGACACCTGACGCTTCTGGCGCGTGCGATATTCGGTGATCTCCCGCGCGCGGGATTCATTTTCGACCACGACAAAGACATCGCCGGGATCCGGCGCCCCATCAAGGCCAAGCACTTCCACAGGAAGCGACGGACCCGCACCATCCAGCTGCTGTCCCCGCTCGTCGACGAGCGCGCGTACCTTGCCCCAGTTGGCGCCGGCAACGACGATATCGCCGCGCTTCAGTTCACCGCGCTTGACCAGCACGGTTGCCACCGGCCCGCGGCCCTTGTCGAGCTTCGACTCGATCACGACACCGTCTGCCGGGCGATCCGGGTTGGCCTTCAGCTCCAGGAGCTCAGCCTGCAGCGAGATCGCATCGGTCAGGTCGTCGAGCCCGATTCCCGTTTTCGCCGAAACCTTCACCGCCTGGGTCGCGCCGCCCATGCTCTCGACCTGGATGTCGTGCTGCAGGAGGTCTGTCAGCACGCGGTCAGGATCTGCATCATGCAGGTCGCATTTGTTGACCGCGACGATGATCGGTACACCAGCGGCCTTGGCATGGCTGATGGATTCGATTGTCTGAGGCATGACGGAATCGTCGGCAGCCACAACCAGGACGGCAATATCCGTCGCGTTGGCGCCGCGCGCGCGCATCGCGGTGAAGGCCGCGTGGCCGGGCGTGTCGAGGAAGGTGATCCGCTCGCCAGACTTGAGCTGCACCTGATAGGCGCCGATATGCTGGGTGATGCCGCCAGCTTCGCCGGAGGCCACATCGGTCCTGCGCAGCGCGTCGAGTAGCGAAGTCTTGCCGTGATCTACATGGCCCATGATCGTCACGATCGGCGGGCGCGGCTTGAGGTCTTCCGGCCTGTCGTCAGCCCCTTCCAGACCGATTTCCACATCGGCTTCCGAAACGCGGCGGACGGTATGGCCGAACTCGTTGGCGATCAGCTCTGCGGTGTCGGCATCAATGATGTCATTGCCGCGCAGCATTTCGCCCTGCTTGAACATGAACTTGACGACGTCAGCGACGCGTTCGTTCATACGGCCGGCGAGCTCCTGCAGTGTGATCGTTTCCGGAAGCGTCACCTCGACAGAGACCTTGTCACGCTGATCAGCGCCGCCCATGCGGCGCTCGCGCTCACGCTCGCGGGCCCGGCGCACGGACGCCAGCGAGCGCTGGCGGTCCGCGTCGTCGCCCAGTGCGGAAGCAATCGTCAGCTTGCCGCGGCGGCGCTCCCCACCATCGCG
>CAYQRX010000170.1:0-7218 GCA_964419865.1 uncultured Hyphomonas sp. | reverse complement strand
CCAAGTGCTATGTCCGGCCCGCCGGTGGCGGACCGGCGCAGGTCAATGCTTCAGGATCTGGTCGAGGAAAACGCGAGTCCGCTCTTCGCGGGGGTTTCCGAAGAAGTCTTCGGGAGGGGCGCTTTCCACTTTGCGGCCCTCGGCCATGAAGACGACGTTGTCGGCGACAGTGCGGGCGAACCCCATTTCATGCGTCACCACGATCATGGTCATGCCGCTTTCGGCAAGCTCGATCATCGTGTCCAGCACTTCCTTGATCATCTCCGGATCGAGTGCCGAGGTCGGTTCGTCGAAGAGCATGATCTCGGGTTCCATGCACAGGCTTCGGGCAATGGCCACCCGCTGCTGCTGCCCCCCCGAAAGCTGGAGCGGATACTTGTTCGCCTGCTCGGGGATGCGGACCTTTCTCAAGAAGTGCATCGCCAGATCTTCGGCGGCCGCTTTCTTCATGTGCCGGGTCAGCATCGGGCCGAGAGTCAGATTTTCCAGAACGGTCAGATGTGGAAAAAGATTGAAGTTCTGAAACACCATGCCGATGTTACGGCGGATCGTATCGATGTTCTTCACATTGTCTGTCATCTCCAGTCCCTTGACGAAGATCTGACCGGACTGGTGCGCTTCAAGCCGGTTTATGCAGCGAATGAGCGTCGACTTTCCCGAGCCTGAGGGGCCGCAGACGACGACGCGCTCGCCCTTGCGCACATCAAGGCTGACATCGTGCAGCACCTGAAAGGCGCTGAACCACTTCGACACGTTGCGCATGCTGATGACAGGGGTGGAGGTCTGATCTGGGAGGGAGGATTGGGGCATTTCTTATCTCCAGTTTTGGTCGTCAGATCCGACCCGAGGCGATCCACTTCTCGACCTGGCGCGCATAGAGCGAGAGCGCATAGCCGAAGAAAAGATAGACCGCCGCCACGAACAGATACGCTTCGACATAGAATTTTCGCCAGAGCGGGTCCTGCATCACGGCCGTGGTTGCTGTCAGGATGTCGAAGAGACCGATGATGATCACGAACGAAGTGTTCTTCATCGCCGCGATGATGTGGTTGGTGATCGCGGGCAGGCTGATGCGCAAGGCCTGCGGCAGGATGATCGCGCGTGTGGTCTGCCAATAGCTGAGGCTGAGGGACTGGGCCGCCTCGTACTGACCGCGCGGGATGGCCTGAAGCCCGCCACGGATCACCTCGGCTTGATAGCAAGCGAAGAAGATCGCGATACCCACCGTGATGCGCAGCAGCTTGTTCACCTCCATGCCGGCGGGCAAGAACAGCGGAAACACGTTCACGGCCACGAAGAGGATGGTGATCAGTGGCACTCCGCGCAGGGATTCGATGAACACCACCGACACGCCGCGCGCCACCGGCAGGGGGGCGCGGCGCCCCAGGGCCAGCAGAACCGCAACGGGCATGCCGATCAGCACGGTTCCGGTGAACAGCAGCATGGTGAGCGGCAGGCCGCCCCATTCCGACGTTGCCACATAGCGCAACCCCAGAACTCCCCCGAACATCAGCGCGCCGATGGACAGCGTCGCGACGATCCAGAGCGGCACCAGAAGGCGCAGGTTCCAGAAGCGCGGCCAGAGCGAGATGACCACCGTGACCAGGTAGATCACGATCATCAGCACCAGTCGCCAGTGTTCGTCATAGGGGTAGAGACCGAACAGCATCGGCCGGTGCTTCTCGACGATCACCGCCCAGCAGGCGCCGGTCGCGGCGCGGCAGACATCGGGATCGGTGGTATAGAACACGGCATTGATCACGCCCCAGTCCAGCACGAACCAGAAAAAGCGGATGAGGCCAGCGGCGACAATCACCGTCAGAAGGCTTTGCCAGATGGAGCCAAACAGGTTCGCTTTCAGCCAGACAGCACCGGAGATGCGGGCATGCGGGTCATAGGCGGGGGGCGGGGTGGCGATCTGCGAGGAAATCGTGGTCATGACTTACCGCTCCTTGATCGCCACGAGGCGGTTGTAGGCATTCATCAGAAGCGAGGTGACAACGCTGATGATGAGATAGACCATCATCATCACCGCGATCGCTTCGACCGCTTGCCCCGTCTGGTTCATGACGGTGTTGCCGATGTTGACCAGATCCGGATATCCGATGACGACGGCGATGGAACTGTTCTTGATCAGGCTGACATACTGACTGGTCAGCGGCGGCACGATCACGCGCAGGGCCTGTGGCAGCACGACATAGCGCAGGATGAAACGCGGACGCAGCGCGATGGAGCGGGCGGCCTCGACCTGACCGCGGGGAGTGGCCTGGATGCCAGCTCTGACGATTTCGGCGATGAAGCCCGAGGAATAGAGCGAGATTCCCGCCATCAGGGCCACGAATTCCGGGCTGATGGTTGCGCCGCCGGCAAAGTTGAAACCCTGGCGTTGCGGATAGCTGATGGCGTGGGGGGCGCCGAAGACCAGCCAGACCAGAAGCGGCAGCCCGGCAACCAGGGCTATGCTGGGCCACAGCATGTCGACATAGCGACCGGTGACTTCGCGGTGACGCTTGGCCAGATGGCTGGCGACGGCGGCCAGAACGATGCCTGTGACCAGGGCCGCCAGCATCCAAACATGGGCCGCATCGGCGACCGGCATTGCGAAGGTCAGCCCGCGGTTGGACAGAAAGCCCAGTCCCCACAGGTCGATGGCCTGGCGCGGAGCGGGCAGGTTGCGGATCACCGCCGCCCAGAAGATCACCTGAAGGATGACCGGGATGTTGCGTACGATCTCGACATAGGCTGTGGCGATGCGCTGCAGCAGCCAGTTGGTCGAGACCCGCGCGATGCCGACCGAAAAGCCGATGACGGTGGCGACGAGGATGCCCGCCGCCGAGACGGTCAGCGTGTTTATCAACCCGACCAGCAGAGCTCGGCCATATGTATCGCGCGAGGAATATGCGATCAGCGTCTCGCCGATCTCGAACTGCGCGACCTGATCCAGGAAGCCGAATCCTGTGGCGATGTTCTGCCGGCTGAGGTTGTCGATGACGTTCTGGTAGAGGTAGAAGCCCACCAGCGCCACCCCCGCTGCCAACGCGACCTGATAGATCACTGTTCGGAAGCTTTCGCTGTAGAGAATGTCCTTCAGGTTCCGCGCGGGGCGTGCTCCGCTCCGGCCTGGACTGGCGTCTGTCATGTGTCGTTCCCATCCGGGCAAGGCATGTACAGCCTCCGCATCCGGCAAGCCGGCTGCGGAGGATACGGAAGAGGCGGCTTGCGGGCTCACTGCATCGGGAAGCCGTAGAGCAGGCCGCCTTCGGTCCACAGCGCATTCTGGTCGCGGTCGAGCGCGACGGGGCTGTAGGGACCGAAGTGACGCATGTAGATGTCCTTGTAATTCCCGACTTGCTTCACGATCGCATAGACCCAGCTATTGTCGATACCGAGCTTGGCACCGTTGTCGCCGATCACGCCGAGCAATGTCTGGATGTCGGGATCTTCCGAATTCTTCATCTCGTCGACATTGTCCTGGTTCACGCCCAGTTCTTCCGCGTTGAAGGTAGCGTAGGTGACCCACGTCACCAGGTCATACCAATTGTCGTCGCCCTGGCGGACGGCCATTGCCAGCGGTTCCTTGGAGTAGATGCCGGGCAGCATGATATGTGCGGAAGGGTCTTCGGTGTCGAAGGCGCGCACGCCGGGCAGGGCCGCCTTGTCCTTGGTCAGCGCGTCGCAGCGGCCCGTGACATAGGCATCGACCAACTGCTTGTTGTTCTCGATCACGACGGGCGTATAGGTGAGGCCGCGGGCGGCGAAGATCCGGGCAACGTTGCGTTCGGTGGTGGAACCGGGCGCCATGCATATCGCCGCGCCATCCAGATCCTCGATCTTGGCGATGCCGTCGTCCTTGCGAACCAGAAAACCGGTTCCGGTATAGAAGACCGGCGGGGCGAAGTTCAGCCCCAGGGCCGTGTCACGGCTGAGGGTCGCGGTCACGTTGCGGGCCAGCACGTCGACCTCGCCGGACTGGATGGCCGGAAAGCGCTGCTGGGAGGACAGCGCGACGAAGCGGACCTTGGAGGCATCGCCAAAGACCGCGGCGGCGATGGCGTGGCAGAAGTCGACCTCGAACCCGCTCCATTTGCCCAGACTGTCCGGGGCCGCAAAGCCATGACGAGCCGGATGGACGCCGCACAGCACTTCGCCCCGCGCCTTGACCGCCGCCAGCGTATCGCCCGAATCGGCCCGAGCCACCGGAGCCCCCGCGACGCCGAGCATGAGGCTCGCCATGACGGAAAGCCCGACAACCTTTGTCTTGATCATCTCATTCCCTCTCTGTTGGGCGGGGGCATTTGCAGTCTTGCTTGGCATCCGATTGACGCCCCCACAATCATTGTATACATATGTTTTCATCGGTATTCAATAGGGAGCACCTCGCAGGAGGGCGCGAAAATGGACACAGAGAATCTGGGATATGACACGATCTTGGCCCATGCCGGCCGCTCGCCCGCCCTCCATTCCGGTGCCGTGAACACGCCGGTCTATCGCGCTTCGACCATCCTCTTTCCGACTCTGGCAGCGCTGGAAGCGAAAGAGGGAGCAAAGCTGCGCTATGGGCGCCGGGGCACACCCACGACCCACGCGCTTGAAGATGCGATCTGCGCCCTCGAGATGGGCGACAGAGCCCTGGTTGCACCCTCGGGCGTCAATGCGATCAGCGTCGTTCTGATGAGCTATGCTGAGCCCGGTGCCCATTTCCTGATGACGGACAGCGCCTATGGCCCTGCCCGCAAGTTCTGCGAGTTTACGCTTAGGAGATTCGGCGTCGAGACGACGTATTATGATCCGTCCATCGGTGCGGATATCGAAAGCCTGATCCGTCCGCAGACCAAGCTGATCTGGATGGAATCGCCCGGATCACAGACCTTCGAAGTTCAGGATGTGACGGCCATCTGCCAGGTGGCCCGACGGCACGATGTGGTAACCGCCATCGACAACACCTGGAGCGGCGGTTATTTCTGCCAGCCGCTGACGCAGGGCGCCGACATTTCCGTTCAGGCTGGCACGAAATACATCTCGGGCCATTCAGACCTGATGCTTGGTACCGTGGCCTGTCGGGCTGAGCAGTATGATCGTCTCCGTGAGACCTATCTGCGCTTCGGCGTCTGTATCGGAGGAGACGATGCCTTCCTGGCCCTGCGCGGCTTGCGCACATTGGCTGTGCGCATGGCTCATCATCACGCCAGCGGCCTGAAAGTGGCGCAATGGTTGTCGCAGCAAGAAGAGGTGCTTCGGGTGATGCATCCAGGCCTGCCTGGCGATCCCGGACATGACCTGTGGAAGCGACACTTCTCCGGCGCCTCGGGGCTGTTCGGCTTCGTGATGCGCTCTGCCGATCGGCCGGCGCTCGGGCGGATGTTCGACGGACTGACCTTGTTTGGCATGGGATCCAGTTGGGGCGGCTTCGAAAGCTTGCTGGTGCCGTCCAACCCGTCCGTCTATCGCAGCGCGACGACCTGGTCTCCCGGCGGGCAGACCGTGCGCATACATGTTGGCCTCGAGGATCCGGAGGATCTGATCAATGAACTGCGCCGCGGCTTTGACCGTCTGCGGGAATAGCTGTCCGCGCTCCTGAATCGGGAGGCTGTGCGCTAACGCTCTGGCGTTCCAGGGGGGACATTTGTATACAGAAGGGAGTTGACGTCGCCCGCTCCGATCGGGCCAGAACTGCCGGGAAGGGCCGAGCCAAACGTATGACGCAGGTGTCCAAGTCCACGCTGATCCGACGCAGTCCCCTGGATCACCTCATGGATCTGATCGAGGCAGGCGAATTGCAGCCTGGCAGCCGCCTGACCGAAACGGAATTGGCCCAGAGACTGGGCATCAGCCGAACGCCAGTGCGCGAAGCGCTGCACCGGCTGCATGCAATGGGTCTTGCGGAGCATGGCCCTCAGCGCGGTCTAATCATAGCCCATCTGAGCTATGATCAGATCCGCCAGTTGTTCGCGGTGCGTGAAGGACTGGAAGGGATGGCGACCCGCCTTGCGGCTGAGCACGCCTCCCGGGCCGAGGTCAATCTGTTGCGCGACATGGTGGCGGCGGATCGCGAACTGAAGGATCCGCTCAAGCTTCTGGAGCGCAACAAGCTGCTACACCGACAGATTGTCCAAGCCTCGCATAACAAGTTCATGATCGAGGCGCTCGGCAACCTCCGGGTTCATCTCAGCCTTTTGCCCGGCTCCACCTACACAACGGGCGGACGCATCGATGAGGCTCAGGCGGAACACGAGGAAATCGTGGAGGCCATCGCCGCCGGCGATGGAGATCGGGCCGAGCAGGCCGCGCGCAAGCACATTCTTTCCGGTTTTCAGATCCGGTTGAAAATGATGGCCGAGCACGGCTTCAACTGAGCCGGTACGACGGGGGGTAGGGGCGCGAACTTGACCAGTCCGCCCTGCAGGGGTCAGGCGCCGGCGAGCCGCGTCAGAGACGCGCCGAGATCGTCGCCGGTCTCATCGAGCAGGCGCGCGGCCTGGTCGGGAGTGGCGCCGGCGGCCACCAGCACCGCGCGCTTGATATCATAGCCGGTGGCATCGAGCGCGACCTGCGCCGCGACATCGTCGCATCCGACGATGTCGGAAACGATCGTCACGGCACGGATGCGCAACTTGGCGTTCGTCGCGCGCATGTCGACCATGTAACCCTTGTAGACGCGGCCAAGACGCACCATCAGCCCGGTCGAGAAGGTGTTGAGCGCGATCTTCTGGCTGGTGCCGGCGGTCAGCCGGGTGGATCCGGCCAGGATCTCCGGCCCGGTGTCGAGCAGCACGGGACAGTCGACCAGCGACAGCAGCGGCGCCCCCGGATTGTTGGCAAGGCCGATGGTCGTGGCAGCGCGCTCCCGCGCGGTTTCCATGGCTTGAAGGACGTAAGGGGTGGTTCCGCTGGCCGCCAGACCGACGACCACGTCGTTGGCGCTGACGTCGAGCGCGATCAGCGCCGCGCGCGCGGAAGCGCCGTCGTCCTCGGCCCCTTCCTGGGCTTCGTAGAAACTCTGCGCGCCCCCGGCCAGAAGCACCTCCAGACGTTCGTCGGGCCAGTTGAAGGTCGGCTTCAGCTCGACCGCATCGAGCAGGGCGATTCGCCCGGACGTGCCCGCACCGCAATAGATCAACCGAGACCCGGGCCGGCGCATCACCGATGCCGCCACGGCGATGGCCCGGTCGATCTGCGTCCGCGCGGCGCGCAGCGCCGCGAGCGCTGTGCCCTGGCTCT
>CAYQRX010000169.1:0-7227 GCA_964419865.1 uncultured Hyphomonas sp. | reverse complement strand
CGGCCGCCCTTGTGCCGCGCCAGGGGGCAGCGCCCCCAAGCAACCGGCCCGGCCAGAGCAAAGCGGCGGCCGGGTGTATGAACAGGATCAGGATGTGGGAAACCGGAAAGCCGAAGGCCCTGACACACTGATCGCCGCATAATGCCGGGCGAGGTCTTCACGTGACCATGCGGAAGTGCCTCGTCCGCGCAGCAAGTCCGCTTCGCCTTGCAACTGAGATTTAGGCTCAGTCCTTTCTAAGCACCGTGAAATCGAATATCGAAATGATACGGCGGGTCGTGGGCAAACAAGGAAGAAATGCCTGAGTGGGGCGAGCGACTTTGCCATGTTTGGGGGCGAGCAATGAAAATCTACTCTGTGGCCATCGAGAACTTTCGTGGCATCCGCACGGCTACAATCGTGTTGCCCGATCATGCGGTGCTCATCGGTGACAACAATACGGGAAAGTCGTCGGTGATCGAGGCCATCGACCTAGTTCTGGGACCGGATCGCCTCAACCGTCGTCCACCCGTGGATGAGCATGATTTCTGGCAGGGTCGTTATGTCGCCGCCGTGCCGGAGGGCGAGAACGCCGTCGAGGGCGATGCTCCCAAGATCAGGATTAACGTCACTATCGTTCATCTCTCCATCGAACAGCAGGCGCGGTTCGGCGGACATATCGAGTGGCTGAACGTCGAGACCGGCGATCTTTATGCAGAGGCTAACCCAGCAGGTGTCGATGCCGCCGCAATCGTGGCAGCGTTGCGTGTAACATTCATTGGCGAATACAACTTCGATGAGGATGATTTCGACGGCAACACCTACTACACGCGCAGTCTCACGGAGGACGATCCCCCAGCGACCTTCTCAAAGAAGGACAAGCAGCATTGCGGGTTCCTCTATCTGCGCTCGCTCAGGACCGGATCACGCGCTCTCAGCCTCGAACATGGCAGCCTGCTCGACATTATCCTGCGCCTAAAGGAAATCCGGCCGCAGATGTGGGAAGCAACCATCGCGACGCTCGCGGGCTTTGACGTGGCGAGTGACCCGGAGCTGGGGATTTCCGGCGTCTTGGAAAGTATCAACACGTCTTTGAAAAAATATGTCCCGCAAGAATGGGGAGCGAAGCCGCACCTCAAAGTATCCAGCCTCACCCGTGAGCATCTGCGCAAGGTCGTGACCGCGTTCATAGCCACGGGCAACGGCGACCATGCGGCACCGTTCTACCGACAGGGCACGGGCACCATCAACATGCTGGTGCTGGCGATGCTTTCGCAAATTGCCGAGGACAAGCAGAACGTGATCTTCGCTATGGAGGAGGTCGAGACCGCGATCCCGCCCTATGCGCAGAAGCGCATCGTGCATGAGCTACGCAAGCTCTCCGCGCAGTCGATCATCACCTCCCACTCTCCCTATGTGCTGGAGGAGTTCGGGCTGGAGCAAACCGTAATTTTGGCGCGTTCCGACGGCGGCGACCTCAGCCAAGCGAAGATCGCGCTGCCTGACAGCGTGAAACACAAGCGCTATCGCCAGGAGTTCCGCACACGTTTCTGCGAAGGGCTGCTCGCCCGGCGGGTGCTGATCGCAGAGGGGGCGACCGAGGCGACCGCCTTTCCGGCAGCGGCGCGCCGGCTAGCGGAGTTGAACCCGGCAATCTATTCATCTCTGGAAGCGTTGGGGCTGTGCATCATCGACGCCGGTAGCGAAAGCCAGATTGCCGATCTGGCATTGCTTTACCGACGTCTTGGTAAGCGGACCTTCGCGGTTTGCGATAAGCAGACCGATGCCGCCAAAGGAGCTATCGAGGCGCAAGTTGAGCATCTTTTCATGCACGAGGAAAAGGGTATCGAGGATCTGGTGCTGAACAACACAACGGCGGCCGCGCTTGGGCGGTTCGCAGAGATGCTAGATTGGCCGCCGCATCTACTCGCGCAATATCCTGACCCCAAAGCTCAAGCTGTCGCCGCTCTTAAGGCATATTTTGGCTGGTCCAAGGGAAATTGGGGAATTGCGGAGTTTCTCGCCCAATGCACGGAGGCGGAGATTCCGCAATGGATACGCGATGCCTGCATCGAACTGCGCAAGCGATGCGATCCTCCGCCGGCGCCGCCGGCGGCGGGCGCTAATGGTGGCGACCTGTTCGCTGACATTTTTGGCTAGAGTGCTCTGCTATGGTCGAGTTGACGAAGGCCCAACAGGATGTGCTTGCCACGGACGGCTATCAACTCGTCACCGGCGGCCCCGGATCGGGCAAGACCACGGTTTCTATCCTCAAGGCAGCGAAAATCGCGCGTGAGGCATTGCGACCGGAGCAACGTATCCTTTTTCTCAGCTTCGCCCGTGCAACCGTATCCCGCGTCCTGGAGGCCATGGATGAGGAAAGCCGGATTTCACGAGACGAAAAGCGACGTATTGAGGTGGACACCTACCATGCGTTCTTCTGGCGCATCCTCAAGACGCACGGCTATCTCGTAGGCTTTCCGCGCCGGCTGGCGATCCTGACACCACCTAACGAGGCCATCGCCCTATCGGCGGTGCGGAGTGGCTACAAGGCCAACTCCAAGCTCAGTGACGCGGAGAAGGCCGAAAAGAAAGCGCGCGAAGAGGCTGAACGGAACCGTCTGGCGAAGGAGGAAGGCCGGGTCTGTTTCGATCTTTTCGCCGACCGGGTTGCGACGTTGCTGCATGGTTCGGCGAAGGTTCGGACACTGATCTCAACCATGTATCCATTTATCATCCTCGATGAGTTTCAGGACACTAGCGCGGATCAATGGCGCGTAGTCCAGGCGCTTGGCGCGAACAGCACACTAATCGCACTGGCTGATCCCGAGCAGCGGATATTCGACTTCATCGGTGCTGACCCCGAACGCTTGGATCATTTTCGCGCCGCGTTTCACCCCTCAGAACATGACCTAGCCGGAGACAACCACCGCAGCAAAGGCACCGAAATCGCCCTGTTCGGTAACGATGTCCTGAGCGGGAAATTCCGGCAAAGCAACTACAGTGGCATCGCTTTTCAGGGGTTTAAATCGAACCAGAACCAAGCCTTTGCTAGCTTGGTTGGTCATGTGCTCCAAGCACGCAAGCGTCTGATAGACAGCGGCAAACCTAATTGGTCGCTCGCGATCCTTGTGCCTACGAAGAAGATGACCCGGTTGGTGTCGGATGTGTTGCGCGAGCCCTTTGGGCAGGTGCCAGCAATCGGACATACGGCGGCCGTTGATATGGATGGGCCGATTCTCGCGGCGGAGATCGTAGCCTTCCTGCTTCAACAGGGGCGTCATGCCGGCCATTTCGACGAATTCTTGGACCTGCTCTGTAGTTACTACCATGGCCGGGGTGGCGCAGCGCCGACAGCGGGCGATCTGACGGAAGCGGCGCGTCTCAATGCAGCGCTCGGGAAATGGAATCAGTGCTTGGCAGTGGGGAAGGCACCTCCCAAAAACTCCGTGCTGAACGCGACTGCCGCGGTTTATGCGACCGCCCTAGATGTTGGCCTGACCGGCGATCCTGACCGCGATTGGGCTGCGATCCGCGCGGCGTTGGAGGCCGGCGGTTGTGCGAGATTGCGGGCGATAGCTGGAGACGTTCGCAACGTCCGCCTGCTCGAGCGCGGCACCCAGCTTCGGCAGGGCTTAACTCAAGATTGGCGAGATACCGGCGGCTATCTCAATGCTCTTGCCATCACGCGGCAATCCTTTGTGCAGGAGCATTTTGCCACGGCGCACAAGCCGGAAACCGGCGTGGTGGTGATGAATATGCACAAGGCCAAGGGGAAGCAATTCGATGAGGTCATCATCTTCGAGGGATGGCCAAGGCGTGCAAAAGGCAAGGTCGTGGCCAACTTCGACCGGATCGTGCGTGAGAATATTGCTGCCGGGCCGATGATGCAGGCTCGACAGAATTTCCGCGTCAGCGTTACACGCGCAAAGCTACGCACCACAATCCTCACGCCGGAGGATGATCCTTGTGTGTTGCTCACGGCATCTGGATAGGTCGCCGGGCTATTTTAGAGGGTCATGGAGGGCTATAGAGTAAACGTAGTTCTCATCGCTATCCCGCGTGCCCCGCCACGCCGTTTCGGAAGATCATTGAAAATAAAAGATTAATTTGTTGATCGATCAGAGATAGCTCCGCACTGTGGTGCAGCCGGCGGCGTTCTGATTGGTTGGCTGCCACGTATGGCGGCTCCGACTCTCAGCCGGCTGAGTGGGCGCAACACCTGCTTTCTTGCCATCCGCTTCAGATATGAGATCAGGGGTGATATCGGATCAGATCCTCTGGGGTGTTGAGGTTGATGAAAGGGTCCGAGCCGGGCTCGCGCCACTCGACTTCAATAGCTTCGCAGACATCAAGCGCACCTGCGAGACTGCGCCGGCCGGTCTGCGCATATTCGGCTACACGAGATGTTGCGTCCGCGGGCCAGACGGCGCATGTCGGGTGACAGCGGCCATGTGATGTGGCGACGGCGGGCCGGCCGGCATCGAGGCAAGCGCGCAATAATCTCGACAGTAAATCGGCGGGCAGCATTGGGGCATCGCAAGGCAGGGTAAGAAAATGGCCAAGGCGCGCTCGCTGCGCCCAGTCAAAACCAGACAGCAGGCCGGCAAGCGGCCCTTCAATGTCAGGCCAATCAACGATCTGCTCGAACCCGTCACCAGAGACCTGCCCCGGGTCGCGTACACAGATGACGGCCGGTACGTCCCAGGCAGAGACGAGATCAAGCACCGGATCAATCAGTCTTCGTCCCCGAAACGGTCGTTCCGGCTTGCCGCCCCCCATACGTCGGCCCTGGCCTCCCGCGAGGATGACGACTCCAACGTTATCCATCTGGAAACCAGGCCCTTGATGCGAGACGGTCAACATCCTTGGGCCGCTCAATTGTCAGGTCCAGGTCACGCAGCAGACCATCCCGGATAGAGTAGATCCAGCCGTGCACCTCGACCTTCTGTCCACGCCGCCAGGCATTGGTCACAAACGGATTGCGTCCCAGATATTCGACCTGCGCCCGAACATTGTGCTCGCACGCGACATTTACTCTTGTGTCGAAATCGGCGATCTCCCTGAGATGGTTCTGGTGCCTGTGTGCCAGGTCCGCGACCGGCTGCAGCCAATGGTCGATCAGGCCCCGTCGCTCTGATCCGAGGGCCGCGCGTACGCCGCCGCAGCCATAATGCCCACAGACGATGATGTGGCGAACTTTCAGCACTTCAATCGAGAACTGAAGTACACTGAGAAAATTTATGTCACGCGGCGGTGCGAGGTTAGCGATGTTGCGGTGAACGAACAATTCGCCAGGATCGAGACCAACAATTTCGTTTGCGGGGACGCGGCTGTCGCTGCAACCGATCCATAGATACTCAGGCGCCTGCTGCGTCGAGAGGCGCTGGAAGAATCCGGGATCAGCCCGAACCCGGGCACTTGCCCAATTCATGTTGTTTTCGAGTAATGTCCGGATCATGAGGCGTCCGAGAAGGGATTGCTGAGGCCGCGACGTGCAGCGAGCCGCCGGCCGAGATTGCTGAGGTCATCCTCGTTCAGGCGATGTCTGGCAATTGGCAGGACGACGGCATTCTCGACTGCGATATGGCGCATCTGCTGGTGGCAGAAAGCGTCAATGACAGATCTGGCATCAGGGTAACAGGCCAGCCCTCTCCGTTCCGCCAGCGCGATGGCAAGGATAGGTCTGACTTCTGCTGCAGCGCTGACATCGCTTGCATGCTCTGCCGACAGCATGCCCAGAACTTTCTCGATCTGGTCATCCGGCTCACAACGCCGCCTCAGCAGTGGAAACAGATCATCTTCTTCATCAATGACATGCAATGGCAGATCCCGGTCGAGAAAATGGTAGACTTCGCGCAGGCCCTGCTCATGGAAGATGACAGACTCCGCTGCGTCGCGAAGCCGGGCGCAGACGTCGCGATGCCGGTAGTGCTCTGCAAAAAACCAGACCAGCGGCTCCCTGAGAAGATCCAGCGGCACCGCCTCGATAGGCTTGAACTCCCTTGCATTGCCCATGACCTGTTTTCCTTTCCCTCAGGGGGGCGCTGATGTCCCGCTTCGGACACTGATAAGCGTGTGGGTCGCGCGAAGAGGGGGCAGCTGGCGGGTTATGATCAGATCGAGGCTGTCTGCGAGCGGGGAAGAGCTGTCGCGCAGGCGGGAGATCAGTTGGGTCCAGCTTTCATCATCGGCATCAGAAAGAAACGCCCTGATCGCCCGCGCCAGGACTTCGGTGGCTTGTTCACCCTGGCGGCCGGCCGCTTTCTCGAGGCGGGCCCGTGCCGCCTCATTCAAGGCTGCATAAGCCAAACCCATATCCGAAAGCGCCGATCCGAGCAGCGCGTCGGCCCGGGCCAGATGGCCCTGCCCCTCATCCAGCTGGCCAGTTTCGGAGAGGCAGAGCCTTGGCTCGGCGGCGGACTGGGACAGAAGCCGGTCAACATAGTTCGCAGCCGATCTTGTCCATGCTCTCGCTTCGATCTGCAGGGCGATGTGTGGGCGGACATAATCGAGCGGGAGACGCGCGCCCTCCGAACGATGATCCAGACGCAGCACATGCCATCCATGCTCGCTGACGACAGGTTCCGGCCGCACTGTCCCGGTGTCCATTGCGTCAAGGGCGTCCCAGATTACGGGCAGAACATCGCCTGGTCTGAGTTGTCCGAGGCTGCCGCCTTCAGATGCTGACGGACAGGCTGACTTGCTTGCCGCCAGCCTCGTGAATGCGGAAGGATTGGCCTGCAGGTCGCGGATCAGGTCCTGCGCTTGCGCGCGTGCTGCTTCCAGGGCCGGCCCGCTGGAATCAGCCGGGGCAATCAGGATATGAGAGGCTTCAAGAAGCGGCGGTGACCTGAAGCCCTCCGGATTGGCGTCATACACGGCGCGGACGACTGCATCAGAGGCTGGCTCCACATCAACTTCCTCATTCAGAACGGCCCGGATCAATGCTTCTTCCGGCGTTTCCTCCTGGCCCTCCGAATTGCGCTCCGGCTGCGCCATCAGACCCAGTTCACGTCCCCGCGCGAGAAGAACCGCTTTTGCCGCGAGCGCGCGCCCTGCCAGGTTGCGGGCCTCCGACAGGGTCGCCGCATGATGGTTCTGCAGCTCTGCCGCAATCAGGCTTTCGGGTATTTCCACCCCGTGGAATACAGCTGTCGGACTGGTCATGACGACCTCCGGGCTGAAACAGCCGCCTCGTCCACATGTTGTCAGCGCCCGTGTGGTATCTGGGGCGTCGCGGCTGGC
>CAYQRX010000168.1:528-7239 GCA_964419865.1 uncultured Hyphomonas sp. | reverse complement strand
GGTCTTCGGAGATGACCTGGCCACCGGTCAGAACAGCAATGTCCTGCAGCATGGCCTTGCGGCGGTCGCCGAAGCCCGGGGCCTTGACGGCTGCGATGCGCAGGCCGCCGCGCAGCTTGTTGACGACGAGCGTGGCGAGGGCTTCGCCATCGACGTCTTCCGCGATGATCAGAAGCGGCTTCTGCGACTGGACAACCGATTCGAGGATCGGCAGCAGCGGCTGCAGGCTGGACAGTTTCGACTCGTGCAGCAGGATGAGCGGGTCATCGAGCTCAACGGTCATCTTGTCGGCATTGGTGATGAAGTAGGGGCTGATATAGCCGCGGTCGAACTGCATGCCCTCGACGACATCGAGTTCGGTCTCGAGCGCCTTGGCTTCCTCAACCGTGATAACGCCTTCATTGCCGACTTTCGCCATGGCTTCAGCGATCATCGCGCCGATTTCGGTCTCGCCATTGGCAGAGATGGTGCCGACCTGGGCGATCTCTTCGTTGGTCTTCACCTTCTTGGAGTGGTGGGCGAGGTCGGACACGACTTCGGCAACGGCCTTGTCGATGCCGCGCTTCAGGTCCATCGGGTTCATGCCGGCGGCGACGCGCTTCATGCCTTCGCGGACGATGGCCTGGGCGAGAACGGTTGCGGTCGTGGTGCCGTCACCGGCGGTGTCGTTGGCTTTCGATGCCACTTCACGCACCATCTGGGCGCCCATATTCTCGAGCTTGTCCTCGAGTTCGATTTCCGTCGCGACGGTCACGCCGTCCTTGGTGGTGCGCGGGGCACCGAAGGATTTGTCGATCACGACATTGCGGCCTTTCGGGCCGAGCGTGACTTTCACAGCATTGGAAAGGATGTCGACGCCGCGGAGCATTTTCTCGCGGGCTTCGGCGCCGAAAACAACGTGTTTTGCAGCCATTTGAGTTACCTCTTGAAGTCGTCTGGGGTTTGGAAAAGCGTTTCAGGGCAGGGACTTACTTGTCCAGCACGCCCATGATGTCGCTTTCCTTCATGATCAGCAGGTCTTCACCGTCGATCTTCACTTCCGTGCCGGACCATTTGCCGAACAGGACGCGGTCACCTTTCTTGACGTCGAGCGGGATGCGCTCGTTGTCGTCGCCGATGGCACCATTGCCGACTGCGACGACGACGCCCTCCTGGGGCTTTTCCTTCGCGTTATCGGGGATGATGATACCACCCTTGGTTTTCTCTTCTTCCTTGACGCGGCGCACAACCACGCGGTCATGCAGGGGACGAAGTTTCATCTTAACTGCCTCTTCGATCATTGCTTCCTCGGGTCAGGATTGTTGAAGGATCATCGCCATAGCGACTTCGGGAGCGTCTGTTAGCACTCACCCGAGCCGACTGCTAACGATGGCAGGCAGATAGGCGTTCCTTCGATTGGCGTCAACGGGGCAGCGCGCAACTTTCAGGGCGGCGGACGGATTGGCAGCAGCCGGCGTGACCGGATGCTAGTATATTGAATGTATTGAATATTCACATTTGATTCAGCAATCCTGCGACATCCTCGGCCACAGGGCAGGGGGTGAAAGGAGACCCGAATGGCCACTGATCGCGACTTTATCCAGCGCCTTGGCGGCGGTGGATTGCTGACGACCGAAATCCTCTACTACCTGCCGGATCACCGGAGCCTGTTGCAGAGCTTCGTCTGGCAGACGATTGACACGGCCCCGCGCTTTCCGCGGCTTCACGAATTCCTCGATCACTGGCGCCGCGAAGTGCAGGCGATGATCCACACGATCCGGGTTGCGCATGCCGATTGGGTGGGGCCGGCCGAGATCCGCGCCGTCGAGGGGCGCTGGTCGCTCAACTGATCGGCCGGTAAACGAAGTCTTGCCATGTCGCGGTCAACTGCTGGCCGCTCGCAAGGGCGACATCAAAACTCCTGCGCTATTCTGCCCCCGGAGCTGCAGGAGTGGGCAATGACTGGCAATCGCCGCGAAATATGGAGCGCAGTGAATTTTTTCCTGCTCGTCGCGAGTACCGCGCTGTCTCTGTCGTTTTGCGTCTCCCTCTTCTTCTACAAACTCGGCCTGCCGACGGACATCGGCGCGTATATGCGCCTCAACCTCTTTGTCTCGGGCTGTGTTGCCTTGCCGACGGCCGTCATTGCTTCGCTGCATGACTTTCATATGCGGGCCTATCAGCGCCGTCTGGAGGAGATGGCCTGGACCGACTCGCTGACCGGCCTGCTCAATCGCCGCTTTTTTGTCCATGCCGCCGAAGAAGAGCGCGCGCGGATGCGCCGGACGAAGCAGACTGCCGCCGTCGTCCTGATCGATCTCGACCACTTCAAGGAGGTCAACGATCTCTACGGGCATGCGGCCGGAGACCTGGTGCTCAAGGAAATTGCGGCCATCGCCCATTCCGAGCTGCGCGGGCCGTTCGACCGCCTCGGTCGGTGGGGCGGCGAGGAGTTCGTCGTTCTTCTGAGCTGTGTCAGTGAGGAGCAGGCATTGCTTGTCTGCGAGCGCCTGCGCCGCCGCATCGAGCAGACCTCCATCCTTCTCGATGATCGCGAGGTCTGCGTAACCGCTTCCTTCGGTATCTGCATGATGCGTCCGGATACCGAGCTCAGTGCTGCGCTCGAGGCCGCCGATCGTGCGCTCTATGATGCCAAACGAATGGGCCGCAACCGGTTGAACTGTGCGGACAAGCCGGGCGGCGGCGGCGCCCCGGTGGTCACGGCGCTTCCCTTGCGCAAGCGCCGTTCGCCCGCCACGGAATCGAGGGCGCCGGCGGTCGGTGGCCCGGAAGAGGCAACTCCGCCCCCGCGCGCGGCCGGCGGCTGAACACCTTACCTCACTTCTGACCGGCTTGCGGCGCTGCGGGTTTCCTGATGGAAACAGCAACGCCGAAACGGGAATGAACTCCATGCCGCCGACACCACCCCGCTCCGGGCCGCTAACGGACCTGCGCGTTATTGAACTTGGCCAGCTGATCGCCGGGCCGTTCTGCGGACAGATCTTCGCCGATATGGGCGCCGACGTGATCAAGGTGGAGCCACCAGGCAAAGGTGACCCTTTGCGCGAATGGGGACGGGAAGGCTTTCCGCTCTGGTGGTCTGTGGTGGCCCGCGGCAAGCGCTGCATCACGGCAAACCTGCGCGAGCCGGATGGGCAGGACATTGTCCGACGCCTCGTGGCTGAAGCCGACTTTCTGCTTGAGAACTTTCGCCCCGGTACGCTGGAGAAATGGGGCCTGGGTTATGAGGACCTTAGAAAGATCAATCCCCGCCTCATCATGATCCGTGTCTCGGGCTACGGACAGACGGGGCCTTATGCATCGCGCGCCGGGTATGCTTCGGTGGGTGAGGCCATGGGCGGCCTGCGCTATGTCATGGGCGAGGCGGACCGGCTGCCCTCGCGCGCCGGCATCTCCCTTGGTGACAGTCTTGCCGGTCTTCATGCGGCGCTCGGGGCGCTCGCCGCGCTGCACCACCGTGAAAAGACAGGTGAAGGGCAGGTGGTTGATGCGACCATCTATGAGTCTGTCCTCTCCGTCATGGAGGGCCTGGTGCCGGAATACCAGTTTGAGGGATACATCCGCGAGCGCACCGGTTCTTACCTCCCGGGTATTGCACCGTCGAACATCTATCAGGGTTCGGATGGCATGGTCATCATCGCCGCCAATCAGGACACGGTTTTCGCGCGCCTTTGCGAGGCCATCGGTCAGCCGGAGCTGAAGGATCATCCGGACTACAAGACCCATACCGCTCGTGGGCGCAACCAGCATGCGCTTGATGCCATCATCCAGACATGGGCGAGCCCGAGGCCCATTGATGAAATCGAGCAGGTTATGACTGACAATGGCGTACCTATCGGCAAGGTCTACCGGGCCGCCGACATGCTGGCCGATCCGCATTATGCCGCGCGGGAGTCGCTTGTCGAAGTGCCGAGCGCGCGCTGGCCGGGTATGCGCCAGCAGGGCGTCTTCCCCAAACTTTCCGCGACGCCGGGTCGTCCGCGCTGGGCGGGGGCGGATACGCTGGGCGAGCATACAGAAGAAGTTCTTGCCGAGCTTCTGGGCCTCACCCCCACCCAGGTGGCAAGACTGCGCGCCAGCGGGATCGTTTGAGGAGGAGGGCGCTGCCATGCCAAAGATCGACATTTCCGCCGCCCCGGAGGGCAATGGAACGCGTTATCCGGCGGCGCATGGCGAGCCGTGCAAGGCGCGCCGCTGGCGCGCGCTTGGCACCGCCGCAGGTCTCAGCCAGTTCGGCGTGAACCTCCTGACACTGGAGCCCGGCGTCTGGTCGTCCCAGCGCCACTGGCACACCCATGAAGACGAATTCGTCTGGGTCCTCGAAGGCGAGGTCGTGATGATAACCGATGCCGGCCGGCAGATCATGCGGCCGGGCGACTGCGCCGGATTTCCTGCCGGCAGACAGGACGGCCATCATTTCATCAATGAAAGCGACCGTCCGGCCATTCTCCTGATTGCCGGGTCACGCGACGAGCGCGACGAATGCAGCTATCCCGACATCGACATGCATCTCGGGCCGGGCCGATATTCCGGAACATCGCCGGCCTACACGCGCAAGGACGGGACACCCTATTGATGGCTAGCGCGCCGTGAGCGCGCCATCCACCACATGCTCCTGGCCGGAAATATAGCTCGATGCGTCCGAGGCGAGGAACACAATCAGTGCGGCAACTTCCTCCGGCCGGCCGGCGCGGGCCATCGGCGTACTGCCGAGGGCGATCACATTCGGGTCGAGTGCATTGCCGCCGGAGGTGGCAGTCAGCGCCGCTGATGCTTCGGCGGCCATTGTCTCGGTCATCCGCGTGATGGATTTCTGCCAGATCGGCGTATCGATGATGCCGGGATGCACGGAGTTGACGCGGATGTTCAGCCCCAGCGCGCCGCATTCGACCGCGGCGGCCTTGGTGAAGAGGCGTACGGCGCCCTTCGAGGCGCAATAGGCACTCGCACCAGAGGCCCCGCGCAGGCCGGCAACGGAGGAGATGTTGATGATGCTGCCGCCGCTATCCTTCATGGCCCGCATGGCCGCCCGCGTGCCAAGGAAGACGCTGTCGGTGTTCACCGCCATCTGTTTCTGCCAATCGGCGAGGCTGTAGTCCATGATGGCGCCGGCGATCGCGATTCCGGCATTGTTGACGAGGACTGAGGGCGTCCCCAGCAGGTTTTTCGTGTCAGCAAAGACGGTGTCCCACAGGGCCTCATCTACCACATCCTGAACCATTGCCGCAGCCTGGCCGCCGGCCTTTCCGATCAGTTCGGCTGTCTCGCGCACGCCCGCCTCGTCGACATCTGTGGCCATGACCGCCGCGCCCTCGCGCGCCAGGCCAATGGCGGCCGCACGGCCAATGCCGCTGGCGGCCCCCGTCACAACAGCTACCTTGCCGCTTACCAGTCCCATTCATTCCTCCCTAGGGCCTCTCTTTTGCGGCCGGACAGTAGCAGCCGCGCTGCTTGACGCGAGCGATTTATTGGTGTTTTACCCGCGACTTCATGACGGGATGGTGCGCAGCCGCCGTTGAAATCGCAGCCGCAATGGAGCGTCTGCCGGCCCGCGCTGACAATGAGGACTGCCATGTCACGTCGCCACAGCGCGAAGTACAAGATCGACCGCCGGGTCGGTGAAAACATCTGGGGCCGCCCCAAATCCCCCTTCAACAAGCGTAATTACAAGCCGGGACAGCACGGCCAGAACCGCCGTGGCAAGACCTCGGACTTCGGCCTGCAGCTTATGGCGAAGCAGAAGCTGAAGGCTTATTACGGCGACATCACCGAGAAGCAGTTTGCCAAGACCTATGAGGAAGCCGCCCGCATGAAGGGCAACTCGGCCGAAAACCTCATCGGGCTGCTGGAATCGCGCCTCGACGCGATCGTCTACCGCGCGAAGTTCGTGCCGACCGTGTTCGCCGCCCGCCAGTTCATCAACCATGGCCACGTCATGGTGAATGGCCGGCGCTGCAATATCGGCTCCGCCCGCGTGAAGCCCGGCGACGTCGTGCAGATCCGCGAGAAGTCGCGTAACCTCGCGCTCGTCCTGGAAGCCCTCGGCAGCCCCGAGCGCGACATTCCGGACTATGTGGAAGTCGATCCGAAAGCGATGACCGCCACCTACAAGCGCATCCCGACCCTCGCCGATGTGCCGTATCCGGTGAAGATGGAACCGGCCCAGGTGGTCGAGTTCTACTCCTCGTAAGAGACCTGAATTTCTTGAGTTTTCGGAAGGGCCGCGCCAGACTGGCGCGGCCTTTTCACGTCTGGAGGTGATGCTTGGCCATTCCGTCGATAGCCGCTGTGCGCAAACAGCTTGTCGCCCGTCCGGGCAAGCCTTTCGATCTCGGCCTGAGGGCGACGGCCGACCGGGAGCTTTTTCCGAACAAGGAAGAGGCGGTCACGAGCCTGAAGAAGGACGCGGCCGTCATCAATGAGCTCAAGGACATGCTCTATGCCGAGGGCAAGCGCGGTCTCATCGTCGTGCTGCAGGGCATGGACACAGCGGGAAAGTCGGGCACGATCCGGTCGGTCTTTGCCGAGACCACGCCGCTCGGCATGGAAGTGAAGGCCTTCAAGGCGCCGAGCAGCGAGGAACTCGCCCGCGACTATCTCTGGCGTGTCCACAATGCCGTGCCCCGGCGCGGGCATGTCGGCATCTTCGATCGGTCGCACTATGAGGATGTGCTGGTGGTGCGGGTGCACAAGATGGTGCCGGAGAAGGTC
>CAYQRX010000168.1:0-518 GCA_964419865.1 uncultured Hyphomonas sp. | reverse complement strand
GGCTACTCGATCGTCAAATGCATGCTGAATATCGGTTTCGACGAGCAGGGGGTGCGCCTCAAGGAACGCCTCGTCGAGCAGCACAAGCTCTGGAAGTTCAATCCCGGCGACCTCGATGACCGGGCGCACTGGGCCGATTTCATGCAGGCCTACCAGATCGCGGTCGAGCGCTGCTCCACCCGCCATGCCCCCTGGTATGTCGTCCCGGCCGACAGCCGGACACGGCGCAATGCGATGGTTGCGCGGCTGGTGCGCGGCGCGCTCGAGAATATGCGCCTTCAATGGAAAGACCCCGGACATGATCCGGGGTCCTACGATATCTGACTGTATCAGCGATCAGTTGAACTTGACGCTGCCGCCGCTCGACCGGCTGGCCTGCTGCTCTGCTGGCCGGCCCGAGAAGGAGATGCTGCCGCCGCTGGAGGCGTTTCCGTCAGCCGATACCGAGGCGAAAGCGTCCACATCGGCGCCGCTCGAGACATTCACCTTTGCCGTTTCGCAGGTCAGCTTGTCGGCCT
>CAYQRX010000167.1:0-7246 GCA_964419865.1 uncultured Hyphomonas sp. | reverse complement strand
GAGAAGACGACTAGTTTTTCGCCGGCAAAGCGGACACCCTCGGCCTCGAAGGCCGGACAAGTTCCGCGCCGCGTGGGGAGGTTTCTTATGATCAATCGCCGCAACCTGATCGGCGCAGGCGCCCTTGGCGTGGCCGGCGCGGCCGCGACCTTCTCGACGCCGACGGCCGGCGCGGTCCTGGCCACACCCGCAATCAGCCGCAACCGGCGCCGCTTCAACATGGTGACGACCTGGCCCAAGGGCCTGCCCGGCCTCGGCACCGCCGCCGAACGCGTGGCCGACCGTATCGCGGCCATGACGGACGGCCTCATTGAGATCAAGGTCTTCGCTGCCGGCGAACTGGTGCCGCCTTTCGAGTCCTTCGACGCCGTCGCCAATGGCTCAGCCGACCTCTATCACGGCGCCGAATATTACTGGTCCGCCAAATCCTCCGGCTATCCCTTCTTCACCTCCGTGCCGTTCGGCATGACGGCGCAGGAAATCATGGGCTGGATCGATTTCGGTGGCGGGCAGGAGCTCTGGGATGAACTGTCCGCCCAGTTCGGCATCAAGCCGCTGCAGGGGGCCAATACCGGCCACCAGATGGGCGGATGGTTCCGCAAGGAAATCCGCTCCCTTTCCGACATGGCGGGCCTCAAGATGCGTATTCCGGGGCAAGGCGGCGAAGTGCTGCGCGCGCTCGGCGGCGCCTCCATCGCGCTCGCGGGCGGGGAAATCTATCAGGCCCTCCAGACCGGCGCGATCGATGCTGCCGAATGGGTCGGGCCCTGGAACGACTACGCCCTCGGCTTCCACCGTGAGGCGCCGTATTATTACGGCCCTGGCTTCCAGGAACCGGGCGCAAGTCTCGCTGTCGGCATCAATCGGGGCGTCTGGGACAACCTCACCGAAGGCGAACAGGCGGTGTTCAAGGCTGCCTGCGACGGGGTGAACCATCAGTCGCTCGGCGAGTTCACCTATCAGAACGCCGTCCATCTCGACCTCCTGGTCAGTGAGCATAATGTCCGCCTGCGGTCTTTTCCGGAGGATGTGGTGAAGCGCATGTCGGAGGCCGCCTTCGACATCCGCGCGGGCGCCGGACGCAGCGGCATCGAGAAACGCATATATGAGAGTTATGAGCGGGCGCTGAAACTGATGCGAGGCTGGTCCGATATATCCGACGGGCCGTACTACGCGGCCCGCGCGCTCGGCAAATAAGGGCGCCGGGGCGGGCATGGATACCAGCATCTTTCTTCACATTGGCGCGGGCTTCAAATGGCTGGGCATTCTCAGCCTGCCGCTCTTCCTCGTGCCCCTCATTGCCCTCAGCGCGCCGCGCCTGATCGATCCCTTCGCGCTGAAACTCAGCCGGCTGATCGACCGGATCAGCGGCGGCGCCCTCGGCGCGGCCATCGCCGCATCCCTGATCCTCGTCTTCGCCATGCTGGCAGTCGTGATCCTGCGCTATGCCTTTGCGCTGTCCTTCACCTGGCTGAACGAGATCACGACTTACGCCTTCGCCGCCATGTTCATGCTCGGCGCAGCCGCCGCCCTGCGCGACGGCGCGCATGTGAGGGTCGATATCCTACGTCCGCGCTTCGGGGAGACGGGACGAAACTGGATCGAGCTCACCGGCATCTATCTTTTCCTGTTCCCGGTCTGCGTCCGCATCCTGATGACCAGCGAGGCGGGCCTTGCGCGCACCTGGCTGCTGCTGGAAGGCTCACGCGAGTCCGACGGCCTGCCGATCTTCTTCCTGTTCAAGACGCTGGTGCCGGCCTTTGCTGTCCTCCTGATGGCGCAGGGGCTGTCCGAAGCGATCAAGGCCGCGCTGCGCCTGACCGGCGCGCTGGCGCCGGAGACGCCGGAAGAGGTTGCAGCGAAGGGAGGCGGCCATGGAGCTTGAGGCCATTCTTGCCATCTCGATGTTCCTCGTCGCCATCGGCGCGCTGCTGGCGGGCTATCCGGTTGCGCTCACGCTTGGCGGCGTCGCGCTGATCTTCGCCCTGATCGGCATTGCCGCCGGCGTGTTCCCGGAATCCTTCCTGCGAGCCTTTCCCAGCCGCATCGAAGGCAGCTCGATCATGCAGAGCCAGACGCTGGTGGCGGTGCCGCTTTTCGTCATCATGGGCGTCGTCCTTGAACGCTCGCGCGTGGCCGAAGACCTCCTCAACATTGCCAGCCGGCTGCTCAGCCGCCTGCGCGGCGGGCTCGGCTTCGCCGTCGTCCTCGTCGGCACGTTGCTGGCCGCCTCGACCGGCATCGTCGGCGCCACCGTCATCACCATGACACTGATCGCCCTGCCGACCATGCTGCGCCAGGGCTATGATCCGCGCCTTGCGACCGGCACCATCGCCGCCTCCGGCACGCTCGGCCAGATCATTCCGCCCTCGATCGTGCTGATCCTTCTGGCCGATGCGATCTCCAACGCCGCCAGCCAGGCCAGCCTGCGCACCGGCGGCGGCTCGGCCGTCGTCTCGGTCGGCGACCTGTTCGCCGGCGCGCTGCTGCCCGGCCTGATCCTCGTGGCGCTGTATCTGCTCTGGATTGCGCTGATGGCGGTCTTCCGCCCGGATTCCTGCCCGCCCGCGCGGACGCAGGAAGCCGCTGCGCCGCTCTCGGCCCGCGAGATTGTCCTCGGTCTCATTGCCCCGCTCGGACTGATTGTCGCCGTGCTCGGCTCGATCCTTGCCGGTATCGCCCCCCCGACCGAGGCGGCCGCCATCGGCGCGGGCGGCGCAATCCTGCTTGCCGGCCTTCGGCTGGCGCGGGAGGCCCGCAGCCGCCTCGTGCCGGTGATGCTGGCCGGCCTCGCCGGCCTCCTCCTCATCATCGTGCTACGCAATGCGCTCGACCTGCGCGCCGTGGCCGGGGGTCATTCCGGGGCCGACTTCATCGGCATGGCGATCACGGTGCTGTCGGCGCTGGCCTTCTTTGCCGCCATTGCCTCGGGCCTGCTTGTGCTGCGCCGGATGAAACAGCTGCAGCCGGCGCTGAAAAGCTCCGTCCACATCACGTCGATGGTCTTCCTCATCCTGATCGGCGCCTCGCTGTTCAGCCTCGTCTTCCGCGGCTTCGACGGAGACGAACTCGTCGCCGACCTTCTGCACGCCGTCCCCGGCGGAAAATGGGGGGCGCTCGCCATGTCGATGCTGGTGATGTTCTTCCTCGGCTTCTTCCTCGATTTCATCGAGATCGTGTTCGTCGTCGTGCCGCTGGTTGCGCCGCCGCTGATCCTGATGGGCTGCGACCCGATCTGGCTCGGCATCCTGATGGCGGTGAACCTGCAGACCAGCTTCCTGACGCCGCCCTTCGGCTTCGCCCTGTTCTATCTGCGCGGGGCAGCGCCGCCGGAGATCGCCACGCTGCAGATCTGGCAGGGCGCGCTGCCCTTTATCGGGCTGCAACTGGCGCTGATCGCCCTCGTCGCTGCCGTGCCGGCGCTGGCCACATGGCTGCCGGCGCTGGCAGCCCAATAGGAGGCAGGCGGAGGATGGGACAGGACATCTCGCCCTTCCAGGCAATCGCGATCAGCCGGCGCGCGCATGAGCTGAAGGCCGAGGGCCGGCGCGTGTTGCATATGGAGTTCGGCCAGCCCTCCACCGGCGCGCCTTCCCGCGCCATCGCCAAGGCACACGAAATCCTCGACACCGAGGCGATGGGCTATTGGGAAAGCCTGCCGCTGAAACAGCGCATCGCGCAGCATTACCGCGAGACCTATGGCGTCGAGGTGCCCACCCGCCGCCTCGCCATCACCTGCGGTGCCTCGCCCGCGCTCGTGCTGGCGCTCGCCACCGCCTTCAGCCCCGGTGACCGGATTGCCCTCGCCCGGCCCGGCTATGTCGCCTATCGCAACACCATCCGCGCGCTGAACATGGAGCCGGTGGAGATTGCCTGCGGGGAAGAGATGCGTTTCCAGATTTCCGCCGCTGCCCTGGACGCACTCTCGCCCGCGCCGAAAGGCGTGATCCTTGCCAGCCCCGCGAACCCGACGGGCACGATCATTCCCCGGCATGAACTCGCCGCGATTGCCGATGTCTGTCGCAGGAAGGGCATACGGATTATTTCGGACGAAATCTATCACGGCCTCAGCTATGGCCCCGAAATCCATTCGATTCTGGAGTTCGAACCCGGCGCCTTTGTCGTCAACAGTTTCTCGAAATATTTCTCGATGGCGGGCTGGCGGCTTGGCTGGCTGGTCTCGCCGGAAGACGGCTATCAGCGCACCGGCGCCTAGATCGGCAACCTCTTCCTCACCGCGCCGGCGCTCGCCCAGCATGCCGGCCTCGTTGCCATGGACAGTCGCGAGGAGCTTGACGGCCATGTCGCCGTCTATCGGCGCAACCGCGAGCTGCTGCTCGGCGCCCTGCCCGGCCTCGGCCTTGAGCGGATCGCGCCGCCCGACGGCGCTTTCTATATCTATGCGGACATTTCCCGCTTCACCGATGACAGCCTCGGCTTCTGCCTCAAACTGCTCGAAGACACCGGCGTGGCAACCGCCCCCGGCGTCGATTTCGACCCGGTCGAAGGCCACCGCTTCATGCGCTTTTCCTTCGCGCTGTCCACGCCAGAGATCGAGGAAGCGCTCGGCCGGCTGGAGCCCTGGTTCAGAGACCAGGCCGGCCGCTGACCGGCTCAGCCCTCACAGGGCGCCCAGAAGCTTTCATGGCCGGGCAGGTCGCCCTGTCCGATTTCCTGCTCCGGCACAAACAGCTCAAAGTCCGCCTCCGGAACGACCCGCAGATAGAGCGTCCGGCGCAGGCTCTCCGGCGTGCGCTCGGTCTCGTTCCAGCAACCCGGCGCCACCGCGCCGAAGCTCAGCTCATTCTCGCCGGGCGCCTCGGCCTTCAGCCGCGCCAGCTCGGCGCTGATCGCCGTCAGGCGCGCGGCATCCTCTGGCCGCGTCTCATAGGCCCAGATCGAGAAACCGGGCTTTGCCTCTGCCGCCAGGAAAGGGCTGGCGACACCCTCGGCCAGCACCAGCGGGAATTCCTCCTCAATCTCGACGCCGAGCCGCGGGCTGAGCACGTGGATCTGCAGATAAGCGCCCTCATCCCGCGCCACGAAGGCCGAGGGTATCCGCATGGCGATGGCGATGTCGGAAAGGTCGAGCGCGGACGGGTCGAGCACAGGGCCGTCCGGCTCCGGCAGGTCGATGCCGGCCTTGTCGGCCGCCATCTCGGCGAGCGGGGTAACGTCACCGGTCTCCGGCCCGGACGCGGCCGGCGAACAGGCCGCCAGAAGAATGGCCGTCAGGCCCAGACAGATCAGACGCATGAAGGAACCCCTCGGAAGATGCGGCGCGCATGTGAACGCAGCGCGCCTAATCTGTCCACTGGGGCCGACATTTAACTTTCGCAATCATAGGCCGCTTCAGCGCCGCCATCGGCTGTGCGCGTCAGGGAGACGAACCGGCAGCCCTCCGGCGCCGCCCGCCGGGCAGCCTCTTCCAGTTCCGCGCCGAGCGTTTCATACTCGCCTTCCTGAACGCGGAAATCACCGTCCGTCAGCAAGGTCAGCTTCAGCTTGAAGCCTTCTCCGCCAAGCGGCGCCGCGAAGAAATTGTGGTTCTGTGTGCCGATGGTCTGTGCCGCCAGCCCGTCCCAGGCCGAGGCGCTCCAGCGCAGCCCCGGCGCCTCGCCCCCGGATGCACAGGCGGCGAGCCCGCCAAGGCCCGCCGCCAGAATGAGTATCTGTTTCATGCGCCTCCTCCCTCGGATGAAGACGCATTGTAAGCCGGATCAGCCTTTGTTGAAATCGACCTTGGGCGGCTCGCTCAGGGCAGCGCGGCCTTCGACACCGACATCGAAGAATTCGCGGCCCTCGAAGTTGAACATGCCGGCGATGATCGAACCGGGGAATTGTTCGCGCGCGGTATTATAATCCTGCACGGCCGAGTTGTAGAAACGACGTGCCGCAGCGAGCTTGTCTTCGATCGAGGAGAGCTGCTGCTGGAGTTGCAGGAAGTTGGTGTTCGCCTTGAGGTCCGGATAGGCTTCGGCGAGGGCGAACAGCTTGCCCAGCGCCTGTGTCAGCACGCCCTCGGCCGCCGCCTTCTCGCCGGCTGTGCCGGCCGCCTGCGCCGCATTGCGCGCCGCAATCACCTGCTGGAAGGTTTCCTGCTCATGCGCCGCATAGCCCTTTACAGTCTCCACGAGGTTCGGGATCAGGTTCTGGCGCTGTTTCAGCTGCACATCGACATCGGCGAAGGCCTGGTTGACCCGCTGCCGCTTCATCACGAGGCCGTTATAGATGAGGATAACGGCGCCGATCAGGGCAACGACGACCGCCAGCACGATGAGTACGGTATTCATGGGGCGTCCCCTCGATTGCTTCAGTTCCGGCGAAAAGGGGTAACGCCCACCGCCGCCGGGCGCAAGGGAAAGCTCGGCTTGACGCGACCGGCCAACCCGGCTGAAACTCCAGCGCATTCAAGCCGCTGCGCCGGAAGGGCCGGATGACGCTACCCACGCCCCATACCGAAATCCATTACGCAACCCGAGCCGGCTGGCTTCGCGCCGCCGTGCTTGGCGCCAATGACGGTATCGTCTCCACTGCCAGCCTCGTCATCGGCGTCGCCTCCGCCTCCGCGTCCACCGGCGCGATCCTGACCGCCGGCGTCGCCGGCCTTGTCGCAGGGGCCCTGTCGATGGCGGCCGGCGAATATGTCTCCGTCAGTTCGCAGGCCGACTCGGAAAAGGCCGATCTGAAAATCGAGCGAAAGGCCCTCAAGGAGTATCCAAAAGAGGAGCTCGCCGAACTCACCGAAATCTACATCCGCCGCGGCGTCGAGCCGGGAACCGCGCGCGAAGTGGCCCGCCAGCTGACCCGGCATGATGCGCTCGGCGCCCATGCGCGCGACGAGATCGGGCTCGGCGAGGCGACTGCTGCTGCGCCGCTTCAGGCGGCCTGGAGCTCAGCAGCGGCCTTTTCCACCGGCGCCGCCCTGCCGCTGGGAGCCGCCGCCCTGGCCCCCGCCGGTCAGATCACGCCGGTTGTGGCCGCTGCTTCGCTGGTGAGCCTCGCCCTGCTCGGATGGTTGTCGGCGAAGGCCGGCGGCGCCCGCAAGCTGCGCGCGATGATGCGGGTCGTCTACTGGGGCGCGGCCGCCATGATCGTCACCGGCCTGATCGGCGCCGCTTTCGGCACGGTGGTCTGACAGCTCATCCGTTTACGGATGGCACCGCTTCCACATCGGCTTTCAGCCGCGCCAGCACATCCACCGCCCCGGCGGCGTGCGGGCCGATCCAGCGGTCGTGAATCGACT
>CAYQRX010000166.1:0-7275 GCA_964419865.1 uncultured Hyphomonas sp. | reverse complement strand
GAAGCTGATTGCGGCGCTGGCGCGGGTGAAGTCCTATCTCGATTACGGCGCCTATACGCCGATCCAGGTAGCCGCAGTGGCCGCGCTCGATGGCCCGCAGGACTGTGTGGCCGAGACGCGCGCCATCTACAAATCGCGCCGCGACGTGCTGGTCGACAGCTTTACCCGCGCCGGATGGCCGGTGCCGAGCCCGAAGGCCTCGATGTTTGCCTGGGCGCCGATCCCGGAACAGCTGAGGCATCTCGGCAGCCTGGAGTTCGCCCTCCAGCTTATCAATGAAGCCCATGTAGCCGTGGCCCCCGGCGCTGGCTTTGGCGAGCATGGGGATGATTATGTCCGCATTGCCCTCGTCGAGAATGAGCAGCGCATCCGCCAGGCCGGGCGGAATATCCGCAAGTTCCTGGCGTCAAGGGGCGTGAAGGAAATCAAGCCGGTGGCGGCGGCTTAGGCCTTCTCTTGAGCATTTCTTCCCGGCGGGGGGAGAGACGGCTTAGGGCCTTCCCCCGCCGCGCCAAAAAGGCTAGGCAGCCGCGGAACCTTGAAATAGCGAATGAGGGCGCCCGATGGGCCCGTTGAGAATTGGGATTGCCGGCCTTGGCCATGTGGGCTGCGGGCTGATCGAGCTGGTGCAGCGTCAGGAGCGGCTGAGGCTGCCGGGGCAGGTGGAGATTGCCGGCGTGAGCGCGCGCTCGCAGAGCCGCAACCGGCCGGTGAACACCGATGCCTATACCTGGTTTGACGACGCCGCGACGCTGGCGGAAGACCCGAATGTCGACGTGTTCGTGGAACTTGTCGGCGGATCGGATGGGCCGGCGAAGTTTGCCGTGGAATCGGCGCTGCGGGCGGGCAAGCATGTCGTGACGGCCAACAAGGCGCTGATCGCCAAGCATGGCCAGGCGCTGGCGGCGCTGGCGGCGGAGAAACATGTCGACCTGCTGTTCGAAGCGGCGGTGGCGGGCGGCATTCCGGTTGTCCGTGTGCTGCGCGACAGTCTTGCCGGCACCGAAGTGACGCGTGTGTCCGGTATCCTCAACGGCACCTGTAATTTCATCACCTCGACCATGCTGGAGACCGGCCGGGCCTATGAGGAGGTTCTGGAAGAGGCGCAGAAGCGCGGCTATGCCGAGGCAGATCCGACGTTGGATGTGTCCGGCATGGACGCAGCCCACAAGGCAGCGATCCTCTCGGCGATCGCGTTCTCGGCCGATCTTGATTTTTCCAAGGTGGACGTGCGCGGTATCGAGGAGATTGGCCTGCTCGACCTGCGCCTGGCCGACCGGCTGGGCTTCCGCATCAAGCTGATTGCCGAGGGCGTGTTGACCAAGGCAGGCGTTGTCTGCCGGGTGGAGCCGATGGCGCTGCCGCAGGCGCATGCGCTGGCCCGGATCGACGGTTCGCTGAACTCGGTGCGTGTCGAGGCCGACCCGCTCGGCGCCGTCGTGCTGACCGGGCCGGGCGCCGGCGCCGGGCCGACGGCGAGCGCGGTTATGGGCGATGTGGCGAAACTCTTCCGCCCGGCGATCCGCAACGCCTTCGGCCGCGCCGAACATCACGTGGCCCAGCCCTTCGTGAAGGGGGAGGGCACGGAGATCGCGCCTTTCTTCCTGCGTGTGCGCCTGACCGACAAGCCGGGCACGCTGGCGGCGCTGACCGAGGCGCTGGCGGAGGAGGGGGTGTCTGTCGACAAGCTCCTCCAGGACTCCGCCGATGAGACCGGCGCCAGCCCTGTGGCGGTGGTGACCCATCGCTGCCCGCGCAACCAGATGATTTCCGCCATTGCCCGGATCGAAGCCCTCGGCGTGACCGTCGAGGCGCCCCGCCTGATCCGGATTGAGACGGCAAGCTAATTGCTTCAAGCTGACCCAGAATCGAACGAACGATCGTATCGGAGAGAAAAGTTCATGAAAAACAGCGTTCTGACTTCGAGCCTCGCTGACGCCATGGTGCGCGTGACCGAAGTTTCGGCCATCGCTGCGGCGCGCCTGGCCGGGCGCGGGGATGAGAAGAAGGCTGATGCGGCCGCCGTGGACGCAATGCGTTCGGCCTTCAATGAGGTGGATTTCAAGGGCCGTGTGGTGATCGGTGAGGGCGAGCGGGACGAAGCGCCCATGCTCTATATCGGCGAGGAAGTCGGCACCGGTAAAGGCCCGGAGATCGACATTGCGCTCGACCCTCTGGAGGGCACAACGCTGACGGCCAAGGCGATGCCGGATGCCTGCGCGGTCCTCGCGATCGCACCGCGCGGCGGCCTGCTGCACGCGCCGGACACCTATATGGACAAGATTGCGGTCGGCCCCGGCTATCCGGAAGGCATCATCAGCCTTGAGGCGAGCCCGGCGGACAATATCAAGGCGCTGGCGAAACATGCCGGCCGCAAGGTCGAAGACATGACCGTCTGCGTGCTGGACCGGCCGCGCCATCAGGACATCATCGACTCGCTGCGTTCGGCGGGCGCGCGCATTGCGCTGATCTCGGACGGCGATGTGGCCGGCGTGATCGCGACCACCAATCCGCTGACCGGCATCGACATGTATGTCGGCCAGGGCGGCGCGCCGGAAGGCGTACTGGCGGCAGCGGCGCTGAAGTGCGTGGGCGGACAGATGTTCGGCCGGCTCGTCTTCCGCAATGAGGATGAGAAAAAGCGCGCCGCGCGGGTCGGCATGACCGATCTGGCGAAGACCTACAGCCTGAACGAACTTGCTTCCGGTGATACCGTCTTCTGCGCCACGGGCGTGACCAAGGGCAACCTCCTGGACGGCGTTCTGCACCGCGATGGCCGTGTGCACACGCACACGCTCGTCATGACGTCGGCGGACGGGCTGGTGCGCTATGTGCGCAGTGCACGGAAGGTCTAGGCGCGGCCGGGGAGGCTGGGCAGGCCGAACATCGCGAATTGCAGGCTCTGGGCGATGCGGTTGGCGCGCTCCATGAAATAGTGCGCCGCGCCTTCGGTCGGGGCGGTGTCGCGCAGGGTTTGTTCGAACAGGGCGAGCCACAGATTGAAGTGCCATTGCTGGATGTGACGGTGCTTCGCATGAGCGGGCACCGGCTTGCCCGAATAGGTGCCCGAGGCGAGGGCGACCGAGGCCCAGAACTTCTTCATTGTAGCGAGGTGGGGCGGCCAGTCCGCAATCGCCGTTTCGAAGACAGGGCCGAGGATCGGATGGGCCCGGACGCGGGTGTAGAAGGTCTCAACCAGAGTGGAGATATAGGCGTCGTCGATGCCGAGGGCGGCGGCCTGGTCGAGAATGTCCTGACGGCGCTCTTCGGCGCTGCGAATGCGGTATTCACTCATGCAAGGTATCCTGCGCCGCGCGGCTCGCGCCGGCTATAAGTAGTTTCCGAAGGGTCAGAGACGCCGTGCCATGACGATGTCGTCATACACCTTGTCGCCGACCTGGAACTGGCGGGTGCCGGCAAGGGCGAAGCCGTGTTTCTGGTAGAAGGCGACGGCGCGGTGATTGTCCTGATAGGTGCCGAGAAGCAGGCGGGGCGCGCCGCGCTGGCGGGCATCCTCGATGGCGGTCTGCATCAGCTGCAGCCCCGTGCCGGTGCCATGGAAGCGGGACAGGACGTAGATGCGCTTCAGTTCCATATCGCCGGGCTCGAGCGGGATCGGCAGATCGGGCGGGCAGTTGACGCCGTAGCCGACAGGGGCGCCTGTCGCGGCATACTCGGCCAGCCAGACAGAGCAGCCGGGGTCGGCCAGGTATGCCTCATAGACTGCGCGGGAATGCTGGCGGGTGCAGTGGGCGATCATGGCGTCGCCCTCGATGTCGAAGGTGTAGCTGTCGATGAAGGTTGCGACGCCGATATGAGCGAGGCGTTCGGCATCGTCCGGACCGGCGCGGCGGATTGTGATTTCAGTCATCGTGGGGTGCCTGCAAAAGGAAGCGGCGGCAGGGAAAGCCCGGCCGCCGCTTCTGGTCAATCCAGGAAGGGGACGGATCAGGCCTTGGCCATCGCCTCTTCGAAGCGCTGGGCAACCTTTTCGATGAAGCCTTCGGTCGTCAGATAGCCCTGGTCGGGGCCTACGAGGAGGGCGAGGTCCTTGGTCATGAAGCCGGCCTCGACGGTCTCGATGATGGTCTTCTCCAGCGTCTGGGCGAATTTGCGCACTTCGGGCGTGTCGTCCATGCGGCCGCGATGGTCGAGGCCCTGGGTCCAGGCGAAGATCGAGGCGATGGAGTTGGTCGAGGTCGCCTCGCCTTTCTGGTGGGCGCGGTAGTGGCGGGTGACGGTGCCGTGGGCGGCTTCGGCCTCGACGGTCTTGCCATCGGGCGAGAGCAGCACCGACGTCATCAGGCCGAGCGAGCCATAGCCTTGGGCAACCGTGTCGGACTGGACGTCGCCGTCATAGTTCTTGCACGCCCAGACATAGCCGCCCGACCATTTCATCGCCGCGGCGACCATGTCGTCGATCAGGCGGTGTTCATAGGTGCCCTTGAAGGCGGCGAACTTGTCCTTGAACTCGGCGTCCCAGATCTCCTGGAAGATGTCCTTGAAGCGGCCGTCATAGGCTTTGAGGATCGTGTTCTTGGTGGAGAGGTAGACCGGCAGTTTCCGTTGAAGCCCGTAATTGAACGAGGCGCGGGCAAAGTCGCGGATCGACTCGTCGAGATTGTACATGCCCATAGCGATGCCGGCGCCGGGGAAATCGTAGACTTCCTTCTCGATCACCTGGCCGTCCTCGCCCTCGAACTTCATCGTAAGCTTGCCCTTGCCGGGAACGAGGAAGTCGGTGGCACGGTACTGGTCGCCGAAGGCATGGCGGCCGATGATGACGGGCTTGGTCCAGCCGGGCACGAGGCGCGGGATGTTGGAGATGACGATCGGCTCGCGGAAGACGACGCCGCCGAGGATGTTGCGGATGGTGCCGTTGGGCGACTTCCACATCTTCTTGAGGCCGAATTCCTCGACCCGGGCTTCGTCCGGTGTGATCGTGGCGCATTTGACGGCGACGCCGTACTTCTTCGTGGCTTCCGCGGCGTCAATCGTGATCTGGTCGTCGGTTTCGTCGCGCTTCTGGATCGAAAGGTCGTAATATTTCAGGTCGATATCGAGATAGGGATAGATCAGCTTATCCTTGATGAGCTGCCAGATGATCCGGGTCATCTCATCGCCGTCCATCTCCACAACGGGGTTTTTGACCTTGATCTTCGCCATGTTTTGGAATCCTTGCGCTGCGTACGGTTTGGCGGGGCTATAGCAGACCCGCTGGCCGCGTCAAAACCCGGAAGCTGAGGCATATATGCGACCCGATCCCGCCATTATCCTGCACGCACCCCAGCTGGGGGAAAATATCGGCGCGGCGGCCCGGGTGATGCTGAATTTCGGGCTGACGGACCTGCGCCTCGTGCGCCCGCGTGATGGCTGGCCGAGCGAGGCCGCGGATGCGATGGCGGCGGGGGCGCTGCAGCAGGGCACGCAGGTCTCGGTCTTCGAGACGCTTGAGGCGGCTATGTCGGACGTGACCTATGCCGTGGCCACGACTGCGCGGCCGCGGGGGATGGAAAAACCGGTGTTCGGGGCGGCCGAAACGGTGGACGCGCTGAAGGCAAGGGACAGGCAGGTGGCGGTATTGTTTGGCGGGGAGAAATCCGGCCTGCCGAATGAGGCGGTGGCGCTGTGCGACGCGATCCTGACCTATCCGGTGAACCCGGCCTTTTCCTCGCTGAACCTGGCGCAGGCCGTCGGCGTGTTCTGCCACCAATGGGGGGTGAGCGCAGGGCTTGGCGGCAAGTTTGAAGGCAAGGTCGAGGGCGTCGGTGAGCCCGCAAGCCGGGAAGACCTGATCGGCATGTTCGAGCATTTCGAGACGGAGCTGGAACGGGCGGGCTATTTCTATCCGCCGGAAAAGACGCCGGTGATGGTGACGAACCTGCGCAATGCTTTGGTGCGGGCGCAATGGACCCAGCAGGAAGTACGGACTTTCCGGGGGGCGATCAAGGCGCTGAGCCTGGGGCGCGGGAAGGCGCGCATGGTGCGGGAGGAGTGAGGCCTCCGCCCACCCGCAAACAGTTAGCGAGTTCTTAAGAAACTCGTGCAAATTCTTTCCCAATCATGAAGCAAAGAATTTGCGGAAACAGGCGGTCTGGCGGGGCGCGCCTGGCTGTTTTGTTGTGCCTGTAAGGCTTCGTGATGTCCTTGCCCTTGCGAACAATGATGGAGATGACCTGTGTCGCAAACTGCTTATCTGGTTTCCTGCGAAATTCTGTGCGGCGAGGGGAGCGATGGCGCCCTGGAAGGCATGGACAGCGCGTATGTGATCGTCGGCGTCAACGCGGCCGGCGAAGATGAAGCGTTCGCAAAGATCGAGGAGTCCTTCGAAGAGGAGGGCTATGCGCTGGTCGAGGCGGAATGGATCGCGCCGGCCTCCGAAATGGAATGGGACGACGCCGAGAGCGCCGCAGAGGGCAATGACATCCTCGCCCGCCTCGCCACCATTCCGGACGAAGTCGTCTATGGCGTGCTCTACCCGGTCGACGACGAGGACGAGGAAGAAGAAGTGGACGAGGCGGCCTGATCCCGCGCGCCTGGATTGGTGAGACTGAAAAAAGGAACGGCCACTCTTGGGAGTGGCCGTTTTTCATTCGTCCGGAAGACTTACTTGCCTTTCCAGACGGGCGCGCGTTTTTCGATGAAGGCTTTGGGGCCTTCCTTGAAGTCTTCGGTGCCGACGATGCTGGCGAAGGCCGTGCCGGAGTCTTTCCAGAGCTCGTCATCGGTCTTGGTCGTCGCATTCATGGCCACGGCGCGGCTCGCTTTCACGGCGAGCGGAGCGTTGGCGGTGATCCGGGCGGCGAGCTTTTCAGCTTCGGCCATCACTTCAGCTTCCGGAACGACCTTGTTGACCATGCCGAGCTCGTAAGCGCGCTGCGAGGAGAGCGGGTCGCCGGTGAGGATCGCTTCGAGGGCAACGGCCTTGCCGACCTGACGGGGCAGACGGAAGAGGCCGCCGGCGCCGGCGACGAGCGAGCGCTTGACTTCCGGCAGGCCGAAATTCGTGTCGTCGGCGGCGATGATCATGTCGCAGGAAAGCGCGATCTCGGTGCCCCCGGCCAGCGCCGAGCCGGTGATCGCGGCGATGAGGGGCTTGGTGCGCTCGCGGCGGGCGATGCCGGCGAAGCCGCCTTTCTTGGTGGAAAGCGCCGCGCCATTGCCGGCGGAAATTTCTTTCAGGTCAGCCCCGGCGCAGAAAGCCTTGCCGACGGCGGTGAGGATGCGCAGCTCGTCATAGGCGGCGGCGAACTTCAGCGTGAAGTCCAGCCGCGT
>CAYQRX010000165.1:0-7283 GCA_964419865.1 uncultured Hyphomonas sp. | reverse complement strand
GTACAACCGGCTGGTCAGGCGCTGGAATGCGCCCCAGAGCCAGGGCAATCTCTACCTGAAACTCGGGGCCGGCATCGCCGACCCGTTTGACGGGCGCGGCCAGCGGGGGGCCGGCTTTGCCGCTGTCTCTGCCGACTGGGAAACCCGCCGCGTCTTTGTCTCGTGGGACACACGCGCCCGCGACTTCGGTATTGACCAGTCGGTGAACCATGCCGCCCGGGTGGGTTTCGCGCCCTATGTGGCCGAGTTCGGCGAGTTCCATACCTGGGCCATGCTGCAGGTGGAGAACCATCCCGAGGCGGACAATCCTGTCCAGGTCACACCGCTGCTGCGGTTCTTCCAGGGCCCCATCCTGCTGGAGGCGGGCTACACGCTCGAAGAGGACCGCTTTCTTCTCAACTGGATGTATCGTTTCTGAAAAGGACATGACCCCATGAAAATCTTCAAATCCCTCACCCTCGCTGCAGCCCTGTCGCTGACCGCCGCCCCGGCCCTCACTGCGCCGGAAACGCCTGCAGCGATGGCCGCATCAAAGGGCGAATTCGTCACCGCCCATGTCAACGGCCTCGTGTGCGATTTCTGCGCCCAGTCGATCCAGAAGCTGTTCGGCAAGGAGGCCGCCGTCTCGAACGTGCATGTCGATCTTGGCAAAGGCGAAGTGCACATCGCGATGAAACCGGGACAGACGATGGACGACGGCGCGATCGAGAAGCTGATCCGCAAATCCGGCTACTCCCTTGTCAGGCTTGAACGGGAGGCAGCCGAATGACGGATACGGATAATATTCGCCCACCGAGCACACTCCCGGCCTTCCTGTCGCTGTTCACCTCGACCGGAACGCTGATCTGCTGCGCCCTCCCCGCCCTGCTGGTCAGCCTCGGCGCCGGCGCAGTGATGGCGGGGCTGATCGAGGCCGTGCCGCAGATCGTCTGGCTCGGCAAGAACAAGGAACTCGTCTTCGGTATCGCCGGTGCGCTCCTCCTGGCCTCCGGCCTTTGGCAGTGGCATGCACGCAACCTGCCCTGCCCGGCCGACAAGGCCCAGGCAGCGGCGTGCGCACGCGCCCGGAAGATCAGCTGGATCGTCTGGGGCGCAAGCGTCGCATTGTTCGTGATCGGCGCATTCTTTGCCTTCTTCGCGGCAGCGATCTTCTTCTGACAGCCAGCAAGGCCCTCCCGCACCCGGCCGGGAGGGCCTTCCTACTCCGCCGCCTTCATGATGGCTTCCATCCGGGCGATCCAGGCAAGCCACGCCTTCCGGCCCTTCTCGGTCAGGAAAATACGAGTCTGCGGCTTCTTGCCGACGAAACGCTTTTCCTGCTTCACATAGCCCGCCTCCTCCAGCTTCTTCAGATGCGTCGATAGATTGCCGTCGGTGGTGCCGACCCTGTCGCGCAATTCTCCGAACACCGCCGGGCTCGCCGCAGACAGATAGGCCATGACACCCAGGCGCAGGCGGCCATGGATGACATCATCGATGTCATTATGGTCGAAGGGATTGTCCTCGCTCATGGCGCGGCTTTCTGCTCACACCGTTCCGGAGGGCTCGGCCCGTGCCATCAGCACGCCCGGCACGCAGACCGCGAGGAAAGCCGAGACCGCGCCGACCAGCCAGATATACTCCGCACCCGTCAGGAACACGGCTGCCATGACGCCCGCGAAGGCGGCGATGCCAGCAAATTTCAACACCTTCTGATCCGATATCTCACCGGTCACATACTGGCCGATACCGTATATCCCGAGCACCATCGGAACCGACCAGTAAAAGCCTTCCATGCCTGCTCCAGTGATCAGTATACGCGCAATCAGGCCGGTGAAATAGACGCCGAGGAAAACGCCCGCAGTCATCCACAACACGCCCTGCACGCGGTTGCCGGCAGAGGCGTTGCCGGGCTTGTCCGCCGAACCTTTGACAAGGAGGTACTGACCGACCCCGCCGATCACACCGAGACCCAGCCACCAGGCAAGATAGGCCATCGGACCAAGGCCAAAATCCGTGACGCCGGTGGCGATCAGGAAATGCCCACCATAGCCAAGCGTCGCCAGCGCGCCCCACATGGCCAGAAACCGGCCGCCCAGCAGCGGCGCGTTCTGTCCGGCTTCGGCAAGATCGCGGATATAGCTGAGATCATCGGCCAGCCTCGAGGAGTGGCTCATCTTTACCTCCACAGATTACTTTGAAATACAAAGTATGTGGATTGGGCCGGATCGTCAAGCCCCTCCCCTGGCGGAGAATTTCAGGAAGCAGGGACGGGCGGGAACGTCCCGGCCCGGCTCAGGGCGGACGCGACCGGATGGCCAAGCGCACCCTCCAGCCACTTTGCCGTCTCGATCAGCCGGCCAAGATCGAGCCCTGTCTCATAGCCCGCCCGCTCCAGCATCCAGACAACATCTTCGGTCGCAACATTGCCTGTGGCCGCCGGGGCGAAGGGGCATCCGCCAATGCCGCCACAACTGGCATCGATCACATCGACACCCGCCTCCACGGCGGCAAACACATTGGCAAGCCCCGCGCCGCGCGTGTCATGAAAATGCATCCGCAGGAACACATCCGGCGCCTCGATCCGGATGCGGTCTATCCGCCTACGAACGTCCCAGGGCGTCGCGGCGCCGATCGTATCCCCAAGGGCCAGCTCCGCAACCCCTGCCCGCTGGGCCTGCGCCGCAAGGCTTCCAACGACAGCAATATCCACATCGCCTTCATAAGGGTCGCCGAAAGCCACCGAAATGGTGGCCGAAAGCGGAATACCGGCCTCATGGGCCAGCGGCGCGCACCGCGCCAGCATGTCGGCGCTTTCCTGCGGGCTCATGCCCTGATTCTTCCGCCCGAATGTCTCGCCCGCAACCAGCACGAAGTTGATTTCGTCCGCCTTCGCATCAATTGCGCGGCGCATGCCGGTCTCGTTCAGCGCCAGCGCGATGTGACGCGTCGGCCGCGACCGGTCGACCCCGGCAAACACGGCCGGCGAGTCTGCCATTTTCGGAACGGCTTTCGGACTGACGAAGCTGCCCGATTCCATGCGTTTCACGCCGGCTGCCTCAAGGCGCGAAATGAATTCCAGTTTCTGCGCAACCGTCAGGTTCGCCGGATCATTCTGCAACCCGTCACGCGGGCCCACCTCAACAATATCTATCCGCCGCGGCATGCTCATTTACCCGTAAACGCCGGCGCGCGGCGCTCGACAAAGCTCGCCACGCCCTCCTTGAAATCATGTGTCGCAAAGCTCGCCTCCATCTCGGCATCGGCCGTGGCGAGGGAGTCGGCATAGGACTGGAAATAGCTCTCGCGGATCTGGCGCTTCATGATTGCGACCGAGCGCGGCGAGACTTGCGTCGCCAGATGGTTCGCCACCTCGCCGACAAAGTCCATAAGCTCATTCCCCGGCAGCGCCTTGTTGACCAGACCGAGGCGCTCCGCCTCGATGCCATCGAACTTGCGCGCCGTGAAAAGCAGGTCCAGCGCATTAGCCTCGCCGACGAGGCGCGGCAATTGCCAGGCAATGCCATGCTCGGCGATCAGGCCGCGCTGCGAGAAAGCGGTCGTGAACTTTGCCTCGGCGGCTGCATAGCGCAGGTCCGCAAAGAGGGTGAGAATCAGCCCGATGCCCGCGCAGGGACCATTGATCGCGGCGATGATCGGTTTCGGGCAGGCAAACATGTGGCCAAACCGGCCCGGGAAAGTCTGCTCCAGCGGAGACGGCCGGGCCGGTTTCAGGTCCGGAATCTTCTCATTGTAGCTCTCGCCCGCATTCGCCTGGATCGACTGCAGCCCGGCCATGTCTGCGCCGGCACAGAAGCCGCGGCCCGCGCCGGTGATCACGATGCAGCGCACCGCATCATCGGCCCCGCCGGCCCGGATCGCGGTTTCCACCTCGGTCTGCATGATGCCGGTCCACGCGTTCAGCCGTTCCGGCCGGTTCAGCGTAATCGTCAGCACGCCGCCATCCGTACCGGTCAGAATCTCCCTAAAGGCGCTCATCTCGTCTCTCCCTGTATCGCTTGCAGCACTCTAGCCCCCTTCGCAGGCAATGGGCAGATGCGAATCTGCCCCGCTGCCATAACTTGACTTGCGGGCATCGCTGGGCGAGCGGTGCTGGCGATGAGCGCCTTTCCCCCGCCCCTCTCCGGCACCGACCAGGATGAAACCGCCGAATTGCGCCCGCGCTTCGACGCGAACGGCCTCATCGCCGCCATCGCCCAGGACGCGGCGACCGGCGAGGTGCTGATGCTTGCCTGGATGAATGCCGAAGCCCTGCAGAAAACCATCGAGACCGGACGAGCGACCTATTGGTCGCGCTCGCGCGGGGAAATCTGGGTCAAAGGGGAAACCTCCGGCAATACGCAGGAAGTGACTGAAATCCGTATCGACTGCGATCAGGACGCGGTGCTGCTGAAAGTCCACCAGACCGGCGGGGCGTGCCATACCCACCGCGAAAGCTGTTTCTACCGGCGCGTCGATGGCGCTGGCCTATCCTTCACGGGCGAGGCGGAATAGACTTCTTCTCAAACGGAGGAGTCCTCATGCGCCCGACCCATCTCATGCTCGCCGCCTCGGCCACGGCGCTGATCGCCGCCTGCGCCCCTGAAACGGCCCCACCGCCAGCCAATGAAGCGCCGCCGGCAGCCGAAGCTGCGGCCCCTGCCCTCTACGCCGAGGTGCTCGACTGCGGGACGATCAGCATTTCCGATCTCGACGCTTTCTCTTCAGCCGGCGACTATGCCGGCGAGCAGGCGACATTCACCAATACCTGTTATCTCGTCCGCCATCCGGCGGGCATGCTCCTGTGGGACCTCGGCGTGCCCGGCATCCTCAGCGTCGCCGGCCCGGTGGTGCAGGACATCTTCACCGTCTCGCTCAGCGCGACACTGACCGAACAGCTGGAAGCCCTTGGCCTGACGCCGGCGGATATCGACTATGTCTCGATCTCCCACAGCCATTTCGACCATATCGGCCAGGCCGATCAGTTGCAGGGCGCGACATGGCTGGTGCACCAGGCCGAACTCGATGCGATGATCCCGCCTGACGGCTCGGTACCCGAGACGTCCGCCGATCAGATCGCCCTGTTCAATGCATTCCGGGGACTGCCGCGCGAAGTCTTCACCGGCGAGAAGGATGTGTTCGGCGATGGCAGTGTGGTGATTTTCGAGACACCCGGCCACACGCCAGGGCACACCTCGCTTCAACTGACCCTTCCGGAAACCGGCCCTGTCCTGCTGACCGGGGATCTCTATCATCGCAGCCGCAGCCGGGAGCGCTCCCGCGTCCCGCGCTTCAACTACGATGAAGCGCAGACACTTGCCTCAATGGAGGCGTTCGAGGCGCGCGCCGAACGCCTTGGCGCCAAGGTCGTCATCCAGCATGAGCGGGCCGATGTGGAGCCGCTCGGCGGCGTCCTGCGTTAGGCTGAGGCTCATTCCTCGGCCGTCGGAGACGATGAGGGGCGGATGAACAGGCGGTCCTCCCTTGCCTCATCTGCGCCGCGGCGGAACTCGCCAATAATTCTGGCGGATATCCCCCCCTCCTCCAGCATGGCCGCTACCGCCAGGCCTCTGCGATAGCCGAGCGCGCGCTCATCGAAGGTCTGCGCAGCGAGCGCGTTCGGCACCGCCGCGACGATATCCGCTTCGCCCGCGCCCCAGCGCTGAAGCGCCCACACCTGATCGGCCACAAGGTCCGCGGCTGCCGGGGCCAGCGTGTCCTCCCCCGGCTCGAAGCGGATGGCCGCAAACTCCACCGGCGGCGGCACCACGCTGACCGTCCAGTCCGGATAGTTACGCATCAATCCCAGTTCGAGGCTGCGCCAGGCACCGATGCCAACCCCCTCGGTGGGCGCGGCCACAAATATGGCCCGCCGCTGCGACGGCTCGATATCGGCCGCCATCAGATTGAAGGGAAAGGCCGCGCGCAGTTCGCGCTCTGTCCGGCGCTCCACCGCCAGCGCTTCGAACTGGGACATCTGGGCCCGCAGCGGCGCGCCAAGCGAGGTCTCGGCAGCCTGCAGGAAGCGCGCCGTCTCCGACACATTGCTGTCATCGACAAAGATCTGGTCGATCGACACGGTGACGGGCCGGCTGAAGCGACCGCTGAGGCGTTCGGACAAGACCGCCTCAGCGCCCGGCACACGTTCGGAGGTCAGAACAGTGGCCTGCACCGTGATCCGGGCCGGGCCGCTCCGGGGAAAGGCGATATCGAGGTCCGACAGGCGCGCATCGCGGCCGGCGAAGGGCTCCAGCACGATCTCGCGCGTGACATCCCGCACCCGCGTTTCATACGCAATGTCCCGCAGCGCGATCCCCAGCGGAACCGACAGCGCGACAAACACACCGACGATCAGGCCGGTCTGCCAGAAATTGTGCTGCGGGCTGTGGCGCTCACCAAAACCGTAGAAGCGCGACAGCACCGTCACCGAAAGGGCAATCGCCAGAAGGTTGGTCATGTAGAGAAAAAAGGCGCCGCCTGCGATCTGGAACTGGGCCGTGGCGAGCCCATAGCCTGTGACCGCGAGCGGCGGCATCAGCGCCGTCGCGATCGCCACACCCACGATCGTCTCGCCCTTGCGATGGATCACAGCATAGCCTGCCGCGAGGCCCGAGAAGACGGCCACCAGAAGATCGAAGAAATTCGGCCGCGTCCGAGCGATGATCTCCGGCGTGACATCGGTCAGCGGTGACAGGAAGACAATCAGGAAGGAGGTCGCCAGTGCCAGCACCGTGCCGGCGGCCAGCGTTACGATGGACTGGCGCAGCGCGGCCAGCTCGAGGATGGACAGCGAAAAGCCCATCAGCATGATCGGCCCCATCAGGGGTGAGATCAGCATGGCGCCGATAACGACCGCAGGAGAGGACAGAAGCAGCCCGAGGATCGCGATGCCGCAGGACATCGCTGTCATGAACAGGTAGCGGCCGCTGAGAACGCCTTCTTCATGCACATGATCGACCACGTCCATATGGTCGATGCTGCGAATGCCCCGCCAGCGGGCGACCCGCAGACGGCGGGCCCATTCCGGGCGCTTGCGCGCCTTGGACGCTTCCATGTTCGTCATATCCGGTCCTCAAAGATTGGGGGATCGGCCGGCATCACGCCGGAGGTCCGTCTACTGGCACAAGCTGCCCGGAACCGGCAGTCGCCAAAGTCAGTTGCCGCCCTCAACCAGCCGGCGGGCGATGACCATGGCCTGTACCTCACCGGCGCCCTCAAAGATATTGAGAATGCGCGCATCCTGCAGGATGCGGCTGACCGGATATTCAAGGGCAAAACCGTTGCCGCCATGGATCTGCACGGCG
>CAYQRX010000164.1:0-7285 GCA_964419865.1 uncultured Hyphomonas sp. | reverse complement strand
ACGCTTCGTGCAGCGGGCCGCTGCAGGCTTCACTGCGGACGGGCGAGGACGCTGCCGGGGCGGCAAGCGCCGGCAGGAGCGAGAAGAAGACGGCCGAGATCAACATGCAGGAGAACCTATACCTGAATGTCCGGCTTGTCCTCATCCCCCTTGAGAGCTTCCGGCTCATTTCAGCCCCCGCAGGATCTGTTCGAAGGTGGCGAACACCTCCTCCACGGTGACATCCGGATAGGCCGCCGAGAGCGCAAAGCCTGCCCCGTTGAGCGCCGCCTGCAGCAGAACGGCCGCCGGCCGGGCGCGCGCGATCGGAAAGGCGCCCTGGCGGGCCAGGTATTCCACGCCGCGGCTCATATTCTCCGCGCCGAGCTGGAAGTCGAGCTCATGCCAGCGCGCCATGCCGAGCACGGAGGGCCCGTCGACCAGCACGATCCGCTGATAGTCCGGCCGGGTTGCCCATTCGAGATAGACCCGGCAGCCGGCCAGGAAGGCGGCGTAGGGATCGGTTTTCGACCGCCCGGCAATGGCCGCCTCCCGCGCGGCGGCGTCCATCTCGACCTGCAGACCGGTCCAGACGGCGAGGAACAGGTCCTCCTTGCTGGCGAAGTGGTGAAACAGCGCGCCCTTGGTCGTGCCGGCCGCCGCGGCGATGGCGGCCACGCTCGCTCCCTTGAAGCCCTCGCTCGCAAACGCGGCCCGGGCGGCCCCCAGCAGCGCCTCACGCGTCTCGGCCGCCTGCTCTTTTGTGCGTTTTGCCATCACCTGCCCTCTTGCGCACGATCATACCAGTGGTATGTAAAAAGGGTAACCAGCCGGTTGCGGCCTTTCTGACAGGCGCAGGCTGTTGAGATGAAAAATGCAGGCTGGGTGGGGCCGTCTGACGGCACAGGCTGCATTGAAAGACCGCGAAATACATCTGGGGGATTCGTATTTCGCGGTTTTTCCATTCCCGGCAGAGCGCCAATGACGGGGCGGATCGCGCGGCGGCTGCGTTGTTATGGGACATTCAGCTTCGCGGAATTACGCAGGATTTCAAAGGGCGGAAGGGCGCGGCGCCTGGCGTTTCGCACTTCCAGACATGGGGAATGGCCCTTGGCGGCCCCTGCCTCGCGGCAGGGGTCGTTCGTCATTCCCGGCACGGCGCATCGGCGGCGGATGACATCACGGCAGGAAGCTGGTTGAGTGATCCCTTTCCAGGGGGCGTTCGGCATGACGGCGGATACAGTTCAGGCGACGGTCCGGACCCGCAGCCCCTTCTACATCCAGATGGGCCTGATCGCCCTGACGATCGCCCTTTCCGGCTTCTTCCTGACCTACTTCCTGCCGCTGTCTGAAGGCCGCTTCGACGCGCCGTTCGTCGTCCACCTCCACGGCATCGCCGCCTTTGCCTGGCTCCTGATTTTTCTCATCCAGCCGGCGCTGATCCGCTTCGGGCGGTTTCCGGTGCACCGCGCGCTCGGCATGGCCGGGCTCGTCGTGGCGGCAACCGTTATGGTCGGCGGGATCGGCACGAGTTTCTATGCTGTCGAGCGGGATCTCGCGGCCGGGCGCGGCGATTTCGCCGTGGCGGACATGCCCGGCACCTGGGCCGGCATGTTCATCTTCTTTGGCCTCGTCCTCGCCGCCATCCTCTACCGGCACAAACCCGAAGTCCACAAACGCCTGATGCTGCTGGCAACCCTCGCGCTGCTCTGGCCTGCCTGGTTTCGCCTGCGCCATGTTTTCCCGGCCATTCCCTATCCGGAAATAACCCTCGCCATCCTCGCTTCCGATGCGCTGATCCTGGCCGCGATGGTGCGGGACCGGCTGGTGGAAGGCCGGGTCCATCCGGTCTATCTGTTCGCCGGGACCGCGATCATCCTTGAGCATGTCCGGGAGTTCGCCCTCTACGGCTCGCCGGCCTGGATCAGCCTCGCCCGGTTCCTTTACGGGTTGGGCGGCGGCTGAGACCGTTTCGATATTTGCGATCTGCGGCGTGGATCGCTATGTCTCTGCCTATGACCGAACAGACCGCCCCCGCCCCGAAACTCGAGATCCGGATCATTCCGGTGACGCCGCTTCAGCAGAACACGTCGATGATCTGGTCGACCGAGACGATGGAGGGCGTGTTCGTCGATCCCGGCGGCGAGGTCGACCGGCTGATGCAGGCAGCCGAGCATTTCGGCGTCAGAATCATCGCGGTCTGGCTGACCCATGGCCATCTCGACCATGCCGGCGCGGCGACCGCCGTGAAGGAGCGCACCGGCTGCCCGATCATCGGCCCGCATGAGGACGACCAGTGGCTGCTCGACGAGATCGAGGCCCAGGGCGCGCGCTATGGCATCACCGACGGGAAGAATGTGAAACCCGACCGCTATCTGAACGACGGCGACACGCTGGAGCTTGCCGGCAACACATTCGGCGTCGCCCACTGCCCCGGCCACACACCCGGCCATGTCGTGATCTATCACCGGGAAGGCGCGCTCGCCTTTGTCGGCGATGTCCTGTTCCGCGGCTCTGTCGGGCGCACGGATTTTCCGCGCGGCAATCACCAGCAGCTGATCGATTCCATCACCGGCAAGCTCTGGCCGCTGGGCGACCAGATGCGGTTCGTGCCCGGTCACGGCCCGCTCTCCACCTTCGGCCAGGAGCGCCAGGACAACCCCTTCGTCGCCGATGCCGTCACCGGCTATGGCGGCGCGGAAAAGGGCGAGGCCGACCTTGTCAGCCAGCGCCTGTCCAAACGCTGGAGCTGAACTCTCTGTAACCTGCCGGAACCGGCCCTGCCGCGCGACGTTTCTGCCCCATGAGGACAGAAAAGGAGCGTCCCATGACTGGATATCTGAAACTTGCAGCCATCAGTGCCGGCGCGCTTGCCATGGCCGCCTGCACTTCATCCGGCACCGCCGAGCGTCACGCCGTGACCGGCGCCGCTATCGGCGCAGCGGCCGGCGCGGCGATCGGCAATAATGTCGGCGACGGCGATGCCGGGCGCGGCGCGGCCATCGGCGCAGCCGTCGGAGGCGCCGCGGGCGCCGCCCATGGCTGCCGGCAGGCCGGCGACTGCGGACCGAACAACCGTCCGAGAGACTATGATCCGCATCATTTCGACTCTGATGGCGACGGCATCGTGGATGCCCGCGACCGCTATCCCAACGATCCGCGCCGCTGGTGATCCGTAAGCGGAATTACCGGCACGTCGGGCCCCGCTATCCTGGTCCTCCCAAGGATAGCGGGGCATCTCTCTCTGCAAGCCTATCTGTTCGGGACGGCCCAGCGCGCGACTGTGCCGGGCTCATCGCCGACATAGACTGTATCGAAATATTCCTCGGTTCGCCCGAAGACCGGCCCGGCGCTCGTCATGGCACTGATATTATAGCAGCCCGCAGAGGCGGGAATCGACAGTGATTGGCCGGGCGCGATCCGGCGCCCCTCCAGCCGGTCATGGCCATAATCGGGCCCGCCCATGAAGGTGTCGCCGCAGATGCCGATGCGCAGATCAGTGATCGGATGTTCCGCCTCGTTGACGACTTCAATCGCGCCGAGCGACGCGCCTGCGCGAACGAGTTCCGGATTGCCTGTCGTGGCGCAACCCGCCAGCACAAGGCCGGCCGCCAAGACCGATGCGGTTGTCTTCATGTCTTTCCCCTCCATTGCCGCCAGTAATGACCCATACCGGCAAAGAGAGCGGCCGGGGCCGGCGGGGTCAAGGACGCGCGCCGGTTTTTTGCCTCAGCCTGCCTCTTCGATTGCGCGCTGGTTCAGCGAAATGATCAGCCGGTGAATCCAGTCCGGCGCGCCCGGCAGCCCAGCCGTCTCCGGCGTCCGGATATACCCTGCCTCGAATGCGTCCAATGCCTCCAGGATACTCCTGCGCCCGGCCACCGTCTGTCCGGCAGCATCGGCCTCGGCGCCCATCTCCCGCACCGCCATCACGAAAGCGGCGCGCGCCGATGTGACCTCTGAAACCTCTGCGTCCGTCACACCCGCTGCCAGCGGGCTCCACAACCGGCTGATCGCCAGCCCCACAGAATAGACCGTGTCCGCGCTGCCCGCATTCTCTGCCGTGAACCAGGCCGCCCGCGGAATTTCGGTGTTGTCATCGTAGAATTCCAGGCTGATCTTATGTGTCTCGATCTGCTCCATCAGGGCGTTCTCGTCGGACTGTGACCAGAGGGAATAAGGCGCCGGGCGCCCATCGAGATACTGCCGCGAGTCCTTGTAGGCCTCCCGCAGCGCCCAGCGAACACGGAGCGGATCGGAGATGTGCCCGTCCTTGACAAGGACCACCAGCTGTTCGGCCCGCTGCACCAGCACGTTCCAGTCGAGCGGGGCATCCGATGGCCGGCAGGCATCGGCGGCGGCATTCAGGTAATTCAGCGCCGGAAAGCTCGACCTATACCGCCAGCCGCTCGCGGTCGTCGCCATGCGCTTCACCACAAAATCGCAGGCCAGCGGCGGCGGCGTCTCGGACACCAGCGGATGCACATGCCCCTTATCTGCAAACCGCAACACGGCATGCATCACCATCTCTGCAACGTCCGCCCATTCATTATAGGCGAGGCGGACGGCCCCATGCCGGAAATCCTCCGGCATGTTCGCCCGGAAATACTCAAGATGCTCATAGGCCCGCTCAACATGCCCGAAGCGCTGCGCCAGCATGGAGTCTGAAACCTGCGGATCGGCGGCCTCATGGCGCTCGAGCATATTGATTTCCGCCCCCGCCGCGATCACGCGGACCCAGGCCGTCTCCGGACAGGCGCGCGCCTGTGCATCGATCCGGCTCGCAGCGGCCTCAGCCTGTCCGTTCGACGTTCCCAGCGTCAGCATTTTCCGCAGGTCCAGTGATGCCTGTGTGATCTCTTCGGGCCCGCAGGTCTCGGCCATCGCTGCCGGCGCCGCCAGCGCAGCAACGCTGGCGATCAGCGCATATCTCAGCTTGCGGATCATATCAGTTTCCTCCTGTAGGCGCGGCTGCAAGCGCGTTGATCAGCGCCGTGTAGATAACGAACCGCGGCACGTCGTAATCCGCCATGGCCGGCGCTCGCACCCGGTGATGCTGCACATCGCCGAGCGCCTTGCGCAGCGCCGCCTTGGCCTCTTCCTCTTGCCCCGCTGCGCGCCCCTCAGCGAGCACCTCATAAACGACGCGCGTATATTCCGCATCGGCGGTTGCCTGGCTGAGGCCCTCGGTCTCGATCTTCGCCGCCAGCCCGGCCCACGTCTCGCTCAGCGCCCAGGCGAGGGAGAATTGCATCGTCTCGCTGCCAAGATGCTCCGGCGTAAACCACAGCTCCCGCGCAATCCGCCCCGCCATCGGATCGACGCCGTGCTTGCGCAGCTCCCCGTCCAATACGCCGGCCTCATACTTTGAATAGAACGCGTCAAACCCTTCAGTCGCCAGATAGGCGTCCCGATACGCCCGGGCCTTCAGCAGCGAGTCCCGGATGGCAGACGCATCGGTGATCGCGCCCTTCTGCACGAGGCGCGTATGCGCCTGAGCGGCCACTGCCAGCGGCGTGCGCCTATATGTCTTCGGATCCTCCCGGCAGGCCTCGGCCGCCGCATCGATGAAGGGCAGCAGCACCAGGTCGCCCTGCGACTGGAGCGCATAGCCGATCGTCTGCGAATCCACCCTCAGCCAGATATTGCAGGTCAGGGGCGCCTCGGCCTTCAGGTAGGGATGCATCTGGCCCAGCCGCGCCATCGCCAGGAACACGCCCATGATCTCCCGCCTCACGCCGCTGGCCGCGTCATGGCTCAGCCCGCCCCGGCCATGCGGGGTCTGTAGTCCAACCACTTCCCGGCGCGCCTCGTCGGGGGCCTCCCCATACCGGTTCGACCTGAGAAAGGCGCGGTGGAGAATGTCGAACGCCTGCTGGTTCATCTGGTTGTTGTTGGCATTCATCAGCGCGGAATAGATGCGCAGGTCCATTGCCGCGCCCATCGCATTGATCCACGGGTCCTGCGGGCAGCGGGCGGCGAGCGAGTCCATATCCGTCATTGCCGTCTGCAACTCGGCCCCGGTCGTCACCGGCCTGAGGTTCACCCCCAGCGCCTCGGTGCGCACCGCGCCCGCGCAGTCCTCCTCCGCCCCGGCGCTGCCCGCCGCGATGACCAGCGCGCCTATCCATGCCGCAGCGATGCGCCGTCCAACTCTCATTTGCATCCCCTGTTCGTCGCTTTGCGGCAGTTTTGCTCAGATTTGCCCCTGTTTGCCAGTCTCGGCCGCTTACTTCACCTCGGAGGCGACGATGAATTGCGGCGCCTCGGCAAAGCCCATGAACTGGCCCATGATGGCCTGCACCGTCTCCCCGCCCATACCCTCGGCAATGAAGCCGTCGAGATCGGGGATGGTGAAAGCCTCGATATAGGCCACACCCGGCGCCCCTTCCCCGATCAGCAGGCGTTCGGCCCGGTAAGTGCGGAAATCCTGCACCCGCTCCAGCGCCCGCATCGCCGGGTAGTCGGTCTCCACCACCCAGCGCTCGAAATCCGCCGGGCTGACGCCTTCGGCGAGCGTATAGAGCAGGAACAGGTTCGGCTGGGCCGCAGCCTCAACCGGGGCCGGCGCAGCGGGCGCACAGTCACGCGCCTGGTCCCCGCAGGCAGCCAGCGCCAGCGCCGCCACGGTCATCGTCATCCATTTCATCGGTTCGTCCCTCCCGGTTGAAGTATTCGTCAGCGCCGCCGCCGGTCGGCGGAAGACTGCGCCGCGGCGAGGCCGCCGCAGACATCGCGCATGCTCATCGGCCGCTCCGCCGCTGCCGCAAAGACAAGCGCCATCAAGAGGCCGCCGCGGATGTCCCGCGCCGAGGGCCCGAGCCCCGGCAAATCCAGCCCGCTCTTGCGTTCCAGATAGCCTTCTGCAGCGAGATTGATCGCCTGATCGGCTGCGGCGCTGGGGCAGCTTGCCGAGGCATAAGCCGGGTAGTCCGGCGTCGAGCGGTAACCCTGCGCGAGATCTGTCGCGCAGCCTGCGACAATCAGGGACAGGCCGGCGGCGAAGGCGGCCGGAAAGGCTTTGAGCATGGCGGGGGCCTCCTGCCTTTGGGGCTAACATGCGCCGGATGGTCCCGCCTCCCCCTGAATGGGGGGCCGGGACGCACCTTCTGCCTTGCCCCCGCGCCCGACTCCCTGCTATCGGGCAGCCGTTTGACTGCCACGACGAAAGAGAGCGAGACCCCCATGCCGAAGCGCACCGACATCTCCTCCATCCTCGTCATTGGCGCCGGCCCCATCATCATCGGCCAGGCCTGCGAGTTCGACTATTCCGGGGTGCAGGCGGTGAAGGCGCTGAAGGCCGAAG
>CAYQRX010000163.1:0-7294 GCA_964419865.1 uncultured Hyphomonas sp. | reverse complement strand
CCTCGACGATCCGGATGGCCTCGCCTTGATCCGGGAGTGGATTGCGGCGATGGAAGCCGAATGAGCCCCCGTATCCTCGTCGATGCCGATGCCTGCCCCGTGAAGGACGAAATCTACAAGGTGGCGCTGCGCCATCAGGTGCCGGTGATACTGGTATCGAACGCCTATTTCCGGATTCCGGAACATGGCCTGATTTCCCGCAAGATCGTCAGTGACGGCTTCGATGCCGCCGATGACTGGATCGCCGAAGCTGCCGGACCGGACTGTGTGGTGGTGACGGCCGATATTCCGCTGGCCGACCGCGCCCTGAAGGCCGGCGCGCGCGTCATCGGCCCGAATGGCAAGCCTTTCACCGACGATTCCATCGGCGGCGCGCTGGCGACAAGGGCGATCAAGGCAGACCTGCGTGTCGGCGTTGCCGGCATCGGGGCGGGTGGCCCGGCGCCGTTTACGAAGGCCGACCGGTCCCGCTTCCTGTCGGCGCTGGATGCGGCCCTGATTGCCGTGAAGCGGGCAGGGGGCGCAGGGGGCCTTTGACTTGCGCTTAACCCGCAGCGTGCTAAGGCCCTGAAATGAACCAGATCACGCTGCATAAGGGCGATCTGCCCGCAGGTCTCGATTTCGGCGCCGTCATCGCTGTCGACACCGAGGCGATGGGCCTCAACCCGATGCGAGATAACCTCACCCTGGTGCAGATCTCCAGCGGCGACGGCACGGCCCATATCGTGCAGCTCGGCCGCGATTATGACTGCCCGAACCTGAAAGCGCTGCTGACGAACCCCGAGGTACTGAAAATCTTCCACTTCGCCCGGTTTGACGTGGTGATGATGAAGCGCTGGCTCGGCATCACCTGCGCGCCGATCTGGTGTACGAAGATCGCCTCGCGCCTCGCCCGCACCTATACCGACAAGCACGGCCTGAAGGATGTCGCCCGCGAGGTTGCCGGCATCGACCTCTCCAAGGCGCAGCAGAGCTCCGATTGGGGCAATGACACGCTCACCGACGCCCAGATCCAGTATGCAGCGAGCGATGTGCTGTATCTGCACCGGATCAAGGCGGGGCTAGAGGACATGCTGGTCCGCGAAGGCCGGATCGAGCTGGCTGAAGCCTGTTTCGCCTTCCTGCCGGTGCGCGCCGATCTCGACCTTGCCGGTTGGGCGGCGGAAGACATTTTCGCCCATAGCTGAGGCTGCATTCCGGTAACCTGCCTTCCGGCGCTTTCGCCGGCGTGCCAAGGCGGTTAAGCTTTCGTCATTGCTGCAGTTTTTGCCGGACCCACGCCCAGCGCCCATGGATGCCACCCGCCACAATGACCCGATCTCGCTGTGGGCGCCGCGCCGCCAGCTGACGCTGGCCCAGGCCCGCCGGCGGTCAAGGCGGGTCACCTATCTGCGATATGCCTTCGTTGCCGCCTCGGCCGCCGCGATCGGCCTGTTCCTCGGCCATGTCGTGCGCAGCGCCATTACCCAGGACGCACGCCCCCCGGTTGTCGATGACAGCCAGGCCGTCACCATGATCAATCCGCGCTTTACCGGGCGCGACGCGGCCGGCGAAATCTTCACCATCACGGCAGATTCGGCGACACGGCGCCGGGCGCGCGACGGCGCTGTGGACCTGATCGGCCCCGTCCTGCGCGACGCCAAGGGCACCGAAGTCCAGGCGCCTTCGGGTTTCTATGACCGCGATCTCGGGATTCTCGAGCTTTACGAGGATGTGCGCATCTCCGATTCTGCCGGCTATCGCTTTGCCTCCCAGGGCGCGCGCCTGCATGTCGCCGAAGACCGGGTGGAAGGACTTTCGCCGCTGGAAGGCAAGGGCCCCCTTGGCGATATAAGGGCGGACTCGTATGAAATCCTTGAAGGCGGCAACCGGGTCGTCTTCACCGGCAATGTGCAGACCGTGATATACCCCCAGCAGGCGGACCCCCCGCCGGTAACGCGTGAAGGTGATGAGAATGGCAATCCGTAAGGCAGCCGGCGCCGGCCTGGTCCTGGCCCTGATGATGGCGGCGCCGGCCTATGGCCAGATTTCGTCGGATGGCGGCCCGATCTATATCAATTCGGAGCGCACCGAGAGCATCGAGCGCGAGAACAAGGTGTTGCTGGTCGGCAATGTCGACATCCGCCAGGGCACGGCCCGTCTGCGCGCCGACACGGTGACGATCCTGTTCACCGGCCGGGGGGAGGGCCAGGCGGCCAATAGCGTCGTGGGCGGTTTCGGCCAGATCCGCAGCATCCTCGCCGAAGGCAATGTCTATTACGTCACGCCCGAACTGAAGGCGAAGGGCGACCGGGGCGTGTATGAACTCGCCACCGATACGATCACCATGACCGGCAATGTCGCCCTGATGCGTGAGCGCGATGTGGCCGAGGGGCAGACGCTCAGGATGGAGATTTCCAACCGCCGCACCACGCTGGAAGGTGGTGGCGGGCGCACGCGCATGGTCATCGACCCTTCAAACCAGCCGTCAACGCCTTAAATTTCGCCATGATGATGAAGCCCATCTTAAGCATGTTCAGATAGGGTCAGAGAGGGCCGGAAACCGCCCGCGATAAGGGAATATCAGTATGAGCGAGCCGGCCGAAGAAGGCCTTGTCGTACGAAACCTTGCCAAATCCTTTGGCAAGCGTCAGGTCGTGCGCGACGTCTCGCTCTCCCTTGCCCGCGGGGAAGTTGTCGGCCTGCTTGGACCCAACGGGGCCGGCAAGACCACCTGTTTCTACATGATCATGGGGCTGATCGGCGCCGATTCCGGCTCGATCTCCATCGATGGCGAGGATGTCACCCGCCTGCCGATGTATCAGCGCGCCCGCCTGGGCGTCGGATACCTGCCCCAGGAAGCCTCGATCTTCCGGGGCATGACTGTAGAAGAAAATGTGCTGGCTGTTGCTGAACTGGTCGAAAAGGACCGGGCGGCACGGATGGCACAGGTCGATGGCCTGCTCAGCGAGCTGCATGTCGAACACCTGCGCAACCAGCCTGCCACCTCCCTGTCGGGCGGTGAACGGCGGCGCGTGGAAATCGCCCGCGCGCTCGCATCGCGTCCGAGCTTCATGCTACTGGACGAACCGTTCACCGGCATCGACCCGCTCGCCATCTCCGACATTTCCGAACTTGTCCGCTATCTGAAACAGCGCGGCCTGGGTGTTCTGATCACGGATCACCAGGTGCGCGAGACGCTCCAGATCGTCGACCGGGCCTATGTCATGTATGATGGCGAGGTTCTCTTCACCGGCACGCCCGACAGCGTGCTGAAGAATGAAGAGGTCCGCAGGGTCTATCTGGGTGAACAGTTCGCCGCTTGAGATCAGGGGGCGCGGCCGATGGCCATGAAACAATCACTCGACATGCGCCAGGGCCAGTCCCTGGTGATGACGCCGCAGCTCCAGCAGGCGATCAAGCTTCTGCAGCTGTCGAACCAGGAACTCGCCGAATATGTCGAGGAAGAGCTGGAGCGTAACCCGCTGCTGGTGAAAGTCGAGGATGAGGGCGGCGCCGGCGGCGACGGCGAAGAGCCGAAACGCCGCGAACAGCTGACGCTGGACGAATCCTCCGGGCTCGGAGAAGCGCGCGACCAGCTCGATGCGCCGCGCGAAGACGTATATGAGTCCGACACCGGATCGGATGCCGGCGCCCCGGCCGAAGCCGCCGGCCCGTCCGCCAAGACCGACTGGTCGACCGCCTCCGGCGGCGGCTCCGGCGAGGATTTCGATTATGCCGCAAATGTCTCCAGCGATGTGACGCTGCATGAGCATCTGCACGCCCAGCTTAACTTTGCCGGCCTCTCGGCGGCCGACCGCCTGATCGCGGCGCGCCTGATCGACGAGACAGACGAGAGCGGATATCTGCGCACCGAGCTTGAGGATGTCGCAAAGTCGCTTGGCGCCGATATCGCCAATGTCGAGGCCGTGCTGAAAGTCTGCCAGGGCTTTGACCCGACCGGCGTGATGGCCCGCTCCATCCCCGAATGCCTCGGCCTGCAGCTGAAGGAGCGCGGCCGGCTCGACCCGGCGATGCAGGCGATGCTCGACAATCTGCACCTCGTCGCAAAGCACGACCTGAAAACGCTGATGGATGTCTGCGGCGTCGACAAGGCCGACATCCAGGACATGCTCCTCGAGCTGCGCCAGCTTTCACCGAAACCCGGCGGCGGTTTTTCCAGCGACACGACCGTTGCGGTCACACCGGACGTCCATGTCCGCGAGTTGCCCAATGGCATGTTTGCCGTCGAGCTCAATTCCGACACGCTGCCGCGCGTGCTGATGGACAAGGCATATTATGCCGAAGTCTCGGCCCTGCCGATGCGCGACAAGGAAAAGGAATTCATTTCAGAGTGCGCCGCCTCGGCGACCTGGCTGGTCAAATCGCTCGACCAGCGCGCCCGCACCATCCTGAAGGTCGCCAGCGAAATCGTGCGCCAGCAGGACGGCTTCTTCGCCCATGGCGTGGCCCATCTTCGCCCGCTCAATCTGAAACAGGTTGCCGATGCTATCGAGATGCATGAATCGACCGTCAGCCGGGTGACGACCAACAAGTATATGGCCACCCCGCGCGGCCTGTTCGAGTTCAAATATTTCTTCTCAGCCGCCATTCCGGCAACCGGGGGAGGGGAAGCCCATTCGGCTGAAGCCGTCCGTCACCGGATCAAGCAGCTGATAGATGACGAAGCGCCCGACGACGTGCTCTCCGACGATCAGATCGTTGAAATCCTCACCGGTTTCGGCATCGAGATCGCCCGGCGGACGGTTGCGAAATACCGCGAGAGCCTCAACATCCCGTCGAGCGTCCAGCGCCGCCGCGTGGGCAAGGCGGGCTGAGCCCAGCCCGCCCCGTGCCGGCGCGTCAGGCGACGCGCTCGACCATCATATGCTTGATCTTGGCGATCGCCTCGGCGGGGTTCAGGCCTTTGGGGCAGACCTGCGCACAGTTCATGATCGTGTGGCAGCGATAGAGCTTGAACGGGTCTTCGAGGTCATCGAGACGCTCGCCGGTGGCCTCGTCGCGGCTGTCGATCAGCCAGCGATAGGCCTGCAGCAGCGCCGCCGGGCCGAGATATTTGTCGCCATTCCACCAATAGGACGGGCAGGAGGTCGTGCAGGAGGCACACAGGATGCACTCATACAACCCGTCGAGCTTGGTGCGGTCTTCCTCGGACTGGCGCCATTCCTTCTCCGGGGTCGGCGAGGCGGTCTGCAGATAGGGCTTCACATAGGCGTGCTGAGCGTAGAACTGCGTCAGGTCGGGGATCAGGTCCTTGATCACCGGCTGATGCGGCAGCGGGCTGATCGAGATGACGCCGCCCGGCAGGTCATCGAAGCCCTTGGTGCAGGCGATCGTGTTGCGTCCGGCAATGTTCATCGCGCAGGAGCCGCACACGCCCTCGCGGCAGGACCGGCGGAAGGCGAGGGTCGGGTCGATATTGTTCTTGATGTAGATCAGCACGTCGAGAATCATCGTGCCGGCCTTGTCCATATCCACCCAATAAGTGTCCCAGCGCGGATTGCCGCCTTCTTCCGGGCTGTAGCGGTAGATGCGGAATTCGCGCAGGTTCGTCGCGCCCTGCGGCTTCGGCCAGGTCTTGCCTTTCTGGACCTTCGAATTCTGGGGAAGGGTAAGCTGAACCATCTGTCTTTATCCCTGGCTGTGCGTGCCGTCTCTAATCTTCTGTCTTCCTGCGCCGGGCGGTGATCACCGCGCCGTCGGTAATGCTGTATCCGAAACCGTAACCGCCCTGATTGATGACGCCTCTTTCCGAATGTCCGCTCACGGAGGGGAGTATCGAAATCATGTCATAGCCTTCCGCGTGAAGACTGTTGCAGGCGGCCTCGATCAGGTTTGAGAGTTCGGCGATGTCCGCCTGATGCGGATTGTCGACGAGCTTCTTGCCTTTCCCGAGGAGTTTCTTCTCTTCCTTCTTCTGCCTTCCGGCGCGTACCCAGACCGTCCTGTATTCGCTCATGGGGCTTGCCTTAAGGCCGTCTGTCCTCAGTACACCCGCGCTTTCGGCTTGATATACTCGATCTCGTTGGAGAGCGTGTATTCATGCACGGGCCGGTAGTCGAGCCGGACCTTGCCGCCCGCATCGCACCAGGCGAGGGTATGCTTCATCCATTTCTCGTCATCGCGCTCGGCGAAATCCTCGCGGGCATGGGCGCCGCGGCTTTCCTCGCGATTGGCCGCCGAATTCACCGTCACCGCAGCCTGGGCAATCAGATTGTCGAATTCCAGCGCCTCGACGAGGTCGGTGTTCCAGACCAGGCCGCGATCCTTGACATCAATGCCCGGCAGTTTGCGGTAGACGTCCTCGATGGCCTCGACGCCTTCCTTCAGCACCGAGCCGGTGCGGAACACCGCGCAGTTTGACTGCATGGCCTTCTGCATCTCGAGGCGGAGGCTGGCGACCGGCTGGTCGCCGCTGGCATTGCGCATCCGGTCGAACCGGGCGAGGTGGGCGTCGGTGGCCGCCTTCGGCAGTTCTGGCTGGCGCGCGCCCGCATCGGTCGTCGCCCCGCAGCGCAGGCCGGCCGCGCGGCCGAACACCACCAGGTCGATCAGCGAGTTGGAGCCCAGCCGGTTTGCGCCGTGTACGGACACACAGGCTGCCTCGCCCACCGCCATCAGGCCGGGCACAACCGCGTCCGGATCGCCGCCCTTCTTGGTCAGCACTTCGCCGTGATAATTCGTCGGGATGCCGCCCATATTGTAGTGAACCGTCGGCAGGACCGGGATCGGTTCTTTCGTTACATCCACGCCGGCGAAGATCTTCGCCGTCTCCGAAATGCCGGGCAGGCGCTCATGCAGCGTTTCCGGGGAGAGGTGGTTGAGGTGGAGATAGATATGATCTTTCTCCGGCCCGACGCCGCGGCCTTCGCGGATTTCCATGGTCATCGCGCGGCTGACGACGTCGCGTGAGGCAAGGTCCTTGGCCGAAGGGGCATAGCGTTCCATGAACCGCTCGCCCTCGGAATTGGTGATATAGCCGCCTTCGCCGCGCGCACCTTCCGTGATCAGACAGCCTGAGCCATAGATGCCGGTCGGGTGGAACTGGACGAATTCCATATCCTGCAGCGGCAGGCCGGCGCGCAGCACCATCGCATTGCCGTCGCCCGTGCAGGTGTGGGCCGAGGTGCAGGAGAAATAGGCGCGGCCATAACCGCCGGTCGCCAGGATCGTCTTCTGGGCGCGGAAGCGGTGCAGCGTGCCATCGTCCAGCTTCCAGGCGGTGACCCCGCGGCAGACGCCTTCCTCATCCATGATCAGGTCGAGGGCAAAATACTCGATGAAGAATTCGGTG
>CAYQRX010000162.1:3681-7329 GCA_964419865.1 uncultured Hyphomonas sp. | reverse complement strand
TGCGCCAGGGCAACGACATCGGCACCCAGTACCGCTCGGCGATCTATACCGCCTCGCCGGCGCAGAACGAGACCGCCCGGCAGATGGTGGCGGACTATGAGGCGGCCCTGTCGGCCTCCGGTCACGGAGCGGCGGTGACGACCGAGATCGCCCCGCGTGGCGCGGTCTATCTCGCCGAAGACTATCACCAGCAATACCTCGCCAAGAACCCGAACGGCTATTGCGGCATCGGGGGCACGGGCGTGAGCTGCCCCCTGCCAGCGCCGGCCTGATCGGATCTCAGGAGCCGAAATTCAGCGAGAAGCGCTTGCGCGACTCGATCATCGACTGCGCCTTGAACAACGCATCGGAGGCCGACTGCGCGCGGATGATGACGGGATCGCCGCGCAGGCCATCGACCGCCTGGCTGAGATGTCCGATCGCCTCCTGGACGACCTTCTGGTCGAACTGTTTCTCGGCGCGCACGATTAGCGCCCGGCCCAGCTCGAGACGCGCCAGCACGACCCGTCCGCTGTCGGCCGCCGCGCTGGCGGCGTCGAGATAGTGCCGGCGCAGGGCGATAACCTTGTCGAGGGCGCCCAGGTCTCCGAGTTCTTCGGCCACGCGCACGCCGGCGGCGCAGAAATCCGCCTCGATCTCACTGCGCAGGGTTGAGGACAGGCCAACCGGGCTCTCCAGCACCTTGTCGAGCTGCTCGGCCAGAATCCGGATCTTCTCGGCCCGGAAGGCCTGCGGATCGCTGAGCGCCGGCTGCAACTGCTTGGCCATCAGATAGGCTGCAGCGCGGGCCAGGTCGTCCGTGCGCGCCTTGCGGGCGCCGGGCAGCGCAATCGTGAACAGGCGGGCCTCGGCCGGCGTCAGCCCGCCGCCCCGGCTGAGGCAATGCAGCTCAAGGCCGCGCTCCCCCTTGCCGACCCGGCTGGCCCAGATGAACAGGTCGGCATCGGCGGTCGCCATCCGCTTGCGCGCGCGCGCCACCGAGGCGCTCTCCAGCCCGCCCTTGATTGTGCCCATTGAAACGAGATCGAAAGGCGCCCCGAAGCAGAAATCAGGCAGGTGCCCAGCCAGCGCGCTGCGAAGCCATTTGCCGGCTCGCCGGTCACCCGGCGGCGGCGCGATCAGGATACGGAAGCCCGGCAGGTTCCGCCGGCGGGCGGCCCGCGCGCGGCTGGCATTCGACAGCGCATTCAGGGCCTTGAGGAAGCGGCGGATCAGCCAGACCGAAAGCCCCAGCATGACAAGCAAAACCATGCCCGCGCCAAACAGCGTCAGCCATTCAGCGCCCGGCAGATGCGCCATCAGCCAGCTTTCTGCAGTTTTCGCCCATCCGGAGATCGACATCGGACCTTACCTCGTCTCGGTCTAGGCGATACGTTTCCTGCCAGTTTCTTGCAACAGGGAATGACTGCTGGGGCCCGCTGATGTCCGGATTTCTAACGCGTTTTGCCCCCTCGCCGACCGGGCACCTGCATCTTGGCCATGCGGCTTCGGCCTTCGCGGTCTGGGATGCGGCCCGCCGCGCGGGCGGCGAGGTTCGCCTGAGGATTGAAGACATCGACCTGACGCGCTGCCGCCCCGAATATGAAACCGCCATTCTGGAAGACCTTGCCTGGCTCGGCCTTGCCTGGGACGGGCCTGTCCGGCGCCAATCGGAGCATTTCGCCGATTACCGGGCCGTGCTTGACCGGCTACGGGCGCGCGGCCTCATCTATCGCTGCTTTCGCACCCGCCGGGAGATCGCCGCCAGCCTGCCGGCCGGGGCCGATCCGGATGAGGCAGGCTTCACCGGCCGGCCGCTATCCGCGGATGAGGAAGCCGAGCGCCTCGCCCGTAATGCCCCTTTTGCCTGGCGCCTGTCGCTGGCGAAGGCTCGCGGCCTTCTCGGGGAAGAAACCTTCCAAACGCTCCACTATGACGAGGAAACGCCGTCCGGCAGACGCATCGTTCCGGTTGATCCTTCTCCATTCGGCGATGTGGTCCTGGCCCGCAAGGACACGCCGGCCAGCTATCACCTCGCCTGTTGCCATGATGACGCCCTGCAGGGGATCACCCATGTCGTGCGCGGAGAGGATCTGCGCGCCGTCACGGCGGTCCATGCGCTCCTTCAGGCGCTGATGGGCTGGCCGAAGCCGGTTTACAGCTTCCATCCGCTGCTGCTTGGCCCGGACGGCAGGAAACTCTCCAAGCGCAACTCTGACAAAAGTCTTGCCGATTACCGCGCGGAGGGGATGACGCCGGACGATATTCGCGCCATGACAGCGCCCGCATGACACAGACTTCGCCCGCCATCGCGCCGCCTTCCCTGCCCTCTCCCGCCGGACGCGCCTGGGCGGGCCCGATGATGGTGCTCGGCGGCGGCGTGGCGCTCGGCTTCGCACCGGTGGGTCTTCGGCTCGGCCTCGACGATCTTGGCCCGCAGGCGATCGCGTTCTGGCGCTATCTCTTCGCCATTCCGATCCTGTTCCCGCTGGTGCTGCTGGCTGAGCGCCGGTTGCCGCGGCGGCCAAACCGCGCCGTCATTTTTGCCGGCGTCTTCTTCACGCTCGACATGGCGCTCTGGCACTGGAGCCTGACGCTGACCAGCGTCTCCAATGCCACCTTCATCGTCAATCTCGGCAATATCGGCGTTGGCATCGCCGCCTGGCTGTTCCTGAAGGAGCGCCCGGGAATGAACTGGTTCATCGCCGCTCTGTTAGCGATCGCTGGAGCTGCGGCCCTATCGCTCGGCGGGGCATCCCTCAGCGGCGGCGCCCTGCGCGGCGACATTCTCGCCCTCTTCGCGGCCGGCTTCGTTGCCTTCTACATGCTGTTCTCGAAACTCGCCCGGCGGGGCCTCGGCGGTATCGAGACGATGTTCTGGCTGAGCGTCGTCGAAGCCGCGATTGCGCTGCCCATCGTCTTTCTTGCCGGCGAAAAACTCTTCCCCGCAACCGCCGCAGGCTTCCTGATGCCTCTGGCGCTCACCCTGATCGTGCAGGTCACAGGACAGGGCCTGATCGTCTGCGGCCTCGGCACCACGAACACCGCCGTCGCTGGCATTCTCGTCCTGGCCCAGCCGGTCGTTGCGGCCATCATCGCCTGGCATCTCTTCGAGGAACCGCTGACCGCACTCCAGGCTGCCGGCGCCGGCGTTATCCTGATTGCGGTCTGGCTGGCCCGGCGCGAACGCGTTCAGCCGGCCGCTTAAGTCTCGCAACTGTCACCTTATTGGGCTAAGGCCGGGGGACAGAGACCTGCCTCCGGGAGATATGCCGATGCGCCTGATGACCGCCGCCCTGATCGCCACGGGCGCCTTTGTTGCCGCCTGCGCCGCCGTAGCCGTCAATGGCGCGCCATTGCTGAGCGCCGGCGCTGCGCCGCGCAGCGCGGCAGAGCCGGTCCAGTCCGCCGACGCCTATTATCAGTCGGCCGCCGCAGCTATTGACGCGCGCATCACTGAGCGCGGCGTCAAACCGGCGAAGAACGTCATCCTCTTCATCGGCGACGGCATGGGTGTCTCGACGATCACGGCGGCGCGCATCTATGCGGGCCAATCGCTTGGCGCCGACGGCGAAAGCTACCGCCTTGCCATGGACACGCTTCCCTGGGCGGCGCTCTCGAAAACTTACAGCCATGACTATCAGGTCTCCGACTCGGCGGCGACCGCGA
>CAYQRX010000162.1:1458-3671 GCA_964419865.1 uncultured Hyphomonas sp. | reverse complement strand
CGACCGCGCTGACCGCCGGCCTCAAGACCAATTCCGGCTTCCTCGGCGTCTCCAGTGCGGCGCGGTTCGGCAACTGCGCCAGTGTTCCGGGCACCGAAGTAGACACGCTGTTCGAACTCGCGGCCCGTACCGGCCTCGCCACGGGCCTCGTCTCCACGGCGCGCGTCACCCACGCCACACCGGCGGCGGCCTACGCCAAGGTGCCCCACCGCAACTGGGAAGCCGATAGCGACATGCGCGGCGCAGCCTCGGATGACTGCCAGGACATCGCCCGCCAGTTGATGGAATGGCCGGCCGGCGAGTTCGACCTGATCCTCGGCGGCGGGCGCTCGAAATTCCTGCCGAACACTGTTCAGGACCCGGAATACCCCGACCGTACGGGCGACCGGGCCGACGGCCGCGACATGATGGAGGAATGGGCGGCGCGCTCGGACGCGCACCTCGCCATCTTCGATCAGGCCGGCTTTGACGGCGTCGATTTCAGCTCTCCCGTCAAGGTGCTTGGCCTCTTCGAGCCTGCCCATATGCAGTATGAGCTGGACCGTGAAGGCGATACTGCCGGCGAGCCCTCCATCGAGGCGATGACGCGCGCGGCCATTACCCGCCTGTCGCAGAACCCGGAGGGTTATGTCCTGATGGTCGAGGGCGGCCGGATCGACCACGCCCACCATGCCGGAAATGCCATCCGCGCCCTGGAAGATACCCTTGCCTTTGACGCGGCCATCGCAGCGGCCATCGAGATGACCGATCCGGCCGAGACCCTGATCATAGTAACGGCCGACCACTCCCACACGCTCAGCATCGCGGGCTATCCGCAGCGCGGCAATCCGATCCTCGGCCTTGTCACCGCCGGCGCTTCGGCCGAGGGCGGATCAATGGCGGCTGACGGCATGCCCTACACGACGCTTTCCTATGCCAACGGGCCGGGCGCGTGCCGCGAAACCGGCCGGGACGCCGACGACAAGCCGGTCTTCGATTGCGCCCGCTATGACCTCACCGGCGTCGATACCGGCGCGCCGGACTTCCGCCAGCAATCGCTTGTCCCCCTCTATTCGGAAACCCATGGCGGCGAAGAGGTCGCCGCCTTCGCCTCCGGCCCCGGCGCAAACCTTGTCTCCGGTGTTATGGAACAGAACGAACTCTTCCATGTCATGGCCCGGGCGCTGGGTCTGGTTGAGGGGCCCAGCGCCGACTAACGCGCCCTCAGCGCGCCGCCAGCAAGAAGCGGCACGAAATAGGCAACTGCCAGCACCGTGTTCGGAACGATGTTGAGTGCAAAGCCGGTCGCAACCGACAAGGCCCCATCGACCACGAACCAGACGACGAGCGCCGCGGTCAGCCCCCGCCAGGCCGGGGCGCCGAAGGCGTGAATGGCCGGCAGCAGTAAGAGGATCGTCAGCCCCCAGCCGAGGGTCACCGCGCCCATGAGCGCGATCGAGAAACGCATCCCGGGCGCGTCGAATTGGAGGGCCTCGGAATTGAGCCCCCCAAGCAGGCCATACAGACACTTCACCGGCCCATCTGTTCCCGGCATGCTGCCGGAGGCGAGCAGTACGCCGAACAGGATCACCGCCCAGCACCAGACGGTCATCCATGTTTTCCAGGGTTCTTGCATCTTCAGCTCCTTTGCTTTGCAGATGATGCTGCGGTTTTGCGCCCGGCGGAGTAAGCGCCGCAATTACCTCAGAGGTCATGGACCTCAATCCGGGCGGATGGCATCACTTGGCCCATGCCCCAGCCCACGCCCCTGCCCGATCCGGCCAGCTTTCCCGGCCAACTGCGCCGCTATCGAACCGCTCGCCGCCTGAGCCAGCTTGATCTTGCCCTCCACTGCGACATCTCCGCCCGGCACCTCTCCTTTCTCGAAACAGGCCGCGCCAGCCCCAGCCGGGAAATGGTCCTGCAATTGGCGGAAGGCCTTGTCCTGCCGCTCGGCGCGCGCAACGGCCTGCTGCAGGCTGCCGGTTTTGCGCCGGTCTTCCCTGCATCACCCCTGTCGTCCGAGGCGCTCGAACCCTTCCGCGAGATCCTGTCGGAAATGATGGCACGCCATGCGCCCTGGCCGGCGCTGCTGTGCGACCGCCACTGGAATGTTCTGGAGGCGAGCCCGGTTGCCGCCGCCCTGCTCGGCGCCTTGAGGGACCGCCCCGAGGAGGCGAACCTCATCCGCATGCTGACCGGAGAAGCGGCCACCGGTATCATCCGCAATTATG
>CAYQRX010000162.1:0-1358 GCA_964419865.1 uncultured Hyphomonas sp. | reverse complement strand
CGAGATGCTTGGCCGCATCCGGCTGGAGGCGCTGGAAGCCGGCGACGACGCTGTCCTCGCAGACCTCACCGCCCGGCTGCAGGCCGCCGCCGCGCGCCACCCCGCCGCGCCCGGACCCGCTGCCCGCAATCCGCTCTTGCCGCTCATCCTTGCCTTGCCCGGAGGCGATCTGCGTTTCCTCTCGACGGTAGCCCATTTCGGCACCAGCGAGGATGTGACTGTCCGCGATCTGCGGCTCGAACTCCTCTTCCCGGCAGATGCCGAGACCCGGAGCGCGGTCACCGCCATGGCCTCAGCGCTCGCCGGCTGAGACCTCACCCAGCGTCAGTCTGGCCAAAGGCCGCGCCTTGCGCGACACTTCTTCCCAAAGAGAATACCGGGAGGAAGAAAAGCCATGAAAGCCGCCGTGATGCGGGCGCCGAAGGCGCCATTGTCGATTGAAGACGTGACGATCTCCAAGCCGGGACCGCGCGAAGTGCTGGTGCGCCTGAAGGCCATCGGCGTCTGCCATTCCGACGTTCATTTCTGGGATGGCGCCTTCCCGTCTGAACTTCCCGTGATCCTCGGCCATGAAAGCGCCGGCGTGGTCGAGCAGGTCGGCTCTATGGTTTCGGCCGTCAAACCGGGCGACCATGTCATCTCGATCCTCTCCCCCTTCTGCGGCACCTGCGAATACTGCCTCACGGGGCACATGTCCGTCTGCCACACGGTGAACCGCGAGCAGTTCCAGCGCGCTGTCACCGAGCATCCCCGCCTCTCCATCGGCAAGGAAAAGGTCGGCCAGTTCCTGAACCTTTCCTCCTTTGCCGAGCAGATCCTCGTGCATGAGAACACGCTCTGCGCCATCGACAAGGACATGCCGATGGACCGCGCCTGCCTGATCGGCTGCGGCGTCATCACCGGCGTCGGCTCGGTCTTCCACTCCGCCCAGGTCGAGCCCGGCTCGACGGTCGCCGTCGTCGGCTGCGGCGGGGTTGGCCTCGCCGCGATCAATGGCGCCGCCATTGCCGGAGCCAGCCGGATCATCGCCGTCGACCTCTCGGACGAGAAGCTCCAGCTCGCCACCCGTTTCGGCGCGACCGATGTCGTGAACCCGACCAAGACCAATGCTATCGAACTGGTCAAGGAGCTGACCAAAGGCGGCGTTCACTATTCCTTCGAATGCGTCGGCGCCAAGCAGACCGCCGAAATGGCCTATCACATGCTGCGCCCGCGCGGCGTGGCCACCGTCATTGGCATGATCCAGCCCGGCGTGAACATCGAAATTCCCGGCATCGAGCTTCTCGTCACAGAAAAGCGCCTGCAGGGCGCGGTCATGGGCTCGAACCGTTTCCGCATCGACTTCCCCCGCCTGATCG
>CAYQRX010000161.1:1243-7349 GCA_964419865.1 uncultured Hyphomonas sp. | reverse complement strand
AAGCGTAATCGCAGGACAGAGGTACCCACCCTGCGCGAAAATCGGCGTGAGCGTCTCTGGCCGCGAAGGCGAGGCATGTCGGCCGATCACCCTGATCGCGGACGTCTCCGAACAAAGACCCGAGATCACACTCTACGGCGACTTCGCTCATACAGCCTCCAACGCCGCGCGGCGTTCGGCGCGAGAAAGTCCTTCGGTCTCGGGACCGGACAGATCATATTCCAGAGTGAAGGTGGTGAGCGGGTGGGCCGCCGGCAGCCAGGGACGGCGTTCATCAAGCGTCACCTGACCGCGGCGCGGTTCGTCCGTGTAGGCCGTGACAGATCGTAGGACATGTCCGCCAATCCCTTCGTCGTCATAGCTGGCGCGGTCGTCTCGGACGATGGCGAACCCACTCTCTTTCAACTGGTCAATGTTCCAGAGGTATCCCCCGCCGCTATGCTCTTCGAGATTGAGCACGAAATGATCGTCCCGGCTTCCGTCGATCAGCAATCCGGCGTCGCGTTCGGTGAGGCGCCAGACATCGCCTCGGTAGTCGGTCGGTCGATGGTCGGCGAGCAAGGCTTCCTTGAGCCGCTTGGGTTGGACCTCGGTCAGACGACGGGCTTCGGGCGGGGACAGGAATTTGTAGCGGGACAAGGTCCAGCATGTCGCCGTGTAGCTGGCACCCAGACGCAGCGCGAGTTGGTAGACAGTTTCGGGTTTCTCAAAATCGGCGGCGCGCCATTTTTGCTGATCCGCGTGCCATTTGATGAGCCAGCGCGGCGTCAGGAACTCGATGGCGAAGGAGTCGGCTTCGATTTCCTGAAGATGACCCGAAGGCGGCGTCGGCGACGCTTGCTGGGCCATCGCGCGGCGTAGAATACTTTCGTCATCGAGGCTCGGATCGTGAAGAAGGTGGGAGTGGCCTAGTTCGTGGGCAGCGGTGAAGCGCTGCACCGGCATCCGGCGTTCCGTTGTGACGAGAATGCCGGGTGCCGGCGCATTGAGGTAAGCGCCCAGCAATCCTTTCAGGGGACGGAGGAGGAGTGGAATTTCGAGACCATTGATGACCCCGAATATGTCGATATTCCCGCCACGTGCCTCAACCTGCGCGCGCGTGCCCAACCGGTTGTGAAGCCGGGCGGCGGCCATCGTCCCATTGAGGACGGCGCTACGATAATTGGTCGCCAAGCTCAGCTCTCCCGGCTCGTGGATCGGGTGCGCAGATATTCCGCGAAGCGACTCAGTTCCTCTCGATCCTGTTCCGACATGCTCGCCGCCTGGCGCGCCAGATGGGCGACATCCGCGGGTAAGGGCGCGGCGGCGGCGTCATCGTCCAGGAAATGACTTACGGACTGACGATAGAGTTTGGCGAGGCGTTGAAGTTCGATCGCCTCGACCTTGCGTTGTCCCGATTCAATATCGGAGAGCGCCGTGCGGGGAATGCCGAGCGCGCTCGCCACTTCTTCCTGTTTGAAGCCGAGATAGTTTCGCGCTTCTCGCAGGCGCGCGCCAAGCCGTTGTCGGTCGGCTTCCGATTCTGTCGGGATGATCTGTTGCTCGCTCATGCCTTTTTCCCCTTCCGTTTGGTCCATTCTGTCTCGATGCGCGGCAGGAGGTGTTCCAACGCCTTGTCGACGGAGACGTATCCGCCCTCGCGCACGACGCCGTCCTTCAGTTCAAACCCGAGGATCGGCTCAACAGTGATCAGCAATTCGACGACGATGAGGGAGTCGATGGTGATCTCCATCGCCCGCTGCCCGGCGGGTGTTGCGGGGATATCGATCTCCCGGATCTCGGCCTCGATTTTAGCTGCCTCGATCAGCTCCGCGGTCAGCCGCGCTTCGACCTCCGCCTTGGGAAACATCCCGATAGCGAGCTTGAGCGCATTCGGGACGGTATCGGTGGTTTCGGCCATCGGAATCCTCCGCGTGTTAAATTCCAACGTAGATATACAGTAATGTCGGAAAAGCAGACATGCAAGGGGTGTTAATGTAAATTTTGAAATTGAGCATCAGGGAGCCGATATCGCGCCCACAGCCCAGTGAGCAGCCGTTCCGATTTCGAATAATTTGGATAATTACCGCAATTTGTAATCAGGATGCGGGCCGCAGCCTTCGCGGCCCTTGCGCCTTTGGGCGTCGATCCACTCCAGCACTTCGGCGAGGGGCCAGACGACGCAACGGGGGGTAAGATAGAAGCGCTGTGGGAATTCGCCCTTCTGTTCGAGTTCGTAGATCGTCGTATCGGAGAGCGGCACGAGCTTGCGTAGCTCCGGCCGTCTGACGGTCCGGCGCCTGAAAATGTCAGCGGGTGTGATCCGTTCAGGATCGGTCGATGTGACGGGGGCGGGGGCCTTTGGCGGCGGGTTCAGGTCCCGCGCGAAATCCTTAAGGCCCGTGCGCCCGCCCTCCTTTACGCGATGCAACATGACGCACTCCGATTATCCCGTCTTCGCCCGGTTCCAGACCATGACGCCGGTGCCGTCCTTCTCGTTCTCGAAGAAGGCGGCGCGCATGGGGCTGGCAAAGCTCGGATCGTCAAGTTTGACGGCGAGGTAGGGCGTCTCGCCGTCCTTGCTTTCCTGGCGCCAGGCGGCGCCGAGTTCGGCCCCGCCGGCATAGAGGCGGAAGTCCGGTGCGCCGTCGCTGGCTTTGTCCGTGGTGGGGACAAGCTGGGCTTTGACATTGATGGTCATGGTGCGGATGGTGCCGGTATAGCTGCCATCCTTGAGGGTGAAAGTGCCGATCTGTGCCATGGGTTTAGTCTCCGTTGCTGGCGTTGGAATGAAGGGCGCGGCGCGCCCGCTTGAACCCGGCGTCTGAGGCCAGGAAGCTTTCAATCATGGCCGGGATCAGCGTTTCGGGCTTTTCTTCGTGGCCATAGGTCTGACGGTAGATTTCGGCATAGTCGCTGAGCGCGCTGGCGAGGTCCGGATCAACCGAGAGGTTTAGGCGCACCGGCGTGCGGTCAGGTAGTTTGTCGAGACGAAGGGTCATCGCGGGGCTCCTTGTGGATGGGGTCTGAGAATGAGATCGCGGGTGACGATCACGCGCACGGGCCAGCCGGGCCGCACGCGGATGGTCGGCTGGATGCCAAGATTGCGCTCGACGACGCGCTGACCGGCCTGGTTGACGGTATCGGTGGTGCCGCGGCGGATGGCGCGTTCCAAGTCGCCGTCGCCGTCCGCGCCAAGTTCGGCCCCGACGCCGAGGATGGTCGCCAATCCGGCTGCCACGAACACGCGGTCCCAGTGATGGTCGGTACGGTCCGACAGGCCTGCAAAGCCCTGCGCATCGGCGCCCGGCGCGGAGATGATGATGGAGGACCCGTCCGGGAAGATGATCCGGTCCCAGGTCACGAGCGCCCGGTCCTGCCCGAATGAAACTTCGGACTGGTAGCGCCCGATCAGGCGTGAGCCTTGGGGTATCAGGAGATATTGCCCTGTCACCGTGTCATAGACCGGCTGGGTGACTTGGGCGACGATGGTTCCCGGCAGGTCGGAGTTAATGCCGGTGACCAGCGAGGCCGGGATGAGCGTGCCCGCCATGACCTGATAAGGTGAGGCCGGGTCCTCGACGCCATGCGGATTGTAGATGTCGGCACTCACGCCTTCGTTCGCAAAGGCGAGCTTGCGCGATTGCAGGTTGGTATCGGCGGGCTGACCGAACGCCGAAGGCGCCCCCTGTGGCAGGGCAGCAAGCGCCAGCAACTCCGAGCCGAGATCAAGCGCGGGGTCGCGATAAGCGGGGCGGGTGTCTGCCACTGTTTGCCCGCCGGTTTCTGATTGCAGCCGGAAGAAGACCGGAGCACGCGCCGCTTCATCAGCCAGCGCGGCCTCGCGCATGCGTCTTGCGCGTTCGGCCTCGTCGGCCGGGTTCGGGCGGAAATCGTCCTCGAAGCGCGTCACGTATTCCGGCTTAATGCCCAGCTCGCGTTCGGCGCGCAGCATGGTGGCGCCGAGATCGCCGGAGAGTGGCGGGCCAAGGCGCGCAATGCGGTCCTCGACCGGCGCAATGTCGCTATAGCTTGCCGGGAGGGTGGAGAGGCCTTCGGGTTTGCGCGTGTTCGTGGTGTTGTAGAGCTCACGCCTTGCATCCGGATCGACCGCGGTCGGCGGCTTCAGGGCAATACTCATGGCGGCGAACAGGGCGAGCACGCCGAGGCCTGCGCCGACCATCAGGACCTTGCGATTGATCCGCGTGACCGGCTTCGGGCTGGAACGGATCTTCAGCCTTTCGGCATGCTCGTCAAAGGGAATGGGCTCGGACATGGCATCAGTTCCCGAACAGGCCAGCCAGAGGCGAGCGGCGCTCATTGCGGGAGATGCGGACAACCGTCTGATTGCGCTCGCCAAGGCGCAGCTCCGCCGCGCGGAACAGGCGGTCGACGACATAATAGTTTCCGCGCACGCGATAGTTGACGAGTTCGGCGTCCCCGTCTGCGCCGAGCACGAAGAGCGGCGGCATGTCGGTGGTGGCGATGTCCTCCGGCATCTGGATGAAGACCTGACGCCCATCATCGAACACGCGCACAGGCTTCCAGTCGGGGCTGTCGCCGGTCATGCGGTAATCGAAGTTGAGGCCCTCCAGCGTCAGGCCGCGCTCGATGCTGCCGGCGTCCCGCGCAATGGCGCGTTCATTGCGGGCGGTGAGGCCTGCCAGCTCGTCTGCCGGATAGCGCCAGGACAGGGCCGCCATGTAGCCGCCGTCGGTGGACTCCAGTTCCAGATGATAGGTGCGCCGGTCGGTGGCGATCATCAGGTTTGTGCGGATGCCCGCGCTGATCGGTTTGACCAGCACATGCGCGCGGGCCGTGTTGCCCGAACCGGAGATCGTATCGCCGACGACCCAGCGGACCGTATCCCCAGCTGACACCGACACCAGTTCCTCGCCGGGCTGCAGGGCGATGTCCGAAACCTGGCCGGGGCTGGCATAAAGGCGGTAGAGCGCGCCTTCGGTATAGGGATAGACCTGGATCGCGTTCACATAGCCATCGACCGAAGGTTCGATCAGGGCGCTGGTGCGACCTTGTCTTATCGCTTCTGCCGGTGAAACCGAGGGCGCGCTGACGGTTCTCGTATAGGTCCGCGTGACGCTGCCATCGGGATTGGTGGTGACGCGTGCGCCGACGGGCATCATCTGGCCGGGTAGTGGAAGCGCCACGGCGGTCTCGACAATCTCGACGGGATAGTCAGCGCGGTCCTCGACGGGCGTGGCCGCAACGAAGGCGCTGGCGTCGATCGGCTCATTGTCTGTTGTTGCGCAGGCCGAGAGCGAGGCCATGGCGGAAGCGGCGGTGAGGATACGAAGCATGGGGATCATTCTCCTGTGACAAGGTCCTGACCCCAGTTCAGGGCATGGACATAAAGGCCGAGCGGATTGGCGCGCAGGGTCTCTGCGTCCGTCGGCGGTTGCGTGATGAGGGTAAAATTGCCGGTGAAGCGCTGCGCCCGCACAAGCGCGCCATTCTCATAGGTCTTCTCGATCCAGCGGGCCTGGAAACTGTCATCGGAGACGCGCACGACGCTGACCACGTCCACGGTGCGAGACTTGCGGCCAACATCGGCAAAGGGATCATTGGCCGAGGCGTATTCGTTGAGCGTGGTCGCAGCGCGGTCTGTCACGAAATCATAGGCCCTCAGCCAGTTCTCGCGAACGACGACAGGGTCAACGGAAAGGCCGCGCACGCGCTCGATGAAGTTGGCCAGGTGATGGGCGATCTGCGCATCGGTCGGCGTGTAGCGCTCTGTTGCCGGAGCAATGGCTCTTGCCGCGCCGGTCTCATCGACTTCGACCACATAGGGTGTGACGGTCGATTGCATCGAGCGCCAGACGAGCGCGCCGGACGTGACGAAGCAGAGCCCGAGGCAGCCGAGCGCCATGAGCCGCCAGTTTTTCGCCTGCACGCGGGCGGAGCCTATTCTTTCGTCCCAGACTTGCCCTGCCTTCTGATAGGGCGTCTCGGGAAACGGGCTTGGGCCATAGCTTGATGATGAACGCTTGAACGCCATGGCTCAGGCCTCCTGTCTTGTTGGATTGAAGCGGGAGCCTGCGGGCCGCTGCCGCGGCGCGCCTTGCCTACAATCCATCCCCCGGATGGATTGTTTTGCCTTTGGCAAACC
>CAYQRX010000161.1:0-1233 GCA_964419865.1 uncultured Hyphomonas sp. | reverse complement strand
GACTTCGACAACATAGGGCGTGACGGTCGATTGCATGCTCCGCCAGACCAGCGCGCCGGAGGTGACGAAGCAGAGCCCGAGACAGCCGAGCGCCATGAGCCGCCAGTTCTTTGCCTGCACGCGGGCGGAGCCGATACGGTCGTCCCAGACCTGTCCGGCCTTCTGGTAAGGCGTTTCAGGGAACGGGCTTGGCCCATAGCTGGAGGAAGATCGCCTGAAAGCCATCGTCTAATCGTCCTTGTCTTTGAGAGTTGGGTTCGCGCCGGAAGCGCCGCGATCGCCGTCGCGGATCGAATGGGCGGCCATTTGGCCTGCCTGACCGACACGTTGTTGGGTCTGCATGCGCCGCGCCCAGCCGGGGCTTTGGGATGAGGATGATCCGGAGGCAGAGTTTTGCATGGACGCGGTCTCAGACCCGCCGGTCGCGCGCCAGGCCCCCTGACTGCCGCGTTGATAAGCCTCGCGCATGGACTGGGCAGGTCGGCTTGCAGCGCGGCGCATGGCGTCCCCGCCTGCGCGCGCGACACCGGCAAGGCCTGCTGCGACACCCCCCGCGCCCGATGCGCCAGAGGCGACCGATCCCAGCGTGTAGGAGGTGCGCGCCGCGCCCGCCATGCTGGCGCCGGCTTTGAAAGCGCTTGAAGCACCGCCCGCGACCGCGCCGACGGCAGCGCGGCCGCCCATCCCGGCGACATACGTCCCGGCCGCGACACCGGCCGCCGCGCCTGCAGCGGACCCTGCGCCAAGCTGCGGCGCGCCGGTAATGAGACCGCTTGCAATGCCGGGCGCAAAGATGCCCATCCAGAAGAAGACGATGGCGGCGAGCACCGTGCCCATGACCTGAGCGAGGGTCACATCATCGCCGGTGCGGAACGCGTCAGTGACAGACGAGAAGAGCGTCGAGCCGATGCCGATGATGACGGCGAGCACCATGAGTTTGATGCCCGAGGTGATGACATTGCCGAGGACGCGCTCGGCCAGGAACGTCGTCTTGTTCCAGAGCGCGAACGGCACGAGCACGAACCCGGCCAGGGTCGTCAGCTTGAACTCCAGAATGGTGATGAAGAGCTGCACGGCGAGGACGAAGAAGGCGACCATGATGATCGCCCAGGCGACGAACATCACCGCGATCATGATGAAGTTATGGAAGAACGAGATCGGCCCCAGCATGTCGCCGATCTCTTCGAGCAGCGGCTGACCGGCATCGAGACCAACACTGGCAATGAAGCCGGG
>CAYQRX010000160.1:0-7357 GCA_964419865.1 uncultured Hyphomonas sp. | reverse complement strand
GCCCCTGCGGGGCACCTCCCCCGTAAACGGGGGAGGATGAAGTGGCACCGGGCTGACCCAGCGTCACTGTTTTCAGGGGCTGGGGTTCGCCTGTAGGGTGTCCATATGTCCGGCATGCTCAAGACCGCTTTTGACAAGGAAGAAGACGGCGATGTCGTCATCCGCGGCAAACCCAGCCCGCGGCCGAAGGATGCGGCGACACTGATCCTGGTGCGCCGCGACCAGACCCAGCCGCGCGTGCTGATGGGCAAGCGAGCGGGCACGAACGCCTTCATGCCGGACAAATACGTCTTCCCCGGTGGCCGGGTCGATCCGCACGATGGCAGGGCCATCGCCTGGGAGGAGCTGCGCCCCGAGGTCGAGGCTCAGCTGCGCCTCCAGTCGCGCCGCCTGCCGCGCGCCATGGCGCTGACGGCGATCCGCGAGACTTTCGAGGAGACCGGCCTGATCGTCGGGCGCTCCGCCGAGATGCCGGATGCCTGCCCTGTCGGCTGGGAGGATTTCCACAGGCTCGACATCGTTCCGGACCTTGTCCCGCTGACCTTCATTGGCCGGGCCGTGACCCCGCCCTACCGGCCGCGGCGCTTCGATGCCCGCTTCTTCATGGCCGAGGCAGAAATCGCCCTGATCGATGAGCGCCCGCCGGTCGACGGCGCGGAACTCTCCGACCTGCAATGGGTAACGCTGGCCGACGCGATGAAACTCGACCTGCCCTCGGTGACCCGGTTCATGCTGGGCGAGATTGCCGAACGCCTCGCCAAGCCGCATGAGGATCATCGCCCGCCCTATCTGCGCTGGACCCGCACGGGGCACCAGACAGACCGCCTCTGACCCGCCCTGCCCGCGATTGTCCCGGTTTGTCCGGATTTGTCCCTGTATTGACCGCCGCTGACCGCTTGACTTCCCCCCGAACCCTCGCCAATAAGCGCGTTTTCCGGTTTCACCCCAGTTCAGAAGGGCCGTCCCATGGCCAAACCCGCCACCATCAAGATCCGCCTCAACTCGACGGCTGATACGGGCTTTTTCTATGTGACGAAGAAGAATCCGCGCAACATGACCGAGAAAATGGTCAAGCGGAAATACGACCCGATCGCCAAGAAGCATGTCGAGTTCAAGGAAGGCAAGATCAAGTAAGGTCTTGTTCCTTTTGGAACTTTCCAAAAGCCCGCGCCGCAAGGTGCGGGCTTTTTGCTGTCCGGCTAGCGTTCCGGCCGGCCCTCATGCAGCTTGCGCGCATCCCTGAGCTTCGGGAACAGGAAGGCTGACAGGCCCGCGATGCCCACGGCCGCGAATCCCCCCGCCACCACGGTCACGACCGGGCCAATGAACACCGACAAAGATCGAATTGACCGCATTCACCCGCCCGCGCACCTGATCGGGCGTCCACAGCTGGACCAGGATTTCACGGACATAGACCGACACCATGTCGAACCCGCCAACGCACATCAGCGCCAGGATCGACACCCAGGCAAGCGTCGAGGCGCCGAACACGGCGGTCGAGAGGCCAAACAGGGCCACTGCGGCCAACAGGATCCAGCCGGCATAATCGCGGATCGGGAAGGCCGTGATGATGGCGAGCGCGATGATCGCCCCTACCCCCGGCGCTGCGCGCAGCAGGCCGAGGCCCATCTCGCCGACATCGAGAATGTCGCGCGCATAGACCGGCAGGAGCGCCACCGCCCCGCCCAGCAGCACCGCAAACAGGTCGAGCGTGATGGCCCCGAGGACGATCTTCTCCTTCCAGATATAGCTGAAACCTCCGAGCAGGCTGGACAGGGTGGTCGGCGCCTTGTCGACCTGTTGGGCAGGCCTTGGGATCGTCAGGATCAGGATTGCCCCGACGGCGAACAGCGTCGTTGCGGTGCCATAGGCCGCCATCGGTGACAGGCCGTAGAGCAATCCGCCGGCCACCGGCCCGGCAATCGAGGCGAGCTGCCAGGAGGAGGAAATCCAGCCCACCGCATTCGGAAACACTTCGCGCGGGACCAGATTGACCGCCAGGCTGGTCGAGGCCGGCCCGTAGAACGCCCGCGCGACGCCGAACAGAGTCAGCACGCTGAGCACCAGCACCGGCACGAACTGATCGGTGGTGGCGAGGTAGAGGATGGTGCCTGCGCAGGCCATCATCAGCAGCATGGCCGAGCCCATGACGAGCCGGCGGCCGAGCCGGTCGGCCGCATTGCCGGTGACAACCACCAGCATCAGCGCAGGCAGGAACTGAACGAGGCCGATCCAGCCGAGCAGCGCCGGATTGCGGGTCGCGTCATAGATCTGCCAGCCGACAGCAACCGACAGGACCTGGACTGAAAAGGATGTGAAGAAGCGCGAGATGAAGTAGCGGGTATAGGCGGAATACCGGAACGCCTCGAAACGGTCAGTCATCAGCGCGGGAGCTCCTCAGCGGGCTGCCCCGCCGCTGTGGGCCGCAATGCGGGAAGTGTCAATCAGGCCGCAATGCTCTCGACACGGTTGCGCCCGCCGGATTTCGCCTGATAGAGCGCGCTGTCGGCGCGGTGGATGAGGTCGTCGATGGTATCGGCCTGATCCTGCAGGGTCGCGATGCCGGCGCTCACGGTGATCGCAAGATCAAGCTGTCCCCCAAGGACCGGGAACACCTCGGCAGCGACGGCATGACGGATACGCTCGGCGGCGGCGCGGGCGCGCTCGCCGGGCGTGTCCGGCATGATGACGATGAATTCCTCCCCGCCTGTGCGGCAGACAATATCGGTGGGGCGCACATGCGCGCGGAAACGCTTGCCGATCTCGCGCAGCACATCATCGCCCGCCTGATGGCCATGTGTGTCGTTGACGCTTTTGAAATGGTCGATGTCGGCCATCATCACCGAGAGCGGGCGCTGACCATGCGCGGCGCGCTGCATCAGCTGTTCCAGCTGACTGATCATGTAGCGGCGGTTGTGCAGGCCGGTCAGCTGGTCGATGACCGACAGTTCGAGGCCGCGGTCGACCCGCTGGCGCAGGATGTCGATATACCGTGTGCGGCGGGTCTGGGTGCGGATGCGCGCGGCCAGCTCCTGCTTGTCCACCGGCACGGTAATCATGTCGCTGGCGCCGATCTCAAGGCCTTTGAGGGCCCTGGCTTTCTCATGCGCATCGCAGACGAGAATGACCGAGATCGAACGGGTGACGGGGTTCACCTTGAAATGTGCGCAGAGTTTCAGGGGATCGAAGCTGCGGCAGAACAGGGACAGGATGACGACATCCACCCGCTCGGCGGCCAGATCGCCCATCTCGCCCGCTTCGAGGAGGGTCGTCGCCTTGTGCCCCTGGGCGCGCAGCATGTTGGCAATGCGGGCCGAGGAGCGCGCATCGTCATCGACGATGAAGACACGCGAGGGCCGGTCGATCTCGTCCCGGTTCAACTCGTCCATCGCGCCGGACCTTACACCATTCGCTTCGCGCTGGCGCAGCTCGCCGGCCACAGTATTGTAGCGCATCAGCGCGCTGATGCGCGAAGTCAGCAGGAAGTCGTCGATCGGTTTGGTGAGGAAATCCTCGGCCCCGGCATCGAGGCCCTTCACCCGGTCTTCCATCTCGCTGAGTGCGGTGACCATGACCACAGGGATGAAGGAGGTCGCCGGGTCCGCCTTCAGGCGGCGGCAGACCTCGAACCCGTCCATGCCGGGCATCATCACGTCGAGCAGGATGATCTCGGGCAGCTCGCGCCGGGCGACTTCCAGCGCCTGCATGCCGTTCTCGGCGAGCAGCACTGTGTGATACTGCGCCTCCAGCTTGGCCTGGAGCAGGCGGCGGTTCGCCTCGATATCGTCAACGACCAGGATCCGGGCGGTCATGTTGCCGGTTCCTTCGGCATCAGCGCCTCAACCGCGCGAATGAAAGAGGCGATCTGGATCGGCTTCGACAGATAGCCCTCACAGCCCGCCTCGCGGACCTTGGCTTCATCGGCGCGCATCGCAAATGCGGTGACGGCCAGGACCGGAATATGCGCGACCTTGCTGTCATCCTTGAGCCAGCGGGTGATGTCGAGACCCGACACTTCCGGCAGCTGGATGTCCATGATGATCAGGTCCGGCAGCTCCTTGCGCGCGATCTCGACCGCCTTGGCCCCGTCGCGGCACTGAAAGGTCGTGAAGCCATAGGCGCCCAAAAGGTCGCAAAAGAGGCGCATGTTGAGTTCATTGTCCTCAACGACAAGCACCTTTCCGGATCGCTTCTTGACCATCGGGTTCCGATTAAGCTGACGATTCGCGCGGGCATGGATGCGCCAGCCTCAGCTATACTGCAATTTGTTAACGCGCCTTTACCCCTGCCGGACGGCCGGTTTGCGGCCAGCCCCGGAACATGGCAGGAACACCTGTATCATGCCGAGTCTCTGCCGTGATTGCCAGTACCTCAGCGAGACCGAGATTGCGGCCTGCCCGGCCTGCAAAAGCCGGAGGATTGTGACTCATCCGGCGCTTTCCAGCCTCTCGGTTGCGCATGTGGACTGTGACGCCTTCTACGCCTCCGTTGAAAAGCGGGACAATCCGGCCCTCCGGGAGAAGCCGCTGATCGTCGGCGGCGGTCAGCGCGGGGTTGTGACGACCTGCTGCTACCAGGCGAGACTCTATGGCGTGCGCTCGGCCATGCCGATGTTCAAGGCGCTGAAACTCTGTCCGGATGCCGTCGTCGTGCCGCCAGACTTTCGGAAATACCGGGAGGCGGCCCGCGCGATTCGCGCCCTGATGGACGATCTGACCCCGCTGGTGCAGCAGGTGTCCATCGATGAGGCCTATCTCGATCTGTCGGGCACCGAGCGGCTGCATGGCTGCCCGCCGGCGGCGAGCCTCGCCCGGCTGGCGAAAGCTGTGGAGCGCGAGGTGCGCGTCACCGTCTCCATCGGCCTGTCCGCCAACAAATTCCTGGCCAAGACCGCCAGCGAGCTCGACAAGCCGCGCGGCTTTGCCGTGCTGGCGCCCGAGGAGGCCGAAGCCTTCCTCGCGCCGCAGCCGGTCAGCTTCCTGCACGGGGTTGGCCCGAAATTCGCCGAATCGCTCAACCGGGACGGCTATCAGACCATCGGCGACCTGCAACAGGCCGACCTGAAGACGCTGATCCGGCGCTATGGCGAGACCGGCGACTGGCTGAAACGCTGCGCCCATGGCCGCGACAACCGCCCCGTGAACCCGCACGGGGAGCGTAAGTCGATCTCCAGCGAGACGACCTTTTTCGAGGACACGGCCGAACTGGCCGTGCTGGAAGACCATCTCTGGCGCCTCAGCGTGAAGACTGCCGACCGGGCCAAGGCCGAGGGCGCTTCGGGCCGCGTCGTGACGCTGAAACTGAAAACAGCCGATTTTCAGCCGCTCACACGCCGCGTCTCGCTCGCTGAGCCGACACAGCTTGCCCAGGAGATCTTCCGCACCGCCCGGCCACTGCTGGCCAGGGAGGCGGGGCGCGGGGTGAAATACCGGCTGATCGGGGTGGGGCTGTCGGAGTTGTCGGACTACCGCGCCGACGCCGCCGACCTTATCGACCCCAAGATTGCCAAACGCGCCGCCGCCGAGCGCGCTTCCGACAGAGCGCGAGCCAAGTTCGGGCGCGATGCGGTGATTACGGGGCGGGCAGCGAAAACTGTGCGCAAGGATGAGGGGTGAAGCGTCCTCTCCCTTGGGAGGGGGGTTCAGAGGTTGGGTCTGGCGGCGCGCTCGCTTCACATTACCGGCCCGCGGCGATAAGGGGGTCAGGAGAACAGGTCCAGGAGCCCGCTGATGTCCACACCCGAAGCCCGCCTTGATGCCCTTGGCATTGTGCTGCCCGCGCCGATGAAGCCGGTGGCGACCTATGTCCCCTTCGTAATCACCGGCAACATGCTGTTCGTGTCGGGCCAGGTTTCGGCGACGGCGGAAGGGCGCATCCTCGGCCGGCTGGGCGAGGATATGGAACTTTCGGCCGGCCAGCATGCCGCGCGCATCTGCGGCATCAACCTGATCGCCCAGTGCAAGGCGGCGGTGGGGGAGCTTTCGCGCATCAAGCGCGTGGTGAAGCTTGGCGGTTTCGTCAATGCGGCGCCGGCTTTCGTGGACATTCCGCAGGTGGTGAATGGCTGCTCGGACCTGATGGTCGAGGTGTTTGGCCAGGATGTCGGCGCCCATGCCCGCTCGGCCGTTGCCTGCCCCACGCTGCCGCTCGGTGTCGCCGTCGAAGTTGACGGCGTGTTCGAGATCGCCTGAGCCTGCGCCATGGCCCGCCGCTTTGACCTCAAAGCCTTCGCCTACGCCCATCGCGGCCTGTGGACCGAGGGCGGCGTGCCGGAAAATTCCCTCGGCAGTTTCCGGGCGGCAGCGGCGGCGGGGCTTGGCATCGAGTTTGACCTGCGCCCGTCAGCGGACGGCGAAGTGATGGTGTTCCATGATCCCGTGATGGGGCGGATGACCGGCACGGACGGGCATTTCGATGCGCTGACGGCAGAGGCACTGACCGGCTTTCGTCTGGCCGGGACAGATGAGCCGGTACCCGCTTTCGGCGACCTGCTCGGCCTCTGGCCGGACGAACTCCCGATGCTGGCGGAGATGAAGATCGACCGGGACACCGACCCGGCTGCTTTCGCCGCCCGTGTCGGCGCGCAGCTGATGGACTGGCCCGGGCTGGCAGCGGCGATGAGCTTTTCGGAAGCTGCTGTACGTGCCCTGCCGGCGGGGCTGATGCGGGGGCAGCTGGTCTATCCGAGTGAGCATGCCGGCGCCGAGCGTTTCGCCGCCACGGCCGCTCGCGCCATCGAAGACGGGATCGACTATCTCGCCGTCCACCATACCGACATCGCCCGCGCGGCCGCCGTCATTGCCGGGCGGGACGTGCCGGTCGTGGTCTGGACGGTGCGCAGCGAGGCGGAACTGGCCGCCGCGGCGCCCTATGGCCCGGCGCTGATCTTCGAGCAGTTCGATCCGGCGCTGGCACTGGCAAGCCTGAAGCCCTAGATTAAAAGGGCATGGACGCCTCACTGCCGAAACTCAGCATCGTCAATTCCCTCGCCGGCGTGCACCCGCAGGCCTGGAACGCTGTCGCCAATCCGGTCGGGCTGCCTTACGACCCCTTCCTGAGCTGGGAATTCCTGGAGGCGATGGAAAGCTCCGGCGCCGCCATCCCGCGCACCGGCTGGCAAGGTGCGCATGTGCTGGCACACGATGCGGGCGGCAACCTTCGCGGCGCGATGCCGATGTGGGTCAAGAGCCATTCGCGCGGCGAGTTCATCTTCGACCAGTCCTGGGCGGAGGCTTGGCACCGGGCCGGCGGGGAATATTATCCGAAACTGCTCTCGGCCGTGCCGTTCACACCGGTGACCGGGCGGCGCAGGCTGGTGGCGCCTGGACCGGACGAGGCGCTGTACAAGGCGGCGCTG
>CAYQRX010000159.1:4106-7368 GCA_964419865.1 uncultured Hyphomonas sp. | reverse complement strand
CCCGTCATGAGCCGGACCGCCGCGGATTCCATTTGACGCCGCATTTTCTGCGGCATCCCGTCAAAGCGGTTTCGTCGTTCGGGAACCCCTCTTGAAAACCTCTCCCCGCGCGCGACTCGCACGGCATGGGAACCTATACAGCAAATCACATACGCCGCAAGGAAAAACTGCCGTTGAACCTGTTGGGGCGCGCCGGTGGTCAGGCCACAAGGGCAAGGGCGTCTGCGACCGTATCGGAATGGCCCACTATGCTGATCGTGGTTTCCTCGAATGTCCAGGTCATGAAGGTCAGAGGCGCGCCGGAAGCAAGATCGGACTGGTCGAAAACGACGATGGATCCGCGGTCATCGCCGATGATGGCGATGTCGTCGTCTGAAGACAGGAAATACAGGACCGTTTGCTTGGCGGCGGCGTCGAAGGCCGGGCGTGAGGCAGGTGCGGCTGTGGCTGCGCTGGTATCTTCGGCTTTCACCAGCACGTCCATGTCGACGATGTCGGGAAAGTCCAACGTCTGCTCGGCAGACAGGACCGTTATGTCGATATCCTCGGCAGACAGGACCGTTATGTCGATATCCTCGGCGCGGGTCTTTTCCTCGATCCAGTTCCGCGCCGTTTCCATTGGCTCTGGCGGAGAGGCAACCCGGGGCGGCTCCTGGCCCGGCTGTTCGGCCGGAGCCGACTGCGACTGATCCTGCACGGCAGGTTGCAGTCTCGCCTCGACGACCGGTTCCGCTGTCGCCCGCTCGGCGGGCGCAGGGGGAGCCTCCTCGTTCGGAAATGGAAGGACGACCTTGTGGTCTCCGGCGCTGGCGGCCGGGATCTTCAGGGTAACGCTGTCCGGGACGACTGTCTCGTCTTCCGGCGCGGCCGCCAGGGTGAAGTCGGCGTCCATCTCATGTTCGGGCGCGAAATAGGCGTCGGACAGGCCGAACAGGTCATGGGCGTCAGCGCCGGCCTCGCCTTCCTGGCCGGAGGAATGGGTGAGGAAGGCGGCGATTCGTCCGGAGGATGCGGTCGCATTCTCCATGTTCTCGCCGTCCTGCTGATGGGCCATCTCGGTTGCGATCGCGATGGCTATCAGAAGCATGGCCGTCTCGCCGGCCCGATTCTTGTCTCCGGCTTCCGCCGGTTCGCCGGGCAGGCCGTGCGGCGCTTCTTGCGGCGCGGCTTCCTTGCCGCCGTCTGCCTCGTCATCCGCCGCGGCGAGACCCTCGCTCGGTGAGCTCATGATGAGGATCGTGGCGACGAAGATCGTCAGCAGGGCGGCCGGATGGAAGAGAACGTTGCCGCGCCGGTTGGCTTCGGGCACGGGCAGCGAGACCGGATTCTCCGCGATGAACCGGCGCACGATCGAGCCAAGGTCGGCTCCTCCCAGCGGCTTCGGCAGCGCCGGCGCCGCGACCACATAGCGGCCGTCTATGCGGGCGAAATGAACGATCAGCTCCCCATTGTCGCCATGGCAGAAAACGAACCACGGGTCTCCCTCGTCGGAAACACCGCCCTCGGTCTCGATGCGCAGGCCCGCCTGCAGCAGCGCCCCTTCGACCCGGTAGAGCTCGGCCAGATCCTGGTTTGACCAGCCTTTCCTGGACGGCGTCTCCGTGGCGGGAGAAAAACCGATGATCCGAAACATCGCGCCGGCCCTATGCGATGGTTTCGATCAGGCCGTCGTCTTCCGCCTCCGGAAACAGGAGCGCGAAAGTGATCGGATCGTAAAACCGCATCAGCACATAGACGAAGTCCCGGGGCGGCATGCCGAGTGCGCCGGTCCAGTCGGCATATCGTTCGGCGGGAATCCGGCCCCTTCCCGTCTCGAGCTGGGAGACGAAGGTGTAATATTCCAGCCCCACGAGCTCCGCGAGCTGGCGCTGTGAGAGTTTGCGTTCCTCGCGCTTCTGCTTGAGCCAGCGGCCTGCATGGCGGCGCAGCGATTGTGCCTCCGTCTCGTCCTTCCTTTGCGTGTCAGCCTGCGTGGGCATTTTTCAGATCCGGCGATGGAGCCTCGATGGGCGGTTGATCTTCAAGCCTAGGCAAGTTTGCTTGCCTGCGCAAGCGGGCCTCCGGCTCTATTCTTCCCGCAGGGCGCGCGTGAGCGCCGTCTGCATCGGCTGGACCAGATACTCCAGGACCGTCCGCTCTCCGGTCGGCAGGATAATGTCGCTCGGCATGCCGGGGGTAAGGCGTCCTTGCAGCGGTTCCGGAATGTCGCTCTCGGCAACCACGATGCGGGCGAGGAAATAGGGCTGGCGCGTGTTCTCGTCGATGAGCCGGTCCGGCGAGACCTCGCGGACCTCGCCGTAGACCACGGGCGCCTGATGCGCCTTGATGCCGGTGAAGCGCACTTCCGCGTTCATCCCCGTGAGCACCTTGTCGATGTCCATGGGCGAGACATGGGCGTTGATGATCATGCCTTCGTCCTCGGGAACGATCTCGAGAAGGGTCTCCCCCGCCCTGATGACCTGGCCGACCGTGAAGACCTTGAGATTCAGCACCTTGCCGGAGCGCGGCGCCAGGATGGCGGTGCGGCGCAGGATATCGCTTGAAACGGTCAGGCGCTCATGAAGCTCGTTGATGGTCTTGCGGACATCGATGACCTGTTCCGCAGTGCGCTCGAGACGCTCCTGCTGGAGCTGGCGGATCTGAAGCTCGGCCTCTCCCGCCATGGCCTCGGCGCCGCTGATCTCCGCGGTGGTTCGCCCGATGACGCCCTCCAGTCGCGCCCGCTCACGCTCCAGCGCATGCAGGCGGGGCGCGGAGACGAGGCCCTTCTCATAGAGCTGACGCACGCCGGTCAGCTCCTCATTGATGTAGCCGATCTGCTGCCTGGTCGACTCAAGCTCCTGGTTGAGGCCGTCGGCGCGCGTGTGGGCCTGCTCGACGCGGGCCCGCAATATGCCGATCTGACCGCTGATCGAGTTCCTGCGTTCCATGAACTGGGCGGTCTGGTCCTCGATTGCCTGCGCGACCGCCGGCTGATCCCGTACCTCCAATATGTCTTCGGGCAGGGTGATTTCCGACCGGTCGCCGAGCTCGGCGATCAGCCGGGCTTCGAGGATGCGGGCGGCATGAAGAAGCTGGCGTTCCACGGCCTCGGTCGCCCTGGCGCGGGTGGTGTCGAGCCGGAACAGGGCAGCCCCTTCCTCTACCCTGTGTCCGTCCTGGACCAGGATTTCCGAGATGATGCCGCCTTCGAGATGCTGGACGAGCCTCCGGTTGTTCTCCACGGCGACGACGCCGGGCGCCACGACGGCGCTGTCGAGCG
>CAYQRX010000159.1:0-4096 GCA_964419865.1 uncultured Hyphomonas sp. | reverse complement strand
CGGGCCCATGAAATTGTCGGCTGCCTTGGGCGCGCCGTTGTTCGTCGCCATCGGTTCATGCCTTTTCTGCGAACTGGGCGTTGGTCTGCAACGGCACGACGCGCGGGCTGGACAGGCGCGCCATCACCTCGTCCCGCGGCCCGAACAGCTGGGCCATGCCGTCATTGAGAACCAGCAGCTTGTCCACGGCCCCGATGATGTTGGCCTTGTGGGTGATCAGCACAACGGTCTTGCCTGAGGCGCGCAGGCGTCCGATCGTTTCGAGCAGGGCCGCCTCACCGGCAAGATCGAGATTGGAGTTGGGTTCGTCGAGAACGATGAGGGCCGGGTCGCCATAGACGGCGCGGGCAAGACCGATGCGTTGCCTCTGGCCGCCGGAGAGCGTCTGCCCCCCTGTTCCGATCTCGGTATTGTAGCCTTGCGGCAGCTTCTGGATCAGGTCGTGAACGCCCGCCAGTTCCGCCGCCGCGATGATCCTGTCGGCGTCGATCTTGCTGTCGAAGCGGCTGATGTTCTCGGCGATCGTGCCGCCGAACAGCTCCACGTCCTGCGGAAGATATCCGATGTGACGTCCCAGTTCCTCGCTGTTCCAGTGCGGCAGTTCGGTTCCGTCGAGCCTGACCGCGCCTTGCACGTATGGCCATACGCCCACGAGAAGCCGGGCAAGAGTGGATTTCCCGGCGCCGCTTGCGCCGAGCACGCCCAGCGCCTCTCCGGGCTTCACCGCGAAGGTGATTCCCTTGAGGACGGGCTTTTGACCTCCGGGTGGGGCCGCGATCACCTGCTCGACCGTCAGCTCCCCTGCCGGCGCCGGCAGGGACATCCGGGATCGCTCCGGCGGAACCGCTCTTAGAAGCTCGTTGAGACGCCTGTAGGATTCCCGCGCCGCGACGAGGCTGCGCCAATTGCCGACCGACTGCTCCACCGGCGCGAGCGCGCGGCCCATCATGATCGAGGCCGCGATCATCGAGCCCGTCGAAATGTTCTGCGTGACGACCAGATAGGCGCCGACGCCCAGGATGGCGATCTGTAGCCCCATGCGGATGAACTTGGACACGGCCATCACGGAGCCCGAGCGCTCGCTGGCCAGGGCCTGCCAGCCAAGAACCTCCTCGTGTTGCCGCTGCCAGCGCTCGCGCAGGGCGCCCATCATGCCCATGGCGCGGGTGGCTTCCGCGTTGCGCAGGGTGGTGCTGGCATAGTGGTGGGCGCCGATCGCCGCTTTCGATCCGGCTTCCAGATGCGTTCGTGTCAGCCGGTTGTTGAGAAGACCGAGGATGAAGAGGACGATCGCGCCCGCTGTCGCCACGAACCCGTACCAGGGATGGAGCATGAAGCAGCCGATGATGAAGATCGGCACCCAGGGCGCATCACAGAGCGCGATCAGGCCGTTGCCGGTCAGATATTCACGGACGCGGTCGAGGTCGCGCAGCCCCTGGCTGCTGCCATCGCCGACATTTACGATATTCGATCGCTGGACGGACTCGAAAACCTGGTCGCTTGATTGCCGATCGAACAGGATGCCGGCCCTGACGAGGACCCGCGAGCGTGCAGCCTCGAGAAGAGCATAGGAAACGAGCAGCGCGCCGGCAACCAGCGTCAGCATCAACAGGGTTGTCATGTTGCGGCTCATGATCACGCGATCATAGATCTGCATCATGTAGAGCGGAGCGACGAGGGCCAGGATGTTGATGAAGAGGCCGAGGAGGATAGCGTAGCCGAATGCCGGCTTTGCTGTCCGGACCGCCTTCTCAAGGGCTGTCCGGTCCCGGTTGCCGGCCTTTGCTGTCGTCATGATGTCCCCTCGGGGTGCCTGGATCGACCTCGACTTATAGGTAAAGCGGCTTCCGATCACAATTGCCGGATTTCCGTTGGCGCCGCCGCTGTGGCTATTTTGTGACGTATTGCCCCGTCGTTGCGGGCCGTTGCTGCTGCTGTTGCAGGAATTGCAACCCGTGTCGCTGAAGCGGCCATGCCTGGTATGGCGTTGTCAGATGGTGGGTATAGCAATCCTGCGCCCCGATCATCTCCCCCGCCAGCACCTGATGAGGATTGGCGATAGCCAATCATGACGGTCTCCGATCTTGATAGACAGTCTGCTTCGTGGTGATCTGGAAACGGGCGCGGCCGAGCCAAGCCGGCACTGTCAGCCTGCACCAACTGGCTGATAATGCGCCGCTGGACAGGCCCGAACCCCCGTCCGGTGGCCGCCCGCTTTGCCAGGGAGGCGTGAGTGAGCACCTACAATTGGGACAGGCCGCCGACATTCGTGGAGCGGCATGGGAAGAAGATGATCGTCTCGGCAGTGGTCGCAATCGTCGGCGGCGTGCTGGTCTGGTCGACGTTGTAACGCGGCTACTCGAACCGCCAGCTAATGGCGTCCGGCGACATAGAAAAAGATATGATACAGGTTGCCCCTCGTGGGTTGAGGGAATGCGCCTGATGACTGAACACTGCCTGATGGTCACTGCTGGAATTGACCAGCATTCAATGGCCCAAATAGTCCAGTACGCAACCGACCTCCAGCGGGCCGGGGCAACGAAACTCACAATAGGGATGATCTCTCAGGGCGGAAACGTTGTCACCGGGTAGCTTGGGGAAATGTAGGGTTGCGGTGATCATTCTTCGGTTCGTCTATGTCGTGCTGTCAGCCATCGCCATCGGCGTGGTCTTGTTCCAAATTATTTCCGTGGATTTGCAGCGTCGAAACGCGGCGGCTTTCTGTTCGTCTGAGAACTCCGCGTTGAATCGGCCCTGCCCTTGATGGGGGCGTTGATAGATACTGCTTGAACGGATTTCGGATGCTGACATCGGCGAATAGCCGCTAACTCCGCCCCTTGCTGCATTGCCGCCTTGAAGTCTGGCGCCTCGTTGGCATCCATGACGTGGCCCAAAGTCACCTCCATGTCCAGATCGCGCGTGCTGTATATCGGCGATCCGGCGAGCAACGGCCGCAAAGCATCATGTTGAGGTTCGGCGTGATCCGCCGAACCTCATGCTCGTTCAATGAGCCCCGTCAGACCCCTGTGACCCTGGCATAGGGTCATCGCGCCGTCCACGCCATTGTCGCCGACATCTGCGAATCCGGGCATGATGTCGCCGGCGAGCAGTTTTCCCTTCGACAGCAGTCCGGCGTCCTCGAGCGCCTCGTAATCCGGCAGGTCGCGCAGCGTGTCGAGCCCGAACTCGAGCAGGAAGTCCTTGGTCGTCACATAGGTGTAGGGTGCGCCCGGCGTCGGGCTGCGCGGACCGGAAGCGATCAGGCCGGCGCTGCGCAGATTGCTGATCAGGTCACGGCTGATCTCCTTGCCGAAGAAGGAGGAGAGCTCCGCGCGGGCGATCGGCTGGAAACAGGCGATGCACATCAGCACCAGCACCTCCGACTGCGTGAGGTCGACAGCGCGCTCGCTTCCGCCGACTGCGATGCGGATGGCGTCGGCGTAGGCCGGCCGGGTCAGATGCTTCCAGCCGCCGGCGACGGCGACCAGGTCGTAGGGGCGGCCGCGCAGTTCCTCGCGGATGTCGTCGATGAGAAGATCGATGCTGCAGCTTTTCCCCACGATCCGGGCAAGCGCCTCGCGCCCGACGGGCTCGCTGGCCGCAAAGATCGTCGCCTCGACGCGGTTCATCCACTCGCGCCAACGCGACTCGGGCGGCAGATGCTCGAGCTCGCGGTCAAACAGGCCGTCGTCTGGCCGCCCCTGCTTCCTCCTGGTGCGCGCTGCCGCCATCGCGTTCAGATTCCGTAGATGCGGAAGGTGGCGCGGCCGGAGAGCTCGCGCGCTGCGCCGAGCTCGACCAGGCGCTCGAACAGGCGGCGCAGGCTGCGGTCGCTCATGCCGGCGATCTTTTCCGACGCCACCAGCGCATCGCCCGACAGCAGCCGGCCGACGACCATGTCCGCCCCCCTCGCCCGCAGTTTCGGCGCGACGCCAAGCAGCCGCTCCGCGCGCCGCTCCAGCGCCGCCGCCATGTCGATCGCGCGCAACGCAGCGCGCGCCTGCGCGGCGAGCAGCCTTCTCGCCCTTTCCCGTTCCGTTTCCGAAACGACGCCGCGCGGCCGTCCGGGACGCATGCCCGGGGCGGTCTCGGCGCC
>CAYQRX010000158.1:0-7410 GCA_964419865.1 uncultured Hyphomonas sp. | reverse complement strand
TCGCCCGATCGACGGCCGACCTTCTCGTGATCGCGGAGCGGATCAAGGAGGCCGGTGCGGGCCTTCGGTCCCTGGCCGAGCCGTGGGCCGACACGACGACGCCGGCCGGGCGCATGGTGCTGACCGTGTTCGCCGGCATCGCTGATTTCGAGCGATCGTTGATCGTGGAGCGCACCAGCGCCGGCCGGATCGCGGCGAAGGCGCGGGGCGTGCGGTTCGGCCCCTCCCCTGCCCTGTCGGCCGAGCAGATCGCGCACGCGCGCCAGCTCATCAGGGACGAGGAAAAGCCGGTTGCGGAAGTCGCGCGGCTCCTGGGCGTGCATCGCGCGACCCTCTACAGGGCGCTAGGAGAGGCAACAGGGCAACCATAGTGCTCGGCCGCGTCAAAGGGTGGGTTCTCCACGCCTGCGGCGCGTCGAACAAAGGGCTGGCCGGGGCTTCTAATGCACTTCCCCCGAGGTAGCTTGCGCGATCGTCACGTAGCGCATGCCATGACAATGCGGGCATGGCGACAGTCGGTAGCCGCGCCCGTTCTTGACGATCGGGGCGTCATCGGGGTTGGCGACGGTTTCCATGCCCTCGCCGTGGCATCGAGGGCATGGCAGCTTGTCCCGCAACCATTCCTGCTTGCGCTGGTGTTCCTTCAGGAGCACGCGGATATGTCTCCGATCGCGGGCATCGAATATTTCGGCCCCCGCTTTCCCGTCTACATAGGCGCGAATCTTCCGGCTGAGTTAGTTTTCCCTGCGCGATCCTTCCCAGTCGGGCGATGGCCCTGGCCGGCATCATCGTAGACCGCCACGGATCGACCACCTAATTGTTCCGTGCGATACAATTTCGTGTCGGCAGCTTGCCTCGCAAGCCCCTGCCCGGGGTCGTTTGCGGGAGGGGGCGGAATCCTACGCTAAGGTTTCGGCCATCGGTATTCGCCGGTGAGATTGATGTGCTCCCAGCCGAGCGGCGAGACATGGGCCAGGAGATCGGCCGATAGCAGCTTTCCCTCGCGCTTCTGGGTGGCAACGACGCCGCCGAGCTTCATGGTGTTCCAGAAGATGATGATGGCGGCGAGCAGGTTCATGCCGGCAATACGGTAATGCTGGCCTTCGGCGGAACGATCGCGTATTTCGCCGCGCCGGTGGAAGCTGATGGCCCGTTTCAGCGCGTGATGGGCCTCGCCCTTGTTGAGGCCGATCTGGGCACGACGTTGCAAATCGGCGTCCAGAATCCAGTCGATCATGAACAGCGTGCGCTCGACGCGGCCGACTTCTCGGAGAGCTGTCGCCAGTTCGTTCTGCCGTGGATAGGAGGCGAGCTTGCGCAGGATCTGGCTGGGCGCGACACTTCCGGCCGCTATGGTGGCGGCGATACGCAGGATATCGGGCCAGTTGCGCTCAATCATGGCCTGGTTGATCTTTCCGCCGATCATGGCGCGCAAGTGCGCCGGCGCGGCAGACGGATTGAACGCATAGAGCCGTTTGGACGGCAGATCCCGGATGCGCGGAGCGAACCGGTAGCCGAGAATGGCGCAAGCGGCAAAGACGTGGTCGGTGAAGCCACCAGTATCGGCGAACTGCTCACGGATATGGCGGCCGGTATCGTTCATGAGCAGGCCGTCGAGGATGTAGGGCGCCTCGCTTGCTGTTGCGGGGATTACCCGGGTTGCGAACGGTGCGTATTGATCTGAGACGTGGGTGTAAGCTTTCAGGCCGGGGGTGTTGCCGTATTTCGCGTTGACCAGGTTCATGGCCTCGCCCTGCTCGGTCGCGGCGAAGAACTGACCGTCGCTCGATGCTGAGATACCAGCGCCCCAGAATTGAGCCATCGGTAAACGGGCCTGCGCCTCAACCACCATGGCCAGTGCCCGGTCGTAGGCTTCGCCTTCGGCATGCCACCGTGCGATACGGATCAGTTCCCAGAAGGTGTGGGTGTTTGTGGCGTCCGCCATCTTTCGCAGGCCGAGATTGACCCCTTCCGCGAGAATGACGTTCATCAGTCCGATCCGGTCGGCGCAGGGCGCACCGGTGCGCAAATGGGTGAAGGCCTCGCAGAAGCCGATCGCGGCGTCGACCTCCAACAAAAGATCGGTGATGCGTGTGAGCGGTATCTGCTTGTAAAGATCGAGCACCAGATCCTCGGCACCGTCCGGTGCAGCGGCTTCAAGTTTTTCAATATGCAGGATGCCGTTCTCGATCGACCCGCCGGGAATCGTGCCCATGCGCGCGGCGCGGCCAAGCTCGCGCAACCGGATATCGAGGCGCTCTTGCCGATCTGCCAGCCATTCCTCAGGCCGCAATGGTACAGCGAGACGGCTGCTTTCCGCCACGGCTTGCGCAGGAACGAGAACCTGTTTCAGATCACCGTAGCGCCGGGATCGTACCAGCCAGACATCCCCCGAGCGGAACGCGTCGCGCAGATGGAACAGCACCGCGATCTCCCAAAGGCGGCCGTCGCCAGCCGCCTGGGCGCGAAGATGACGATGCCATTTCGAACTCGGCCGCAGGAAGTCGGTATGCGCTGTATCGTTCAAACCATTGCGCAGGATCATCACCGCTTCCACTAGCGGCCTCGCGACCGGCGCGGCCCGAAGGTCGAGTAAACGCAGCATCCGTGGGGCATAGCGCCGGAAGCGATGATGGCCGTCGAGCACATGATTGAGCGGGTCGTCCGCCATGATGGCGGTCAGGCTGGCGGCCGTGGCGACAAGGGCCCTGAAGCCGTCCCAGCCCGATCCATCCGCGATGACGGTTTCCAGCGGCTGGCCGTCATCCTGTGCATCGAGCAAGCTCCCACCGATTTCGGCGAAGGATTTCAAGGCGGCGCGCACCGCGTTCGCTTCATCCGCAACCTTCGCCTGGCAAATCCGTTCCGAGGCCCGGTATAGCCTGCCGACGATCCGATCATGGGTTTCGATCGCGGCGTCGGCGAGCATCGCCTGCCATTCCGACGCGCACACGGCCAGAATCGCAAGCCGCCTGTCCTCCGGGAGATCACGCATGCCGTCGGCATAGTACCGCTCGCCCTGCCTGCGCAGCCGCGTTGCGCGATGAGCGGGAACTCCAGTCAGCAGATCCTCGGGAAGATCGAGACGTTGCAGGTATTCTAGCCGGTCAAGAAGCCGATTCGCAGACAAAGAGTTCGAACCGGGCTCGAACTGCCGCAGCCAGACGAAACGGGTCACCCGATCGTCAACCGTGTCCTCGAGCAATGCCAACAACTGCTCCCGGATGGGCGGTGAAAGGCGGCCGGCAATTCTTGTCTCGATCCGCCGCTCAGCATCGACCAGAGCCGTGGCACAAAGCCGCTCGATCGTGGATGTCGCAGGGAGAACCGTGCGGGTGCGACGGCATTCGATTACGAAGCGACGGGCGATATCGTCGTTCGAAACCGCCAACTCGGCTTCCCGGAACAACCACTCCTTCAGTTCGCGCGCGCCGCGTCCGGCGAAGGTACGGAATCCGTAGAGCCCCCGCAATTCGGCAAGGTGCTCGTGTCGCGTCTCCTCGCGCGCGGCATAATCAACGAGATCGTCGGCGTGCAGACCAAGCTGCGCTCCGATGAACTCGATGACTTCCGCCGGAATCAGCTCACCCGGGGCCAGCACTCGCCCAGGATAACGGAGAACACATAATTGCAGGGCAAAGCCAAACCTGTTGTGCGGGCGGCGGCGCTGCCTGATATGCCCGAGATCCTCGTCGCTCAGCGTGTAGTGCTTGAGCAAATCCGCCTGCGAAGTCGGCAGGCGCAACAGCGCGTCCTTCTGCCGATCGGTTAAAGTGACACGACGCGGCATCCATGTTCCTTTTTCAAAATCAAATGATGTTCAAGATGCTTTGTTTATGAAGCTGGTTGAGATACATTTCCAGCGTACAGTCCAACCCCGGCTACTGCGCTGCCTCAAACCGCCGTTTAAGAAACATGCTGATTGGATACGCCCGTATCTCGAAGGCCGATGGTTCCCAGTCCCTTGACCTGCAGCACGATGCTCTGCGTGCCGCAGGCGTCGAACAGGACAATATCTATGAGGATCGCGCTTCAGGCAGCCGCGACGATCGTCCCGGACTGACCGCATGCCTCAAAGCGTTACGTGTCGGCGATGTACTGGTGGTCTGGAAGCTCGATCGCCTCGGGCGGTCGCTTGCCCATCTCGTCAACACCGTAAAGGGTCTATCAGACCAGAAGATCGGCCTGCGGGTGCTGACCGGAAAGGGCGCCGAAATCGACACTACGACCGCATCCGGCCGTATGGTCTTCGGCATCTTCGCAACCTTGGCCGAATTTGAGCGAGACCTGATCCGCGAGCGCACCATGGCCGGACTCGCAGCGGCCAGGGCGCGCGGCCGTAAAGGAGGCAGAAAATTCGCGCTCTCCAAGGCGCAGGTGCGCCTCGCTCAGGCCGCCATGGCGCAACGCGATACATCCGTCTCCGATCTCTGTAAGGAACTCGGGATCGAGCGCGTCACCCTTTATCGCTATGTCGGCCCCCAGGGCGAACTCAGGAGTTACGGAAAGCGTGTTCTCGGCTTAGCGTAGGATTCCGCCCCCTTCCGCAAACGACCCCTTGTTCGCTTCCGCCCTCACTCGGAGCAGCGCAGTCGAGGCAGAAAGCACACGCTCGAATCTCGCCACAAAGGTTGCGCAGTGTTCCGGCTTGGATGGAGACTGCTATGAGTCGAACGTTTGAATTGCCGATCGACATTTGGACTGATCTGCAACGCAAGGCGGATGACGATTGCCTGACACTCGAAGATGCGGCGATCATTGCCCTTCACCATTGCCGGGTCGAGCATGGCTATATCGGATGGGGGCCTGGGAAAGGAGCACGTCCGCAATACGTCAATGTATCCAACGACGACTGAAGCCGCGCAATAAGCGACGAACCAATCCGCGCGACAGTGAGTGGCTAATCGGATGGAAGCCTAATCCCGGATAGCGATGTTGCAAGAGTCGCCCTGCGTTGTCTGGCAGTCCGCGAACGGAAGCATGCCGGCAAGGATGAGGGCTTTCACCACAGCTTTAGCCTCCTGTGATTTTCGGCGCCATCGCCCGCTGGCGCCGGCATCTTTAACTTGATCCGACGCGCTTCTTGCCTTGGGATATCGGCAGCCTGTGCTTGCCGGGCGGTTTGGTTTGTGGGGATGGCTTTGTCTGTTATGGATCAGGTCGGGAGGCACTGGCCGGAAGACCCCCATGCGCGGAATGAACGATCCGATCTACATCCTTGTCGTGGTCGCCGTCGCAGCGGCGGCAGTCGCGATTGCTGTTGGTGCCGATTTGTGGTGATGTTGGAATGGGTGCGGCTTCTACCCTGTGGAGGATTAGATGCTTAGGGGCGTTGTTTTCGCAACACTTGCACTCTTGCTGATGCTATCCAGTCATTCTTATGCAGCGGATGTCGCAGTTCCGGCGGCAGAGTTGAAAGCACTGGTCGTCGGTAAAACCATAAATTCTGGTGGAGGTCGTCTCTACTATGGACGCGACGGGACATACACCTACAATGGCCAGCATCCTGGCAAATACGCGATTTCTAACGGCAAGATATGCGTGAAATTCAACGCGGGCCAAAGCAGATGTGACCGCATCGTCAAGAACGGAAAGCGGTACTTCCTTATCAACAGCGGCGGTCAACGGTTCCCATTTGGCTGACGTACTAGGATGGGCATGGCTCTCCCACGGGCCGGCGCGATCGGGTCAGGCAATAATCACGGTCGCGCGCCACCGAGCAGGCTCTATCCAAGTCCGGTGGCCGCCCGCTTCGCCGGCCCATTTATGGCATTTCGATCCCTGTTCACCCGCAAATGCTATCGTAATGCCGAGGTGCATTGACGCTATGTGCGCGCCGCATCATAAGCCGTGCATCATGTTCGATCTTCTTCAATTCCTGCTCGCGATAGGCATCGGCATCATCATCACTGGCCTGTGTGTCGCGGCACTTATCTTTGCAACTGATCTCAAACAACGGGACAGGTAGAGAGGCGATTCAGGATCGGTGGTGGATCACTGGGCAAGGACTTGTGTGATGCGTGCCGGTTCTAGCCGCTGCGCATCAATGGATGGATGCTTGACGCCCAAACCGCGATTAGATAGCTCCATCAGGTCATTCTATTTCAAGTTTGCGGATTATCTCGTCGGCAATATCCATGCAGGTTTCTACGGTAGGAAAGAGCGCCGGATTCTCGATCCAGCCTCGATATGCGATATTCCAATGTTTATCTTCTACATTAAAGTTTGATAGCTGGCCAGCCATACGTGAAAATATTATCTTGGCAACCATTTCACGTTTCTTTATAATATCCGTCATCTACACAATTTACCCTTGAATTTATATTTAAGGCCGCCAAAGATATAGTGTGGTGTCCTATTTTTGGTAATAAATAACTGCTGCCGAGTGAATGTTCCGCAACCTAAGTGCGTTGAAGCACCTATACTAATTTAAATAATAGTCCATCTGCGGTTGGTTGCAATCAAATACCACCCGATCCCACAGAATCATTTCATGAAGTCGATCATCGTGGTCCTGACCTTCGAAACGGGTTCGGACGGAGGGTAATTTTGATTATCTCTCTTTGCTTTGCCGGAAGTGCGGTACGGGACGATATCTGCCGTCACTCACTTTGGAGGCGAGTCGCGCCGAGATCGTGAGCCGACCGCGCCGGCGAGCATGGCAGAAACCTTACGATTTCAGCGGCGTGGATTCAAGGGGTTGTAGAATCAGAAGAATCGCGGTTTCCTGTAACCTATGAGTCGAGCCGCCATTCCTGTCAAAGAAAAGGTCGCCGCCCATCGGGAGCGGTTGCGGGCGGCCGGCCGCATCTATGTGAACACCGATCTTCCCGCCGATCTGGTCGCACAGCTCGACCAGATCAAGGAGGAACGGGGCGCGGCATCCCGCGCGCCCATTATCGAGGAAGCCGTGAGGTTACTTATCGAGAAGCAGCAAGGGGCATAACGGCAAAACGCCCGATCGCGCCAACGATCGAGCGTTTTAATAGGCCGTCAGACACACCGTAGAGACGGGGCCACGAAATCCTCCCCTTATCTACGCTTGCGCCGCCCAATCCGCAAGATTGATTCTTGTGGGAACGGGTAAGTTGTGCCTGCCGTCCACAGTCGTCATGCCCTCCGAACGGAAGGACGAGAGGCATATGTTGAGGACGCAAATCGCGGCCGCGATCGGCTGCGCGCGCGGGAACGCGCTTGATGAAATCATGCGGGAGGTCTGGACGCGATGCAGCGCCGGCCAGCTCTCCGAGAACGAGGCCGGGGAGCTGTCGGCGCTTGCCCATGAGCGCAGGGCCGGTATGCGAGGATCGCGACAGGGAACCTTTAGCCTGGTCATGCCCCCTCCCCCCGCGCGCTGCCCGACGCCGGTTCGCCGGCACAGCCATTTCAAGGGCCGCTCGGAGGCCCGGA
>CAYQRX010000157.1:0-7497 GCA_964419865.1 uncultured Hyphomonas sp. | reverse complement strand
TGCGGTCGATGCGCGCCTGCGCGCCGAACAGCTCGCCGCGACTGCCAGCGTCCGGGCGTCAAATTCGCGACTCTCGATCCTCACCGATGAGGCGCTTCCGGAAGCGGAGGCCGCCTATGCCGCCGCCCTTCAGGGCTACGCCATCGGCCGGTTCGACCTCACCACCACACTTCAGGCCCGCGCGGTGCTCATCGAGACCCGGCGCGCCGTCATCGCCGCGCGCCGGGATGCGCGCGTCGCAGACCTCATCCTCCGCAGCCTGATCGGCGCGGCCCCATTCGACGGAGACACCCAATGACCGACACAAGACTGACCGGGCTGGCGCTTGCGCTCGTTCTCACCCTCGCTGGATGCGGTGCAACTGACACGCCGTCCACGCGCCAGGTTGCCGAAGCTGAAGCCCATGACGATCACGGCGACCATGACGACCATGGCGAAGATGAACTGGACCGCGATCACGCCGATGGCGATGAGCATGGCGAAGGCGAGGACGGGCATGACGATCACGACGACCATGGCGACGAAGACGGCGGCGATGTTGTGAAGCTGGACGCCGCCGCTGCTGCTGAAGCCGGCATTGTGGTCATAGCGGCAGAAACCGGCACTCTCGCCGAAACGCTCTCTCTACCAGCCGAGCTTCGATTCGATGCGGATCGGGTGGCGCGGGTCGCTGCCCCGGTCAGCGGCCTTGTCTCGCGCCTCGACAAGGGTGAAGGCGATATCGTCCGGCGCGGCGAGCGCCTAGCGCTCTTGTCGAGCCGGGAACTGGCCGAACTGAAGGCGGACTTCCTGACCGCCAAATCTGCCGAAAATCTCGCAGCGTCCAGTCTCGCGCGCGAGGAGCGCCTCTTCGCCGACAAGATCACCTCAGAGTCTGACCTTGATGCGGCACGCGCTGCGTTGGTAAGCGCGCGCGTTGCTCGTGAGGCGGTGGAGAACAAGCTCCATGCCGTCGGGGTCAGCGACGCTGTCCTCGACAGCCTCTCCGATGCGCCCGACGGCGCCCTCGTGAATGCGGCCATCCTCGCGCCGATCGCAGGAACAGTGATTTCGCGCAGCGTATCGCTGGGATCGAGCGTGGAAGCCGGCGGCGAGACGCTGTTCGTGATCGTGGACGAGTCCAGGCTCTGGGCGGATATCGCCATCTACAAGGCCGATGCCGACAAAATTGCGCCGGGTCAGTTGGTCAGTCTGCGCACCCGTGATGGCGGGGAAGCCGCGCGCGGCGAGATCGCGCTCATCCTGCCGGTCATTGACGAGGCCACCCGCACCGGCACAGCGCGGGTCATCATCGACAATCCGGATAGCCGTCTCAGGCCCGGCCAGTTTGTCACCGCCGAAATCGCGATTGGCGAAGGGGGCCGCATTTTGCACGTGCCATCCGATGCCGTCGTCGAGGTCGAGGGACGCGCGTCTGTTTTCGTGCCGGTCGAAGGCGGTTTTGCCCCGCGCCCCGTCGAGACGGGATCGTCCCGGGGCGGGCTCACTGAAATTCGTCAAGGGCTGACAGAGGGCGACCGTTTCGTCTCCGAAGGTGCCTTCACGCTGAAAGCGCAGCTTGAAAAAGACGCGTTCGGCGACGGCCACGCACACTAAGGATCCGACCATCATGCTCAATTTCATGCACAGAATTGCAGGCGGACGCCTGCTGGCGGCGATTGCCGTCATCGCCATGACGCTCGGTGGCCTGTTCGCCTTCCGCAGCCTTCCAGTCGATGCCTTCCCCGATCCGTCCCCCGCGCTGGTTCAGGTCTTCACCGAAACCGAGGGCCTCTCTCCTGAGGAGGTCGAGCGTTACGTCACCTTCCCCATCGAGACCGCCATGTCCGGCCTGCCAAAGGTCACGGAGATGCGCTCGACCTCCAATTTCGGGCTCTCCGTGGTCAATATCTATTTCGAAGATGGCACGGACGTCTATTTCGCCCGTCAGGTGGTCGGTGAACGTCTTGGGGAAGCCGCCGACGCCATCCCAGAAGGATTCGGCACACCAAAAATGGGGCCCATCTCTACCGGCCTTGGCATCATCATGTATTTTCGCCTCGTCGATGAGACAGGCACGCGCTCGCTGATCGAACTGCGCGAGATCGCCGACTGGATGATCAAATATCCGCTCCAGTCGGTCGAAGGCGTCACTGAAGTGCTCGCGCTCGGCGGCTTTGAAAAACAATATCAGGTGCAGCTCGATCCTGACGCCCTGCTGGCGCAGGACCTTCAGGTCAGCGACGTGATCGCCGCCCTCGAAAGCGCCAACCGCACAGCCGGCGCGCAATATATCGAGATCGGCGCCGAGCAATACACCGTGCGCGGCGTGGGGCTTGCGACAACAATCGCGGATCTTGAGGAAACCCCGGTCAAGACCGTTGACGGGCGCACGATCCGCGTCGGCGATCTCGGCCAGGTCGTGATCGGCGGGGCGGTCCGTCAGGGCATGGCGACCGCCAATGGCGAAGGCGAAACTGTCGCCGGGCTGGTGCTCAAACTCTATGGCAGCAATACCTCAGACGTCATCGCCAACGCCAAGGCCCGCTTCGAAGAGATCAACGCCTCATTGCCCGATGGCGTGCGCGTCGTCCCCTATTATGATCAGGGCACGCTGGTGGAGAAAGCTGCGGCAACGGTCACGACGGCGCTCTGGCAGGGCGGCCTGCTGGTGGCCATCGTCGTGTTCCTGTTCCTTGGCGGCTGGCGTCCGAGCCTCGTCGTGGTGATGTCGATCCCGTTCTCCGTAGGGTTTGCGTTCATCGCCATGAATGCGCTTGGCATCGGGGCCAATCTGATGACGCTTGGCGGCGTCGCCATCGCCATCGGCATGATGGTCGACGGGGCCATCGTGATCGCCGAGAATGTCGCGCGCGGGTTTCGTGAACGCGGCGCAGGCGAGGATAATCGCACGACCGTCGCCCGCTCCAGCGCCGAAGTGATTGCGCCACTGGTGGCCGCGGTCGCCGTCGTCATCATCGTGTTCCTGCCGCTCTTCTCGTTGCAGGGGACCGAAGGCAAGACATTCCGCCCGCTGGCAGCCTCCGCCGCGCTCGCCATGACCGGATCGCTGATTTATGCCATGCTTATTGCGCCTGCCTTGGCGCTCGGCCTGATGAGGCCGCCGCGCTCAAACGGCGATACAGTTAAGGAAAGCCGGATCACGCGGATGGTGCGCCCGCTGGCAGCCTTCTTCGTTCACAGGCGGAGCGCAGCCCTCGCCCTTGCCACGCTGCTTCTGGTCGCTGGCGGGTTTGCCGCGACACGGCTCGGCTCGGAGTTCACGCCTGCCCTTGAGGAAGGCGATATTCTCCTGCGGGTCACCATGGCCCCATCAATCTCACTGACAGAAGCCAGCGCGACAGCGACCCGCGTCGAAAGGCGACTCCTCGACACCTTCCCCGAAATTGACTCCATCGTCAGCCGGATCGGGCGCGGCGAGGTCGGCGCCCATGCCGATCCGGTCAACAGTATCGAGGCCTTTGTGGCGCTCAAACCGCGCAGCGAATGGCGGGCGGGGCTCAGTCCGGAAGATCTGCGCGACGCGATATCAGACAATCTCGCCAGCTTTCCGGGCATTCGCGTCAATATCGGCCAGCCCATCGCCATGTCGGTCGATGAACTCCTGACCGGAACGAAGGCGCAGCTCGCGGTGAAGATATTCGGGCCGGACACGCAGGTCCTGCTCGAAGGCTCACAGGCGCTTCAATCCATCCTTCAGGAGGTGCCCGGCGCGAGCGACGTCCAGGCCGACCAGATTACCGGCGCGCCGCAACTCGTCGTCTCGCTCGACCGTGCGGCGCTGGGGCGATATGGGCTCAGCGTCGAAGAGGCACTGGACGCGCTGCGCTCTGGCGTCGGCGGGGCAGAGGCCGGTGTGGTCTTCGAGGGCGTGCGGCAATTCCCGGTCGTCGTGCGCTTCGATGAGGCCGATCGCAACACGCCCGCCGCCATCGGACGCATCATCCTTGAATCCTCAAGTGGTGCGCGCATTCCGCTGGAAAGCGTCGCGGAGATCAGCCAAGTCGTCGGTCCCCGGCAGATCACGCGCGAGAATGGCGAGCGGTTCATCACCGTGCAGCTCAATGTTCGCGATCGTGACATTGGCAGCTATGTCGCCGATGCACAGGCTGCGGTGGAGGCAGGGCTCGACCTGCCACCCGGATACCGGGTCGAATGGGGCGGGCAGTATGAACTGCAGCAGCAGGCCAATGCCCGCTTCGCCGTGGTCATCCCGATCACGCTCGGCATCGTCTTCCTCATCCTGCTCCTCACGTTTGGGCGCCTGATGTCAGCGGTTCTGATCCTTCTGAACATTCCGCTGGCGCTGACAGGCGGGGCGCTCGCGCTCTGGGTCGCGGGCCTGCCGGTTTCGGTACCCGCGACGGTGGGCTTCATCGCCCTGTTCGGAATCGCGCTCGGCAACGGCATGGTGCTGGTCAGCTTCATGGATGACTTCGCAAGAGCCGGACGGGGCCGCGATGAGCTTGCCATCGAGGCAGCAGGCCTTCGGGCCCTTCCCGTCCTGATGACCGCGCTGACGACGGCTTTGGGGCTTGCCCCATTGCTCTTTGCAACGGGCGTCGGTGCAGAGGTCCAGCGGCCACTGGCGACGGTGGTCACCGGCGGTCTCATCTCATCCACCGTGCTGACGCTCCTGGTGGTGCCCGCCCTGCATCGCTGGTTTGCGCCAAAACCGGAGGGGCATCACTCCCTGATCGAGGCCCGGCACGAACACCTATCCGACGCTTGACGCCTCAACTTGCCGCGCGCGGCGCAAACAGGATCACCGCCGCACCTGCAAGACAGATCATCGCCCCGATCGCATCCCAGCGGTCGGGGCGCACACCTTCGACAGACCACAGCCAGATCAGCGAACTCAGGATGTAGACCCCGCCATAAGCGGCATAGGCGCGCCCGGCAGCAGCGATGTCCACGAGCGTCAGAAGCCAGGCGAATATTGCCAGGCTCAGAAGGCCCGGAACAACCCAGAGCACCGACTTGCCAAGCCGCAGCCAGGCCCAGAAAGCAAAACACCCGGCAATCTCGGCCACCGCCGCGAAAAGATAGATCAGAAAGGTCGCGCGAATGTCCATGCTCGTCTTCTGGTCTGCTTCGGCGAAACTGACCAGTCGCAAGGACTGTCAACGCCCCAGCCCCCGCTGCCGCCCACCGGGCAGTGTCCAGCTGATCCCACGTTCCCGCGCCTCAATCACCAGCGAGCGTCCGCGCTGACGCTCTAGGTCAGGCCGCCACGGCACCATGGCGAAGGCTTTCTCATTGCCGATGATCGCCATTCGGCCCTGTGCAAGGTCAGCTGTCCTTTCGAACACGCCCTCGAACCGCTCGCCCGTTTCCAGCGCTGCATACTTCCGACCAGACTGGTTCGTCTCGCCCGCTGCCGCTCGCCGCAGCTCTTCAAGCCGCATGCGACGGCGAACCTCTTCGCTGAGCCGGTCCTGCTCATCCACCAGCAAGCCCTCGCGGCGCAGAAACCCAAGCCGCAAAAGGCGCGCCTCATGCAGCCGCTTTTCGCCTTCACCGATCTCTGTAGGACTGACCTGATCGAGCCAGGTCTCCGCGCGCGCTTCGATCTGCGCCTCCATGGCCATCCAGGAGCGCACCCGAACACGAATGCCGCCGCCCCGCGCCGCCTCATATTCCGCAGCCTGCTCAAGGTAGCGCTCGCCGATTTGCCAGACGCCGTCCATGCCACGCGTCACAATCCCGGCGCGGCGAAGCGCTTCCAGCCTGCGCTTGTGCGCGAGCCGGTAGGCGCTCGATGCTGACGGATCAGCCTCGGCATGCAGCGCGTCGGAATAAAACCCGCCGTTGCGCTCAGCGATCTGCGTAATGACCCGGTCTGAACGCGAGGGAGACCCCTGCTTGCGGGAGACCTCCACAACCGCGCCCCTGGGCGGCACAGGATCATCTCCGGCCGGCACATACCAGGGCGTGCCCTCGAAGTCCTGAAGGAGCAGGAATCTTTTGTCGGTGAGTTCATCCTCTGGTCCGTTCTGGATGACGGTCCCGCGAAGAGGCGGCGCATCATCGAGGCGCTCATCGAAGAAGTGCACCTTTGTCAGATGCGGGCCATGTTCGACACCGGCCGCCAGCGCGCGGATGATGTCGCCGCGCCGCCCCATGGCCGTCAGGGCGCGCTGCCAGTTCGGCTTGAGCTGCCAGACATCAGTCCCGGAGGGTGCCGCCAGATGCAGCCCTTCCAGATGCGCCAGCCTCTGGCGCTGCAGGCTCTGCGTGAACCTCGCCTGAGTCCCGGAGGCCGGAGGCAGTTCAACCCGGCCCGCAACCGCGAGCCCGGCAAGCTCCCGGTCGAGCCCGGTGAACCGATCCATGGTCACTTCACGCTGCCGGGCTTTCGCGATCTCGACATCACGGCGCGGCCCCAGTTCCTGGGTGAGGCGTTCTTCGGCCCGCGCGCGGAGGCCCTTCATCAGATAGTCGCGCGCGATGACAAGGTCCTGTCCCATCGCGTCCTTGCCACGAATGACAATATGCGTGTGCGGATGGCCTGTATTGTGGTGATCGACGGCGACCCAGTCGAGCCGCGTGCCAAGGTCGCGTTCCATCTCGTTCATCAGCCGCCGCGTCGTCTCTTTCAGATCACCCATCTCGCCCGCATCTTCCGGCGAGACAATGATGCGAAACTGGTGACGGTCATCCTGGCTGCGATCTGCGAAGTCCCGCCCGTCCACGCGCTCGCCCTCGCGCCCATAAAGCTCGCCGCCCAGACCCTCGCGGTCGACACCGTCGCGCAGGATGTAGTGGATGTGCCGTCCGTAGGCCGCCACGCCGATGCCGGTTCGGGCGCGCGCGATATGCACCTTGACCACGACACGCCGCATCCGAAAGCGCTCCATGCGCCCGGCGCGTGACAAGGCATGGAGACCTGCTGCACCGCCCCGTCCGATCCGCGCCCCGGTAAAGCCAGGCCGTGTCGCCTTCCGGTGAAGGCCTTTGGCCGCCTTCAGGACCCGCGCACGAAACCGCTTTGAAGACCCCGCACCGACATCGCGCAGCTTGCCGAGCCGGGGCGTGAAGTCCGTGTCATCGACCATGGCGCGTCTCCGCCCACAGGCGCCAAAAAACCTCAATGAATTCAGCAGAACCCATGAAAACCGGGCGCCACATTTTCCGGCATGAGACGCCAAAAAAGAGATGTGCAGACAATGACTTATGCACCCCTTGGTGCATGAGCTTCAATCTTGCCCGTTCGGGTTCGCTGGCCCATCCCATGCCGCCTTTCGCCGCAAATTGCCGCCATATGCCGCAATACGCCGCCATCTCTGATCACCGCCAATGCAGGATCAGACGCGCGACGCCAACGAGATCGTGGATTTCAACGGGTCCGAAATAGCGTCCATCGAGGGAGTCCGGGTGCGCATTCATCAAGAAAAGCTGGTCTTGCCCGAGCACCACACAGCCCTCCCAGGACGGCAAATCCCGCCCCGAAGAGTCTCGCAATCGCGCCTCTCCCCCGACTTTTCCATTGATCAG
>CAYQRX010000156.1:0-7533 GCA_964419865.1 uncultured Hyphomonas sp. | reverse complement strand
CGCGCCAGTAGGCGCCGGCCAGCTTCATCAGCTTGAACGCCTTGGGCAGCTTGCCCGTGGACGGCAGGTGCGGCCCCCGGCAGAGATCGAACCACTCACCTTGCCGGTAGACCGTGATCGGCTCGCCCGGCGGGATGATGTCGTCGATGATCTGGGCCTTGTAGTCTTCCCCGATCGACCGGAAGGTCTCGATGGCCTCTTCTTTCTGCCAGACCTCGCGGACGATGGGATAATCGGCGTCGACGATCTCGCGCATCTTGGCTTCGATCTTCTCGAAATCATCCGTTGAGAACGGTTCGGGACGGGCAAAGTCATAGTAAAAGCCGTCATCGATGACGGGGCCGATCGTCACCTGGGCATCGGGATAGAGTTCCTGCACCGCCTGGGCGAGCACGTGCGCGGCGTCATGGCGGATCAGTTCGAGGCCTTCGGGGTCACGGTCAGTGATGATGGCGACACTCGCATCACCTTCGAGCGGGCGGACGAGATCCCACATCTGGCCATTGACCTTGGCGGCAAGCGCCTTCTTGGCGAGGGATTTGGAAATCGACTCGGCAACGTCCAGCGGCGAGGCGCCGTTCTGGTATTCTCGTTTCGAGCCATCGGGCAGCGTGACTTGGATCATGGTTCTTTGTTTCTTTGGCGGGCTGCGGAACAGACATGGTCCCGCAAGAAAATCTGGGAATCCGGCTAAGGCTTCTGGCGGGCCGTGATTAACGCGGCTTTGCCGGGATGCCTACCCCGTTTTCAGGGCGTGCCGGCGGCGGGCTTTGCTGGGGTGCATGAACGGGCACGCGGGCGCGCCTTCAGGAGTGCGTCATGCACCCTGACGAGTTCGCGGGGTGAGCCCGGTGAGGAAGAAGCCGACGTTCATGCCGGCTCATATGTCATGCCTCAGGCGGGGTTTCAACCAGCCCTCTGGGCCCTGATCTCCAGTCGCCATAGCGCCAGGGCTGCCAGAACGGTACGCCGGGCACCGCGTCCGGCACCGGGTCGTAGCCATGGCTGCCCCCCGGCCGGCAGCGGATGAAGCGAGCCAGCGCCATCCAGCCGCCCGGCCACCAGCCATGCCTGGCGACGCATTCGGCGCCATATTCGCTGCAGGTTGGATGGTGCTGGCAACGGGCACCGAACAGCTGGAGCGCCTGGCTCGGCCCGTGTTTGTAGATGGCAAGCAGGCCGTAAGCGATGCGGTGGCGCACGCCCATCTCAAGCCGCCGCCCGGGCGGCGAGCGCCTCGTCGATGGCCGCGACGGCCGCCTCGAAGGCCAGCAGGGTCGAGGCGTGGCGGGGGGGATAGTCGGCGACCGGCTCAAGGTGGCGCAGCTCCCAGAAGCGGCCTTCTGGCGGGGGGGCGCCCTCTTTCAACATGGCGCGCAGGGCGTCGAGGGCGGCGCGGATTTCTCCAACGGTTGCTCCAACGGCGTTGGAGGAAAGGATGGAGGTTGATGCCTGACCCAAAGCGCAAGCCTTTGGATCAACAGCGATTTTCTTGATCACCCCCCCTGTTTCATCGAGAGTCAGAGAAACATGCACGGTTGAACCACATACGCGGGAGACTTTCAGCGCCGCGCCTTCGGCATCGGCCAGCTGGCCGAGGTTCGGGATATCGACCGCCAGTTCAAGGATGCGGTTGTGGTAAAGCTCGCTCATCAGCGCCTAGATGGCCCGGGCGCCGCCGCCCGGCAAGAGGGGCCAAAAAAGCGGGCCACCGGACCGCCATGGCTGGCGGCCGGGTGGCCCGGTTATCGAGAGGTTTGGAAATGAGGCCGATGGCCACGCCCAAGCCTGCTCTGGGCATAACGCTACGTCAACTTAACGATCCGTGAGATTGGTCCTCAGAACGGCCAGAGCGCCGTCAGACGCGGGATCAGGTGAACCATCAGCACCGCCGCCCCGGCAAAGGCGCCGAACGCCATCAGGAGGACCACCCCGTCCCGGGCCGTCAGGGCGAGACCAAAGAGCAGCACCGCAAGGCTCGGCAGCAAGGGGCCAAAGGGTACGAAGCCGAGCGGATAGGTGATGAGTGCTGCCAGGACGCAGACAAGCGCGACCAGCTGAATGAATGGCGCATCGGTCAGGAAGGTAAGGCGGGGACGGACAAGCGCGTCTGCCATGTGGGCATATTTCTCAGCCGCCGCCACGCCCTGAATCAGATGCTCACGGCGGAAGCGGAAATCCAGCACCCGTCTTGGCAGCCAGGGATGGCGCAGACCAATCACCACCTGCAGCGCGAAAATCAGGATCACGCTTGCCATCAGCCAGTTGGCGCCCGGCAGGAGTGTCAGGGGGCTGATGGCGATGAAGCCCAGCAGCATGAAAATCGGGCCATGCGCCCGCCGGCCGATCGCGTGCAGCAATTCGCCGACGGTCACTTCCTCCCCGTCTGTATTGAGAATGAGAGAGCGCATCAGCGTGCGCAGATTGGTGACCGGGACCCGCGTGCCATCCCGGTTCATGGCTGATGGCTCGCAGCGATGGCGGATGGCGCGCCATAGCGTTCGATCCGCGACCAGACGCTGCCTTCTTGGCCGATGGAAACGACATAGAGCCGGTCAAACTCGGACGCATCGTCGATCGGCAGGCCGGGATCCGCGCCGAGCAGGCCGGCCAGCACGTCGGTCGTGTTGGAATGACCGACCACGACCATCACACCTGCAGTCTCCGACAGGCTGGCCGCGAAGGCAGGCAGGGCGCCGGCGTCATAGATCTGAACCTCCAGCCCGAGGCGGGCGGCCAGCGGGCGGGCGGTGTCGCGTGTCCGGAGCGTGTCGGTTGACCATATCGCGGTAACGCCCTCCGCGCCGAGGCGTTCCGCCAGCTGCGCGGCGCGCGCTGTGCCGGCATCGGTCAGGGCGGGGTCGGTTCCGGCAGCCTTTTCGGCGTGCCGCACGAGAAACAGGCGCGTCACAGCCGGCGGTTCGGGCTCAAATACCGGCGGCGGCAGGTGCGAAGGCTGCGCGGCGCAGGCCACCATGAACCCCGCGCCAAGACATGCAAGAAACTGCCGCCGGATCAGATACGCCGCCATGTACTGCCCGCCGGTCCGTCCATGATCTCGATGCCCTCTTCGGCGAGCGACTTGCGAATACGGTCTGCCTCGGCCCAGTCTTTTGCGGCGCGCGCATCGACCCGCGCCTGGACCAGCCCGTCAATCCGGGCGTTCTCGTCCGCATCGCCGCCCTGCTCCCATTCTCTCGGGGTCAGGGTGAACAGGCCCAGCAGCCGGCCGGCCGCCAGCAGGTTTGCCCGCGCATTCGCCATCGCGGTGCTATCCTTCTGATCCGCAGCGGTATTGGCCTCCGTCGCGAGGCGCGACAGTTCCGCCAGCGCATCCGGCGTACCCAGATCATCCTCAAGCGCGCGGCGCACACCGGTATCGCGCGCCTCGCCGCCCTCCGCCTCCCAGACGCGGCGCAGCGCCCCATAGAGCCGGTCGAGTGTCGCCTTGGCCTGTTTCAGCAGGTCCTCGGTCCAGTCGAGCGGAGCGCGGTAATGTGCGGAGAGGAGCGCAAACCGCAGAACCTCGCCCGGCCAGACCTTGAGCAGTTCGTGCACGGTGACGATGTTGCCGAGCGACTTCGACATCTTCTCTCCGCCCATGTCGAGGAAGCCATTGTGCATCCAGTAGCGGGCGAGTTCCTGCCCGTGCGCGCATTCGGACTGGGCGATCTCGTTTTCATGGTGCGGGAAGACAAGGTCGATCCCGCCGCCATGGATATCGATCGTCTTGCCGAGATGTTTTTCCGCCATCGCCGAGCATTCGATATGCCAGCCGGGCCGGCCCCGGCCCCAGGGCGAGTCCCAGATCGCATCTTCCGGCTCACCGGGCTTGGCAAACTTCCAGAGCGCAAAGTCGGCCGGGTCGCGCTTGTCCTCATCTACGGCAACGCGCGCGCCGGCTTCATTGTCCTCGGGCTTGCGCCCGGAGAGGCGGCCATAATCGGGCATGGAGGGCACCGAGAACCAGACGCCGGTTTTGCCGACATAGGCGTATTTCTTGCGCAGCAGCTTCTCGATGATGCCGATCATTTCCGGAACATGCCCGGTCGCCCAGGGCTCGATATTGGGCGCAATGACGTTCAGGGCCTGAATGTCGGCATTGTATATGGCGGCATATTTCTGCGTGATCTGCGAAATCGGCTCGCCGATCTCAAGCGCCGCGGCGATGATCTTGTCCTCGATATCGGTGATGTTGCGGGCATAGACGACCGCCTTGTCCCCATACTTTGCCATCAGCACCCGGCGCAGGACATCGAAGACGACCGGCGGGCGGGCATTGCCGATATGCGCGTAATTATAGACGGTCGGACCGCAGACATACATCGTGACGCGCGCCGGATCCTGAGGCTCGAAAACGCGCTTCTTGCGCGCAGCAGTATCGTAAATGCGAAGGGTCATCGGATCTCTTGAAAGGGATATGTCGTTGTTTCAGCTTGCGGACGGCATCGTTTGGCCAGCCCTATGGCCCGCTCCGGCGTCAGCAGCAACAGGGACAGCAGCCCGGACATGAAAATGCGCGCATCGACATGGCGCGGTGCCTAGCACTTTCCCTCGGGAAAGCCAAGAAACCCCTGATCCAAGAGTTGATTGCCGGCGTAGAAAGCGCTGGAAACCGGGGCCGCGGCCCCTTATGTTGCCGCGTATCGCCCTGAGGGTATCAACTCCGGGCGGGCGTTAAGTCCGGGCAAGGGGAATGAAAAGCCCCATGCGGTGCCCCGGCTCGACCCCCGTCCCTCAGTGAAGGACATCACATTGGCCATGGACGCCGTCACCCCCAAGAAAGACCTGCCGCGCGCGGATTCCGTCCGCCGCCCCACCCAGGAAGAGGCTGAAGCAGCCGTCCGCACGCTCATCGCCTGGGCGGGTGACGACCCGATGCGAGAAGGCCTGATCGACACGCCGAAACGCGTCGTCAACGCCTATAAGGAATGGTTCGAGGGATATGGGGAAGACCCGGTCAAATATCTCAGCCGGACCTTCGAGGATGTGCAGGGCTATGACGATATCGTCGTGCTGCGCAATATCGAGGTCGAAAGCCATTGCGAGCATCACATCGCGCCCTTCATCGGCAAGGCCTTCGTCGCCTACAAACCTTCGCAGGCCGTGGTCGGCATCTCCAAACTTGCCCGCGTGGTGGAGATCTTCGCCAAACGGCTGCAGACGCAGGAGACGATGACGGCGCAGATCTGCGACGCGATCACCGAGAGCCTCGCCCCGATGGGCACCGCTGTCCTGATCGAAGCCGAGCATCAGTGCATGTCGACCCGCGGTGTGCATCACCGGCATGTGACGACGGTGACGACGCAGTTCACCGGCGTCTTCAAGTCCGACTCCGACCTGCGCAACCGCTTCCTGAAAATGTGCGAGCAGTAGGCTGGCATTGCCTCTTCCGGAGGCCAGGCCCGGCCCACAGCGCTAACCGATACCCCTGACACCGTCTGGACGCCCCCTTGCCGGGGCGCTAGTCAAATAGTGAGAACCGGGCGCTTGAGCTTGTACTGGTACGGGCCTTGCACGGCCGGCTTGCAATGAGCCGCGCGGGCGCCGCGCCGGAGGGGATGGCGATGGCTTGGGTGAAAAGCTTCCTGTCGCGATGGGGATTGCTGATCCTTGTTGCAGGCGCAACCTTCCTGGCCGGCGCCGGGCTGATGGCTGGACTGGTGGCAACGGGCATTGCCGGCAAGATAAAGGCACGGCTGGCCGGTTCCGGAACAGGCAGCGCAGCTAACGCGGCCGTGATAACACGTAGCGAGCTCGACACGATCCTGATGACCCTGTCGGTTACCGATATTCCGATCGGGAATGTGGACGGCATCGCGTCGGGCGGCGGAATCGAGGCCCATGGTGAAACGGTGGTCATCGCCACAGCGCTCGGCCGGATCGGCTATCTCGATCTTGCCAACCACCAGATCGGCTATCTCGAAGAAACCGTGCCGATGAATGTGGGCGGCCTTATGGAGAGTGAGGCCTGGAACCGGACGGTCTTCAACCGCAACTGGTTCCGCGTACATGATCTCCTTCTGACAGATGCCGGCGATGACAGCGCGACCCTGCTGATCTCCCATCACTTCTATGATGGATCCGGAAACATCTGTAACCGCATAACGTCAGTCCAGGTCGCCTTCAGCTCTGGAGCAATGTCCGTCGCCGGAGATTTCGAGACAAAACTCGACATCGCCCCCTGCATCAACCTGGAAGATGTCGGCTACAGTTTTGATGGGCATATGTCGGGCGGGCGTCTTTATCCGGCAGGGGACGGGACTGTGTTCATGACGGTGGGTGATTTCGGCATCGGCGGCAAGAAGGGCAATGCCGAGCTCGACCGCCTGGGTTCTCCGGGGCAGCTTGGCCGCCTCCTGCGGCTCGATCTTGAGACAGGTGAGGCGAGCATCTTTGCCGAAGGCCTGCGCAATTCGCAGGGGCTGACGATCGACAGCCAGGGCCGTATCTGGACAACCGATCACGGGCCGCAAGGCGGCGATGAAGTCAACCTGATGCGCGAAGGTCTCGACTATGGCTGGCCGCGTGTCTCGCTCGCCTTCGAGTACGCCGACGCCTACCAGAAGCGCATACCGCTGCGGCCCAGTCCGGTTCAGGGCCGCCATGACGGGTATGAGGCACCGGTCTATGCATTCCTGCCCTCGGTCGGCGTCGGTCAGATCATTGAGGTGCCACAGGCGGAGGGCGCCTTTCCGCTTTGGGAGCGCGATCTCTTGGTTGCCAGCCTTCGGGCCCGCACCCTGTTCCGCATCCGGCTGGAAGGCGATGCGGCGATATATGCCGAGCCAATCGTCCTGAACCACCGGCTGCGTGACATGATCCCGCTGGAAGACGGCCGGATCGCTCTACTGACGGATGCAAACACGGTTCTGGTCCTTGCGGACCCTTATGCGGAAAAGGTGCCGGACAACATGGCGGAACGTGTGGGCGGTTGGGAAGCGGTCCGCGCTCTGGAACAGCAGTCAGCGGATCTCGACCAGAACCATTGGGCCCGTGACATGTTCCGCTGGAAATGCGGCGCCTGTCATGTATTTGACGACTCCCCCGCTGTTGGCCCGCATCTCGGCGGCATTGTCGGCCGGCGGATTGGCTCGCAGGAGGGCTACCCCTATTCTGCCGCTCTGGCTGGCGCCAATGGCCGCTGGAGCCGCAACCAGCTATTGCAGTATATCAGAGACCCGGCCGCTGCCGGTTTTGAAGGCTCGACAATGCCCCCCGTCGATGATGTCGACGACAATGTTCTGAGAGCCATTATTCAGTACGCCAACGATCAGCCGCTTGCCATGAACTGATCCAATCTCGCCAGACGCTTCAGACGTGCGCTGTAAGCAGCCGCTCATAGCCGGGCAGAGCAGCTGCGGCGATCCTGGCCGCATCGCCGGAAAGCTCCGGCACCGGACCCGGCGGTTCGCCGAAACTGGTCGACCGCCAGACAGCGTCGTACCAATGCGGCGCCCAAGCACCATCTTCAGGTCGCCGTCCCGCGGGCCAATGAAGCATTCCGGCGTCCCACCCAAGGTCAATCGCGGC
>CAYQRX010000155.1:0-7574 GCA_964419865.1 uncultured Hyphomonas sp. | reverse complement strand
CCAATATCCTTGAGGCGCGCGTTCGCGGCAAGCGCGAGGAACTGCTCGAGATCGTCGTCGATCCGGTGAAACTCGAAGCCTACAATATTTCCTATCAGGAAATCATGTCGATTGTCGCTGCGAACAACCGGCTCGTGGCGGCCGGATCCATCGAGACGGGTCAGGGCAGTTTTGCGGTCAAGGTTCCCGGCGTCCTTCGCTCGGCCGAGGATGCCTTTTCGCTGCCGGTGAAACGCACCGACAATGCAGTCATAACGCTGGCCGACGTGGCCGATGTGCGCCGCACCTTCAAGGACCCGACCGGCTTTGCGACCTTCAACGGCCAGCCAGCCCTGCTGGTGGAAGTCGTCAAGCGCAGCGGCGCGAACATCCTCGACACGGCAACTTTCGTGCGCGAGGCGGTGGCGATCGAACGCGAGTCCTGGCCGCCGACGCTGCAGGCGGAAATCACGTCCGACATGTCCAAGATGATCGGCACACAGCTCGGCCAGCTCCAGAGCTCGATCATGACGGCCGTTCTGCTTGTGATGATCATTGTCGTCGCCGCTCTGGGCCTGCGCTCGGCCGCCCTCGTCGGCATCGCGATCCCGACAACCTTCATGATGGCCTTCCTGTTCCTCGGCGCGTTCGGGTTCACGATCAACATTATGGTGATGTTCGGCCTTGTCATCGCGGTCGGCATGCTGGTCGATGGCGGCATCATCGTCACCGAATATGCCGACCGGAAGATGGCCGAAGGGCTCGACCGGAAAGCGGCTTATGCCATGTCCGGAAAACGGATGTTCTGGCCGATTGTCAGCTCTGCCCTGACGACCCTTGCCGCCTTCGTGCCGTTCCTCTTCTGGAACTCGATGCCCGGCAAGTTCATGGCTTATCTGCCGATCACGCTGATCTTCGTTCTGACGGCCTCGCTGATCTCGGCTCTGATCTTCCTGCCGGTTCTCGGTTCGGTTCTCGGCGGGCGCCCCGGCGGGAAGGATGAAGACCTGGCGAGCCTCGCCGCCGATGCCGACCCGCGCCGGGCAAAAGGCTGGCTGGGCGCCTATGTGCGTATTGTCGGCGAAACGCTGCGCCGTCCGATTCTGACGACACTCGGGGCCGTCGGTGTCGTTGCCGCGATTTTCGTCTGGTTCCTGTCAGCTCAGCACAAATCGGAGCTTTTCCTCGATATCGAGCCCGAGCAGGCCTATGTTTTCGTCCAGGCTCAGGGGGCGCTGTCGGCCGCCGAGCAGGCCGCGCTTGTGCGCCGCGCCGAGGCGGCTATTGCCTCCGTAGACGGGATAACGGCCATATCCACGCAAGCTGGCAGGCCGGGCAACGGCATGAACTTTGATGGCGCAGGCGGAAAGCCGGTGGACACGATCGGCCAGATCCTGATTGACCTGCGGACATCCGCTGACGGCCCGTATGACGGGCGCGCGATCCTTCAGGAGGTGCGCGAGCGCCTGTCCGATGTGCCCGCCCTGATGTTCCAGATCAGCCCGCGCGAAGAGGGCCCGCCCGCCGGCAAGGACATTCAGGTCGCCCTTCTGGGCATCGACCGCGAGGAACTTGACCAGGCGGCCAGCATGATACGCGGCTGGCTGGAGGCACGCAGCGATGTTCATGAAATCGATGACAGCCGGCCGCTTCCCGGCATCGAGTTCCAGCTGACAGTAGACCGGGCCGAAGCGGGCAAGTTCGGTGTCGATGTGGCCCAGGTCGGCGCGGCCGTTCAGCTTGTCACCAACGGCGTGCTTGTCGGCCGCTTCCGGCCCGACGATTCCAATGACGAAGTCGATATTCGTGTGCGCTTTCCCGAAGATTCCCGCTCGGCATCGGCCATCGACAGCCTGCGGATCGCCACACCGCAGGGCAATGTGCCGCTGTCCCTGTTCGTCAACCGGGAGCCCGCCCCCCGCGTGAGCACGATCGAGCGGCGCGACGGCAAACGGGTGATTGATGTCCGCGCGAATGCCCGCGAGCAGGGCGCCGGCGCCGGCATCGTCGCCGAACTGAAGGCCTGGATCGCGGCGCAGGACATGCCCGCCGGTGTCGAGGTGCGGTTCGAGGGCGCCGATGAGGACGCCGCCGAAGCGGCCGCCTTCTTTGGCGGCGCAGCGATGGCCGCGCTGTTCATGATGGCCGTGATCCTGCTCTGGCAGTACAATAATTTCTGGCAGGTCATCCTGACACTCTCGGCCGTCATCATCTCGACCGCCGGGGTTCTGGTCGGCATCAACCTCATCCTGCCTTATGTCAGTATTCTGATGATCGGGACGGGTATCGTTGCCCTGGCCGGTATCGTGGTGAACAATAACATCGTTCTGATCGACACCTTCAACCGGCTGCTCTCTGACGGCAGATCGCCCGAGGATGCCGCGCTGGCGACCGCCGCGCAGCGTATCCGGCCGATCCTCCTGACCACCGGCACGACCGCTTTCGGCCTGCTGCCGATGGTCCTTCAAATGACTGTCGTGTTCTCCGAAGGCGCGATCAATTTCGGCGGCTCCACCTCGGAATGGTGGGTACAGCTGGCAACCGCCGTTGTCTTCGGCCTGCTGTTTTCAACGACGATGATCCTGCTGGTCACGCCCTGCTGGCTGCTGGTGCCCTATCGGATGCAGAAACGCGCGAAGGCGGCCGGCGACTGGCTGAGGCCGCATCTGCGCCAATTGAAAGCAAAGCTGGGCCGGCGCGATGAGGGCGGGCCGCCTTCCGGCGCAGGCCGGGGCCGGCCGCCTGAGGACGAGACACAGAGACCCGGCGAAGTCCTGCCTGCGGCCGAGTAAGCGTCTCAGCCCGCCGGGCGGATTCGGTAAACCGCCGTTGCCGTCATCACCACGCCGGACCCGCCGCGCGCGGCCCCGCCAGTGAACAGGATGGTGCGGGTCTTCCGGTCGATCTGCGGCGCATATGTCAGTTGCGCCGGATCGGTTGCCGAAGCGGAAAGATCGAAGGTAACCGAAACCAGATCGAGCATATCGGGCGCGCAGGCAGCTTCTGCGTCGGCCCGGATCGCCTGCATCAGACGCACGGCAATCGCCTCATCGTCGCGAAGTGTCTCGGTTGTTTCCATCGGCCGCCCTCGTCATTGCTGACGAGGGGCTCTAGCGGGCATCCCGCCAAAAGAAAAGTCCGGTCTGTGCGTCAGGCCGCGCGCGCAGCCGCAGCTGCGGCGCCTTCGCCATCATGCGCAATCAGCGCGCCGAGCTGGCCCATACCCTGGACCCCGCAGACGTCCTGCATCCAGGCGCCAATGGAGGGAAGCAGCCGCCCCATGATCTGATGGTCGATTCCGGCCTTCAGCAGTGCGCCCAGCATATGCTCGACCACGCAGCGGCGTCCGCCGGGGGTGCGCTCGATCAGCCGGGCGATCTCGCCGGTCGGAGCGCCGATTTCGGAGCCGGCACGCGCCGCCAACACGCGCGAGCCGGGAACATGCCGGAACATCGCATCCGCGAGCGGTGCGCCCTGACGGTCAGCACCGTTCAGCAGGATGCCGAGGGCCTGCCTCGCAACGGGTTCCGCGAGACCATTGGTTTTAGCGATGTGCGCTATGAGATCATTCAACATTCGCGAAGGCACTCCTAAGATCCAATGGCCTCGGGGAGCCCTCACTAAACGCTGGTGTGGTTTCCGATTTCTGAATGGGGTGAATCTTTTTGGGCCGCGCGTGAAGAAAGAGATTAAGCGGCGTTAGACCGGGGTAAACAAAGCGGGCTGTTTCGTTTACCTCTGACACATCAGGAGCGGGGATACATGATCCGTATCGGCATACTCGGCGCGGCCCGGATAGCGCCCAAATCCCTGATTCCGCAGGTGAAACGCCGGGACGACTGCGCCATAACCTGCATCGCCGCGCGAGACCGGCAGAAGGCCGCTGCCTTTGCCCGAGAGCATGGGATCGCACATGTTGTGGATAACTATGAAAGCCTCATCCGGCGCGAGGATGTTGACCTTGTCTACAACGCCCTGCCGCCGAACCGGCACGCCGGCCTCTCCATCGCCGCGCTTGAGGCGGGCAAGCATGTGCTGTGCGAAAAGCCTTTCGCCATGAATGCAGGCGAAGCGCGCCGGATGACGGAGGCAGCGGTGCGCACCGGGCGCCATCTGATCGAGGGCTTTCACTACCGTTTCCATCCGATGTTCCGCGACATTCTGGACAAGGTGGCGGCCGGCGCCATCGGGCGGCTCTGCGCCATGAAAGCGGAATTCTCTGTCGCCATCCCCTATTCGCCGAACGAACTCCGCCACCGGCCGGACCTTGGCGGCGGCGCGCTCATGGACCTCGGCTGCTACCCCGCACACTGGCTGCGCACCGTTGCGGCAGCAGAGCCGCGCGTTGTGTCGGCACGGATCACCCAGGGCGCGCCCGAGATTGACCTCGTGACCGAGGCCGAACTCGAATTTCCAGGCGGCATCCCCGCCCGGCTCCGGACCTCAATGACACCCGGCCAGAAATTCAAGGCGCTGCTGGCGATCAAGGGCAGCGAGGGGGTGCTCACCGCGATCAATCCGATCCATCCGACGCGGGGACACTCAATCTCGATCCAGCGCGGCGGCAGGACACAGCGCTACACTGTGGACGGAGAAACGACCTTCGACCATCAGCTGGCGCATGTCGTGGAGGTGCTGAGGGGAGAGGCAGCGCCGCTCACCGGCGGTGAGGACGCTGTCGCCAATATGGCGCTGATCGATGCGATCTATGAAGCTGGCGGCCTGAAGCCGCGCGGGGCCTGATCAGCCGGTTTCCTGAGCCAGCTCGATCCACTCCTCGACCTCATCCTCCTCCAGCGTCTCACCCGGGCGCAGGACGCGGGCACCTTCCGAGGTCTGGAGGAATTCCATGGCCAGCTCGAAGATCGTCGAGGCCGAAGCATTGGCAAGGTCTTCGCGGCTGGAAATACCGGCCCCGACGAGCAGCTGGACATCATGCACGCGCAGGCCCGGCACTTCGATCATCAGCGTCGCCTGCATCTGCCATGTCTCGATCGCATCCACAGTGATGTGACGCACAGAGATCATTTCCGCTGTCTCATCGGGATCGCAGATGATCAGGTCGCCAACCGTTTCGATGCCGGCCCTGGCGAGATGAGCCGCCGTCTTGGGGCCGATGGAAGGCGCGTCAACCACCGGCGACTCGAAGGTCAGCGACGGGCTGCGGCGATGCGAAGGCGCAGGAACGGGAACGGCGACAGCGACGGCCTCCTCCTCTTCCTCCGCCTCGACTTCCTCTTCAGCCTCTTCCTCGAATTCCTCGTCCGCGTCTGAGGCTTCATCCGCCTCGGCGTCATATTCTTCCTCGGCGTCTACCGCCTCGTCCTCATATTCTTCCTCATCGGCGGCTTCACCGTCCGCCTCGGCTTCGTACGCTTCTTCCTCATCGATCTCGGCGTCTGCCTCGATCTCTTCTTCCTCGAATTCTTCCTCCACCTCGGCCCCGGTGTCGAAGCGTGCCGCATCGGCGTCGCGCGCGGTGCCGAGGGGCTGGATGGGCTCTGCATTCAGCGCCTTCAGCGAAATGCGGCGCACTTCCTTCGCATGCAGCTCGCGGACCAGCTTGTCATCATCCGGCAGCGTGCGAATGACCTTGCCAGTGTTCAGGTACTCCTTGTACATCCGCTCGACCTGACGGCGGTCACCCCTGTCTTCGAGCTTCGCCGTGATCCAGCGCAGTGGAATGTCGAGCGTCTCGATATAGCCCTGCAGTGTCAGATGCACCCTGGGCGGCGCGACGGCGGCCTCCTCGATCGCCCGCGTCAGGATCGCAGCAAAACCGGCGGTCGCGTAGGCGATCAGGTCGGTGATGGCCGCCAGCATCGTCTCGTCCAGCCCCGAGGGCGGGTCCACGACGCCGACATGAATGTCGTAATGGTCGATAAAGGTGGAATAGTGCGCGTTCGAGCGAAGCGCGCCGTCGCGCACCATGTCGGAGACGAAGCCCATGCCGTCCGGAACCTCGATCTCGGGATAGCCCGTCTCCTCGATCCGGGCATCGATCCCGGGCCGCGACTTCGCAATGCTCCATTCCACCGCCCGGTGGATAACGCCTTCGGCTTCGGTCTGCCCGGTATGGAAGGGCTGGATCGGGTCGGCATAATAATGGCTGAGCACGCCGAGCGCATAGGCCGCATCGCTCCAGCGCTTGCGCGCCAGCAGGTCGACCGCCTTGGCATACCATTCCGTCGCCTTCGCCCTTGCCCCGCCCCATTCGCCCTCGGTCACATGCAGGACGTGGTTCTTGAAATCCTTGAAGGTCGTATCCGGCGCCTTGGCACCTTTCAGCAGGTGCTCGTGATGGACCAGAAACAGCGATTTCCAGGCCTCGCCATTCTCACCCTCGATCAGTGAAAGGGCATCAAAGGCGATGAAATGATGGGTCGAGCGGCAGCGGTGCGCGCGAATCACACGTTCAAGCAGGGTCATGGCAGGTCCTGAGCGCAAAATCAGGACAATAGTCGTCGCCTGAATTGGTGAACGCGTTGTTAACCCTGAGGCCGCCCCGGCGGCTTGGCAGGCCGCCTGCAGCCATGATAAAGCCCCGCCATCGCAACAGGCGCTGAGCGCGGCCGTCTGCCGGCAGGTCCGGAGAGGCAACCGCGGCGCGAGGAAGTTCCTGTGCGCGGGGCATGAGCCATCAAGGCCCCACTCCCAGGGACGTTTCAGCCCGGGAGTGGCCCCATGAAGACCATCATCGAGCCTTTCCGCATCAAATCGGTCGAACCGATCCGGATGACGACCCGCGCCGAGCGTGGGCGCCTCTTGGCAGAGGCCGGCTACAACCTGTTCAAGCTGCATTCGGACGATGTGATCATCGACCTGCTGACCGATTCCGGCACCTCCGCCATGAGCGCGGCCCAATGGGGCGCCATCATGACCGGGGATGAAAGCTATGCCGGCGCGCCGAGCTTCTACCGGTTCGAGGCGGCGGTGAAGGACCTGATGAACTTTGCCCATATCATCCCGACCCATCAGGGCCGGGCCGCCGAACACCTGCTCTTCACCCTGATCGCCCAGAAGGGCGACCTTATCCCGTCGAACACCCATTTCGACACCACGCGCGGCAATATCGAGGCGATGGGGGCCGAAGCGCTCGACATCCCGATTGCCGAGGGGCGCGTGCCGTCGCTCGATCATCCGTTCAAGGGCAATATGGACCTCGGCGCGCTGGAGCGTGTTCTGAAGGCAGAGGGCCACCGCATCCCGGCCGTGATGATGACCATCACCAACAATGCCGGCGGCGGCCAGCCGGTCAGCCTCGAAAACATCCGGGGCGCAGCCGCGCTGGCAAAAGCGCATGGCAAGCCCTTCTATATCGACGCCTGCCGCTTTGCCGAGAATGCCTGGTTCATCAAGCTGCGCGAAGACGGCCAGAAAGACCGCTCCATCAAGGACATCGTGCGAGACTGTTTTGCCGTTGCCGACGGCATGACGATGAGCGCCAAGAAGGATGCCTTTGCCAATATCGGCGGCTGGCTGGCCCTTAACGATGATACGCTGGCAGAACGCGCCCGCACGCTGCTGATCCAGACCGAGGGCTTTCCCACCTATGGCGGCCTCGCGGGCCGCGACCTTGATGCCATTGCGCAAGG
>CAYQRX010000154.1:2734-7587 GCA_964419865.1 uncultured Hyphomonas sp. | reverse complement strand
AGTTCGGCCGCGGCGAGGCCGCCCTGCGCCTGCGGCATCGGGGCGGCGGTGCGCCAGCGGTCCTCGGCCGCCTCGTAGACCTCATGGACGGCGGTGTTGCCGCCCGCCACGCTGCGCCCGCCGACGATGTGCAGTCGGCCATCGATGACCGCGCCGGAGGCGGAATTGCGCGCGGTCGGGCAGGGCGCCGCCTCGCGCCACTGGCCATCCGGGGCGTCGAGGACGAAATGATGGGTCTGGTCGGTCTGGTCGTTCCAGCCGGCATTGGCGGCCCCCGGCGAGCGCCCGCCCGCCAGATGAAGCAGGCCCGTGTCGCCAACGAGCACGACCGCTTCGCCGCAGGGCAGAGGCAGTTCGGGCGCGGCCTGCCAGACGCCGGCCGCCTCATCGAGCATCCAGCCGGTCGACTGGGCCACCCAGACGGCCTCCGGCGAAGGGGATTCGAAGCCGCCGATGACGAACAGCCGCCCGGCGAAACTCATCAGGTGCGGATGGTGGCGCGCTGTGGGCAGCGGGGTGGCCGCCTTCCAGCCGGCCCTGTCCGGGCGCCAGACATGATGGGCCGCTGTCGGCCCGGTGATCCGGCCCGCCTCGGCGATGAAGCCGCCGGCGAGATGGATCGCGCCGCCATGCAGGCAGGGATAGATTTCCTGCACCGGGAAGGGCAGCGCATCGCCCATCGACCAGCCTTTCGGGAGGCCTTCGCCGCCTGTCTCCGGGGCCGGCGCCGGCGGGTTTTCCGTGGCACTGCAGGCCGCCGCCGTGAGCGCGGCCCCGAGGCCGAGGCAGGCCTCGCGACGGCTGGGTCGAAAGTTCAATGATTTCTGCATGTTGGCCTCCGGTCATGCGGGTGCGGGATGCGGGCCGAAGCCCCGGAAATGACTGCAAATAATGGCACCTCAACGGTAGCCGCGCCGGGGCCCGGCTGCTAGTGTGCGGGGCAGCAAAAATGGCGATTCGGGACGATCTTTTCCGCCCCCCGCCGGAGACATGCAGAAGGCCTTTCCATGAGCGATCCGACCACCCCTCCGGACGAGCCGGAAACCCCGGAGAATGGCGCCGGCGGCCCCCCGCCGGAGCACGGAATCGAGCCCATCTCGATCGAGACGGAGCTGAAATCCTCCTATCTCGATTATGCGATGAGCGTGATCGTCAGCCGGGCGCTGCCGGATGTGCGCGACGGGCTGAAGCCGGTGCACCGGCGCATCCTGTTCGCCATGAATGAGGGCGGCAACACGCCGGACAAGCCCTATTCCAAATCCGCCCGGATCGTCGGCGACGTCATCGGTAAATACCACCCGCATGGCGACTCGGCCGTCTATGACGCCCTTGTGCGCATGGCCCAGCCCTTCTCGATGGGTGTGCCGCTGGTCGATGGCCAGGGCAATTTCGGCTCGATCGACAATGATCCCCCGGCGGCGATGCGTTACACCGAAAGCCGGATGACCAAGGCGACGACCTATCTGCTCGCCGATATCGACAAGGATACGGTCGACTTCCAGGACAATTATGACGACAAGGAACAGGAGCCGGTCGTGCTGCCGGCGCAGTTCCCGAACCTCTTGGTCAATGGCGCGGGCGGCATCGCGGTCGGCATGGCGACCAACATCCCGCCGCACAATCTGGGCGAGGTGATCGATGCGACGCTGGCGGTGATCGATACGCCGGAGATCTCCGATGATGCGCTGTGCGATATCGTTCCGGGGCCGGACTTTCCCACCGGCGCGCTGATCATGGGCCTCTCGGGCAGCCGCAAGGCGCTGCTCACCGGGCGGGGCAGCGTCATCATCCGCTCGAAGACCGAAATCGAACAGGCGCGCAATGGCCGCGAGGCGATCATCGTCTCGGAGATTCCCTATCAGGTGAACAAGGCGGCGATGATCACCAAGATCGCCGAACTCGTCCGGGAAAAGAAGATCGAGGGCATTGCCGACCTGCGCGACGAATCCGACCGCAACGGCATCCGGGTCGTGATCGAGCTGAAGCGCGATGCGAGCGCGGATGTGGTGCTCAACCAGCTCTACCGGTTCAGTCAGCTGCAGAGCTCCTTTGCCGTCAACATGCTGGCGCTGAATGGCGGCCGGCCGGAGCTGATGAACCTGCGCAAGGTGCTCGACTGTTTCATCACCTTCCGTGAGGAAGTGATCATCCGGCGGACGAAGCATGATCTCGGCAAGGCGCGCGACCGGGCGCACGTCTTGGTCGGCCTGGCGCTGGCTGTCGCCAATATTGACGAGGTGATCCGCCTGATCCGGACCTCGCCCGATCCGCAGACGGCGCGCGAGCGCCTGCTGGAGAAGGCCTGGCCGCAGCAGGATATGGGGCCGCTGATCGACCTGATCGCCGACCGGCGCACACGCCGGGGCGGCGATCCGGATACGATCTATCTTTCCGACGAACAGGCCCGCGCCATCCTGAACCTGCCGCTGCACCGTCTGACCGGGCTCGGCCGCGACGAGATCGGCAATGAGGCCAAGGGCCTTGCCGAGAAGATCGCCGACTATCTCGACATCCTGCGTTCGCGCCCCCGCATCCTCGGCATCATCAAGGCCGAGCTTGCCGAGGTGAAAGAGAAGTTTGCCGTGCCGCGCCGCTCGCAATTCGTCGAGGGCGGGGTGGATATGGATGACGAAGACCTCATCGAGGTCGAGGACATGGTCGTCACCGTCACCCATGGCGGCTATGTCAAGCGCACGCCGCTCTCTACCTACCGTACCCAGAACAGGGGCGGCAAGGGCCGCTCCGGCATGTCGATGAAGGACGAGGATTTCATCACCCGCGTCTTCTCGGCAACGACGCATACGGAAATCCTGTTCTTCTCCTCCGCCGGCATGGTCTACAAGGAGAAGGTGTGGCGCCTGCCTGTCGGTGGGCCGGCTTCGCGCGGCAAGGCGCTGGTCAACATCTTCCCGCTGGCCACCGATGAGCGGATCGAGAGCGTCATGCCGCTGCCCGACAGCGAGGAGGCGGCCGAGCATCTCGATGTGATGTTCGCCACCCGCTCCGGCAATGTGCGCCGCAACCGGCTGGCCGACTTCGTGCGCGTCAACCGCGCCGGCAAGATCGCGATGAAGCTGGATGAGGGCGACGGTATCGTCTCGGTGCAGCTGTGTTCGGAGAAGGATGATGTGCTGCTGACGACCGCGCTCGGCCAGTGCATCCGCTTCCCGGTCACCGATGTACGTGTCTTTGCCGGCCGGGATTCGACCGGTGTTCGCGGTATCAGGCTCGGCGAGGCCGATACCGTCATCTCGATGGGCATTCTCAGGCATGTGGAGGTCTCGTCCGAAGAGGCGCGGGCCTATCTGAAACACGCTGCGGCCATGCGCCGCGCCGCGACCGGCGAGGATGAGGAGATTTCCGAGGACGAGGACGAGGCCGTCACCGAAGCGGCCCTCTCGGCCGAGCGGATCGCCGAGCTCGGCGCGGCGGAGGAGTTCATCTTCACCGTTGCCGATGACGGCATGGGCAAACGCTCCTCGGCCTATGACTACCGGATCACCGGGCGGGGCGGCAAAGGCCTTGTGGCGCAGAATATCTGGGGCCGCGACAAGAAGAACGGGCCGGTCAAACGGGTCGCCCAGTCCTTCCCGGTCGGCGATGGCGATGAGGTCATGCTGGTGACCGATGGCGGCCAGCTGATCCGCACGCCGGTCGAGCAGATCCGCATTGCCGGGCGCTCCACGGGCGGGGTCTGGGTGCTGCGCACGGGCGATGGTGAGCGGGTTGTCTCTGCGGCGCGGCTTGTCGATGACGGCGAAGGCGGTATGGATACTCCCGAGGGCTGATTGCTGCGCTGCAGCGCCATCGCTCTCGCCTGACAAGAGAGAGGAGGCGCCCCGTGCATCGTATCGGACTTTACCCCGGCACTTTCGATCCGCCGACGGCGGGCCATATCGACATTTTCGGCCGGGCGATGAAGCTCGTCGATACGCTGATCATCGGCGTGGCCATCAATGAGGCGAAAAAGCCGCTGTTCACGCTGGAAGAGCGCGTCGCCATGGTGCGCTATGAGTGCGAGAAGCTGAACGGGCCGGGCCTGGCCGAGATCAAGGTCCTGCCGATGCATGGCCTTTTGATGAAGTTCGCCGAAAGCTGCGGGGCGCAGATCATCGTGCGCGGCCTGCGCGCCGTGCAGGACTTCGAATACGAGTTCCAGATGACGGCGATGAACGAGCAACTGAATCCCGACATTGAAACTGTCTTCCTTATGGCGGATGTTCGCCATCAGGCGGTGGCCTCGCGGCTGGTCAAGGAGATCGCGAGCCTCGGCGGCGATATCACGCCGTTCGTCACGCCTGCGGTGAAAAAGGCCCTGCTGGAGAAATACGGACAATGACGATGCGCGCGATTGTGGCGGCTGCGGCCCTGGCCGGGCTTGTGCTTCCGGCCTGCGGGGATACTGCGGCCGCGGACTGGACCACTGGCGCCGGGGCGGACGCGGCGGCGAGCCCGGAGACCTGGCGGGAAGTGGACCCGGAGCGGCTGATCATTTTCGACACCAACAAGGGCCGCATCCTGATCGAGGCCTTCCCTGAGGTGGCGCCGAACCATGTCGCACATTTTACCGCCATCATCCGGTCGGGCGATTATGACGGCACGAGCTTTCACCGCGTCATCAATGATTTCATGGCGCAGGGCGGCGACATCTTCGCGCTGAAGGGGCGCGAGTCCGGCGAGCCGAACGTCAATGGCGAGTTCACCTTCCGGCGCAATATCGAAGAGTTGCCGCTGGAGGCGACCATCGGCCCGGAAGACAGCGCCAAGCACGGCTATTATCGCGGCGTGCCGATCCAGACGCAGCCTTCCTTCTTTGCCGAAATGTCTGTTGACGGACTGGTGGAGAGCCACAT
>CAYQRX010000154.1:0-2724 GCA_964419865.1 uncultured Hyphomonas sp. | reverse complement strand
GAGCATTGTTTCGACGGCGCGGACGGATGACCCGAATTCCGCCAATGGCCAGTTCTTCCTGATGCGCGGCCACGCGCCCCATCTGGACCGGCTCTATTCCTCCTGGGGCCGGGTGATCGACGGGCAGGATGTGGTCATGGCGCTGAAGGCCGGCTCGCCGCAGCAGAACGGTTCGGTCACCAATCCGGATATCCTGACCTCGGCCCGTGTCGCGGCCGATCTTCCGGAGGCGGAGCGTCCGCGCGCCTTTGTGCTGCGCACCGATACCGACGCATTCCGCGCCGAGCTTGAGGCGCGGGGCGAGCCGCATATCTGCGAGCTGCCGCCGGTTCCCGCCATCATCGCCGAATAGGGGCGGCGGGGCCCGGTCTGATGGACCTGTCGGCAGTCCAGTTCGACCTGCCGGAGGAGCTGATCGCGCTCAGGCCCGCAGAGCCGCAGGACGCGGCGCGCCTGCTGGTCGTGCGCGGCGCTGGCCGGCTGGAGGATGCCGGGGTGCGCGACCTTCCGGACTTTCTCTCGCCCGGCGATATTCTGGTGTGCAATGACACGCGCGTGCTGCCGGCGGCGCTGAAGGGCGTGCGGCACGCGCGCGACGGGGTCAGCCGGGATGTCGAGGTGGATGTCAACCTGGTCGAGCGCCAGGACGGGCAGAGCTGGCTGGCGCTGGCGCGGCCCGGCCGGCGGCTGAAGGAAGGCGACGACATTCAGTTTGCGGACGGGTTTTCCGCGCGGATCGCGGCGCGCCGGGAGGGCGGCGAGGTGCTGCTGGAATTCAGCTGCGCCGATGAGGCCCTGACGGCTGCGCTGGAGGCGTATGGCGCGATGCCGCTGCCGCCCTATATCGCGCGGCGGCGCGCGGCGGATGCGAAGGACCGCGAGACCTACCAGACCCGCTTCGCGGCCGAGGAAGCCGCCAGTGTTGCGGCGCCGACGGCGGGATTGCATTTCACGCCGCGGCTTGTGGAAGAGGTGAAGGCCGCCGGCATCCATTTCGAGACGGTGCGCCTGCATGTCGGGCTCGGCACCTTCAAGCCGCTGGAAGATAAACACCTTGCGGAAAACCGTCTGCATGAGGAATGGCGCCGGGTGACGCCGGAGGTTGCCACGCGGCTGAATGCGGCGCGCGCCGGCGGAGCGCGGATCGTGCCGGTGGGGACGACCGCGATGCGCACGCTGGAAAGCTGCGCCGATGAGCAGGGCGTGATCCATGCCGCGACCGGCCCGACCGACATTTTCCTGAAGCCCGGCGACAAGATCCGCGCCACGGACGCGCTGATGACCAATTTCCACCTGCCGGGCTCGAGCCTGTTCATGCTCGTCTGCGCGCTGATGGGGACGGATGTGATGCAGGCCGCCTATGCGCATGCCATCCGTGAACGGTACAGGTTTTATTCCTATGGGGATGCTTGTCTGCTGTTGCCGTGAGGAGGTTGCGCGGGGTTCCCCCTCCGCCCTTCGGGCACCTCCCCCGCGGGCGGGGGAGGAGTGAGTTGCACTTCGCTGCCGCCCTAACCCGCCTTGCGGCGGCCGAAGCCGAAGAGGCGGGCGGGCAGGCCGGTCCACCAGCGGCGCCAGCGCCAGGCGCGGGCGAGGCGGCGGTCATTCGGCGCATCATCTGAACCGCGCGGGATGTGGACATCGTTCATCTTCGGATGATAGCGCCGGATCAGGTCTTCCTCGATCCGGGCGCGCTCGCGCGGATTGCGCACGATGAGGACATGACGCTCGGTCGCGCCGCGTTTCCACCAGGCTTCCCACCAGCGCTCATGGCCATAGAGGCGGGACTTAAAGTTCGACGCCTTGCCGATATAGAGCGGGAAGAGGAAGAAGGCGAAGCGGCGCACGACGAAGATATAGATGCCGGGGCCCTCGGGGATGCCCTGGCGGGTCAGCGTGATCTTGAACCGGTAGGCGGCGCCGGATTCGCCATACCAGGTGTGCCAGCCGAAGATGAACCAGTTCAGCAGAAACATGTCGAGACCCCGCACCATCCAGATGGGCGGCAAAGTCGGGCGACTTGGGTTAACAGGGTCTTAACGCGGCCCTGACCGGGGCGAAGCTGGTGCGGTGGGCAGGCGAGGGGCCGAGCCGGCCGAGCGCTTCGGCATGGGCGGCGGTGCCATAGCCCTTATGCGCGGCGAAGCCATAGCCGGGATGGGCGGCGCAAAGTTCGGCCATGCAGGCGTCGCGGTGGGTCTTGGCGAGGATCGAGGCGGCCGAGATGGCGGGCTCCGTCAGGTCGCCCTTGATGATGGCGCGGGCGGGCGCGGGCAGGCCGGCGGGCAGGGCGTTGCCGTCGATCAGGATTTCGCCCGGTGTCAGGCCGAGGCCGAGGATGGCACGGCGCATGGCCAGGAAGGTCGCCTCGCGGATGTTGAGGCGGTCGATCTCCTCGACGCTGGCCTCGGCAATCGACCAGGCGAGCGCCTGCTGGCGGATCAGCGGGGCGAGGCGGCCCCGGGCCTTTTCGCTGAGCTTCTTGGAGTCGGTGAGGCCGCCGATGGGGCGGGCGGGGTCGAGGATGACGGCGGCCGCCGTGACCGGCCCGGCCCAGGGGCCGCGCCCGGCTTCGTCCACGCCGCAGAAGAGAGGGGCTGCCTGCATCTGCCAAACAGAGCAGGAGTCGGCGTGGTTTGCCAAGATGACGGGTGTTGACGCTGCGGCAGTGCGCGCTTATGGCCACCGGATGCGGACAAGCGCCTCCTTCTGCCCCTGCACCGG
>CAYQRX010000153.1:0-7589 GCA_964419865.1 uncultured Hyphomonas sp. | reverse complement strand
AGCGAAAAAGCCGTGGTGATCCCGGCGCGATTCGAACGCGCGACCTACAGATTAGGAATCTGTTGCTCTATCCTGCTGAGCTACGGGACCAACCGGCGCTTCCCCTATAGGAAAACGCCCCAGTTTTGAAGCGGAAATACGGTATCAGACATGTTCAAGCGCCTGTTTGAGGTCCACGATCAGGTCATCGGGGGCCTCAATGCCGACGGAAAAGCGGATGAGGCCATCGGTGAATCCGATCCGCGCGCGCACATCGGCCGGCACCGCCGAATGCGTGGTCGAGCCGGGATGACACATCAGGCTCTCCGTGCCCCCGAGGCTGACCGCCAGCTTGATGAGCTTCAGATTATCCAGCATCCGGAACGCCGCCTCCTTGCCGCCCTTCACATCGAATGAAAAAGTAGCCCCGGCAGCTTCGCATTGTTCGTCAAACACCTTCTTCTGCGGGTCGCCCGGCTCAAGGAAGCCCGGATACATGACCTGGGCCACTTTCGGATGATCCCTCAGATATTCGGCGCAGCGCCGGGCGTTCTCAAAAGCCCGCTCCATTCTCAGCTGGACCGTCTCCAGCGACCGGGTCAGCAGCCAGCAGGAGTGGGAGTCCAGCATCGTGCCGAGATAATTCCGCATACGGCGGACCTTGGTCAGGATCTCCTCATTGCCGACAATACCGCCTGCGATGAGATCGGAATGCCCGCCGACATATTTTGTCAGGGAGTACAGGGCGAGGTCCGCGCCATGCCTCAGGGGCTTGTGTCCGATCGGCCCCATCATCGTATTGTCGCACATGAGGATCGGCCGGCGGCCCGTCTCCTGAGCCAAAACATCGGCAACGCGTGCGCAGGCCGCAATATCGACAAGCGCATTCGTCGGGTTTGCCGGCGATTCGGTGAAGATCACCGAAATGGGCCCGAACTGTGCCACCGCATCGCGGGCTGCCTTCAGTATCTGATCCTCCGTCGACCAGGCATCGAACTCTGCCGAGCGCACGCCCCAACCGGGCATGAAGCTCCGGATAAAGACTTCCGACGCCCCATAGAGCGGGCTGGAATGAAGAATTGCCGTGCTCGGCTCGGCGCAGGCGAACAGCGCCGTCGTGATTGCCGACATGCCGGAGGAGAAAGCCAGCGCCGCCTCCCCGTCATCATAGAGGGTCAGCCGGTCTTCCAGCACTTCCATATTGGGATTGTTGAAGCGGGTATAGATGAGGTCCGCGTCTTCCGGGTCCCCCTCCTCCCGCTTGCCGGCGAGGCGCCGGAACAGAGCTTCACCATCGCGCGCAGACTTGAAGGCGAAGGTCGATGTCATGAAGATCGGCGGCTTGATCGAGCCTTCCGACATGAACGGGTCATATCCAAAGCCCATCACCAGCGATTCCGGGCTCAGCGTATGGCCGCCGATCTCCCGTTTCCGGTAGGGCTTGTTCGGTTTCGACATGGGTTTCTCCGAAGGGTATCTTATCGTAACGGAAGGCTTAGCGGCCGCCGGGCCCTTATGGCAAGGCGAAGCGGCTTGCCTGACTGTGCTTGCCCGGAGATACAGGGGGAATGAACCGAGCGGGCGGGCTTTTGCCGATCAGATATTTCCTGCTGCTGGCGGCCATCGCGTTGCTGCCGGCCTGCGGCGGCGCGCCAGCTGACCCCCTGGAAGGCCTTGCCCGGGGCGAGCAGGGCCGAGTGGTCCGCGTCATCGACGGCGACGCGCTCGTTCTCTCGACCGGGCAGAGCGTTCGCCTCATCGGCATCGAAGCGCCCGCCGGCCCATCTCGCGGGCGCGAGGGCGAAGCCGGATTCGAGGACGCCAAGCGGATGCTCGAAGATATCGCGCTCGGCCGCGAGGTCGAACTTCGCTATGCTGGCATCACGCGCGACCGATACGACCGCGCCCTTGCCCATGTCGTGACGACCGACTCGCTCGGGCCGAAACTCTGGCTCAATTCGGAGATGGTAAAACGCGGCGGCGCCCGGGTCAGGGTCTATGCCGACACCGCCGCGGCGAACGCGCCCCTGTTCCCGCTGGAACAGGCCGCGCGCGATGCGCGCCTGGGCCTATGGGCGAAGAGCGAGTGGACCATTCCCGATGCGAGCCGCCTGCCTGATACGTTCGAAGGCTTCCATCTCGTGGAAGGGATCAGCGCCGGCATGCAGGGGTCCGAGCTGCGCACCGCCTCGTGCGACGTTTTCCTGGAGCGCTCACTGCTGGTCCTTGAGATCAGCACCGCTGCTGCCGCCCTCTGCCAGCTGCCGCCAGATACGCCTGTGCGCGCGCGCGGCTATGTCAGGAACCTGCGCATGGAGATCACGCATGTCCTGAACGTGGAAATGCTAGGCAGCGACTGATCAGACGTCCGGGAGCAGGCCGGCCTTTTCGGGATCGCCTGCGATTGCCTCGAGGGCGCGGCGCAACTTAGCCAGCGCGCCGGCTTCGATCTGGCGAACCCGTTCCTTTGAAACACCCAATTCCTCGCCCAGCGCCTCGAGCGTGACAGTGTCCTCGGTCAAGCGCCGGCGGGTCACGACCAATACTTCGCGCGGCGTCAGCACTCTCATCGCCTCCGTGATCCAGGCGCGGCGGCGCGCTGTATCGTGCAAGTCCATGACCGCCTGTTCGGGCTGCGCCGCTTCATCTGCCAGGAGGTCCTGCCATTCCGTGTCACCCTCTTCACCAAGCGGCGAATTGAGCGACCGGTCGGCGCCGGAAAGACGCGAAGCCATGGTCTCCACATCTTTCAGTGGCACGCCAAGATGCTCCGCAATCCATTCCCGGTTCTCGGGCGACATGGCCCCATCGCCGAGATCGGCGATGCGTGCGCGCAGGCGGCGCAGATTGAAGAAAAGCGATTTCTGGGCCGATGTCGTCCCGGTGCGGACGATAGACCAGTTACGCAGCACATAATCCTGTATCGCGGACCGGATCCACCAGCTGGCATATGTGGAGAATCGCACCTCGCGCTCAGGCTCGAACCGGGCCGCCGCCTGCATCAGGCCGACATTGCCCTCTGACACCAGATCGGCCATCGGCAGGCCGTAATGGCGGAACTTTCCCGCCATCGAGATGACCAGCCGCATATAGGCGGTTGTCAGCTCATGCAGGGCCGCTTCATCATCCTGTTCCCGCCAGCGCCGCGCAAGGTTCGCCTCATGTTGCGGGTCCAGCAGCGGCGCCTTCATGGCAGACCGGACAAAGGCCCGGTCGGCCTGGTTTGAGACCACATATGCATTCGACATGCAGTTCCCTCCTGGAAGCGGCGGCGCGCCTTCTTGATCAACAGGGTCTACGAGGCCGGGAGCGGACTGGATCACAACCGGCCTTGATTTTTGACCGGGACGCCCAAGCCGCCCCCGCGCTTGACGCCTCAACGGCCAGCCGCCTAGGGTAAGACAAGGAACAATACCAGAACACGCCCGCCATGACCGAGCCCCTGAACGAGGAACAGCCCATCCGGCGCGCCGCAGAAATCTGCCGCGGCACGCTGCGTCTGATGGGCCATCTCGGCTATTTCGGCGTCACCGAAATGACACTCGCCAACAATCGGCGCGCGGATATCGCCGCCTTGGGTCCGGGCGGAGATGTCTGGATGATCGAGATCAAATCCTCGGTACAGGACTTCAAATCCGACACGAAATGGCGGGAATACATGGACTATTGCGACCGGCTGACCTTTGCGGTCGGTGCCGACTTTCCGCAGGAATTGATCCCGCCTGAAGCCGGGCTGATCGTTGCCGATGCCTTCTATGGCGCCGTGATCCGCGAGGCTCCGGAAGTCCGGCTGGCGCCGGCCCGGCGCAAGGCCGTGACGCTGCGATTTGCCCGCCTCGCGGCCTCCAGGCTCACCGGACTTGCCGATACAGGCTGGACGCCGGGCGAGGACACGCTTACCTCGCCGCTACCATGAGCCTTGCCTATCCGGTTGCCCGAACCCTTGAAGAAGCCATCACGCCGGGCGTGAAGGCGGCGCGCAGCCGCAGCGAGGCAACTGCCCTGTCGGCGGGGCTGACTGTTGAAGGGCTGGAAACGAGCTGGCTCCACCTCGCACCGGACCAGGCCGATGCGCTGTTCCGATCACTCGGCGCAGACGGCGCTGCCGGTCACATCCAGCGATACGAGGATACCTCCGGCCATGCTGTCGTTGCGGTCAGCTGGTGGAAGGTCGTCGATCCGGCCGCTGCCCGCGCGCCGGCTGTGCGCCCGTTCGAGCCCGCCCGGCCGCCATCGCTCCAGGAAGACCATACCGACGACCTCTACTTCCGGCGCGGACGCACAAAGAACCGCCGCAAGAAACCGGCCGACCCCAACCAGCTGGATCTGTTTAGCACGCGCTCAGAGGGGTGAGTTCACCCACCTCCAGCCCGGTAACGGCCGGGGCTCGTTCCAGTCCATCTGCGGAATGCCCGTGAGAATGCGGAAGGGTCTGAAAAGCCCGTGAGATAAGCGGCCTCATTCACTGAGACCTTCCGGCTCCCAAGATAGTCGAGTGCCATCCGACGGCGCAAATCATCGACAATCGCCTCATACTGCACCCCCTCGGCCTTGAGGCGCCGGTGCAGCGTCGAGCGGCTGAAACCGAGTCGCCGCGCCATGTCCGACATCGACACATCGCCCGTATGCAGCACCGGCAGGAGCGCCGCCTCAATCCGCCCCCTGATGGTGGCAGACTGCATCAGTGAGGCAAGCAGACCATCGGCGTGGGTACTGAACACGCCAAAGACATAACGGTCAGACTGGCCGGTCGGCTCGTTAAGCCAGCTTTCCTCAATCCGCAGCGCATTCCAGGGCGCGCCGAACACAACCGGCATGGAAAAATATTCCTTATACGCCTCAGCATGCTTCGGGCACTCATGGGTAACATGCACTTCCAGCACAAAGGGCGGCCGGTCCGGGAAGGCGCGGGCGCGGTCAGTCACGAAGCGCACCCATGTCGACTCGGTCAGCTCCGGGAAGGCATCCGGATTGCGCCGCCTGTCCTCGATCCAGACACCATCGGCGCGGCGCACAATGGCAAAGCGGTTCGCGCTGTCTTGCCCGTCCACCTCGATCACGAGCCGGGCATACCGGTTCGTCTGCTCGAAGGCTTCGCCCATCGTCCACGATGTATAGGCGATCAAACCGACAATCGACATCTCGTTGAAGGGGGAAGACGCCCCGAAATGCAGTGCCAGCGCGGGATCATCGCAGGCGATCTTCGCGGCCTGCATCAGCGCCCGGAAGCGCTCGAACGGCAGGCGCATATCCGGCGCCTCCAGCGCATCAGGGGCGATGCCCGCCGCGCTCAGCAGGGCGCCTGCCTCCGCCCCTTTGGAGACGGCAAGATCCAGCAATGAGCGGGCATAGCCTGCAGCGACAGTGAGTTCGGACATCTGTTCCTTGGCGGCTGAGACCCAGGGTCAGGAAACTGGAACGCCCGGTCATACCGGCCTGCGCCGTGTTTTCCTAGTCTGGCATCCCTGCCCCTCCTCCCAGGACCGACATGACCAGCCTCACATCCTCCGCCCCCGCCCCAAGCCGGGCACCCGGCCGCGCCCGGCGCTTCCTTTCAGGGACTGGCGTCTTCTGGTTCAGCGCTGTGCTGGCCGGCCAGGCGGTCTTCGCCCTCTATATCTTTGCCGCCTTCTGGCTCTCGGCCGCGCGCGGTGACTGGGACTTCTGGAACAGCCATCTCTTCACCGGCATCCGCGAGGGCGACCTTCTCGGCAATGCACTGATCGTGCTGCACATGACGCTTGCCCTCATCATCACGGTCTCCGGCCCGCTCCAGCTCATCCCGGCGCTGCGCCAACGGATGCGCGCCTTTCATCGCTGGAACGGGCGCGCCTATTTACTGGTGGCGATGGCGATCAGCATCGGCGCCATCGGCATCTTCCTGCTCCGGCCAGCCTTTGGCGGCCCGGTGAACGCTGTGCTGCAATCGGTCAACGGTCTCGCCATACTCCTAAGCGCAGGACTTGCCTGGCGCGCCGCCATCGGTCGCGACTATGCCGCGCACCGGCGCTGGGCGACCCGGCTCTTCCTTATGGTCAGCGGTGTCTGGTTTCTCCGGGTCATGATGATCGCCTGGGCCATCCCGACGGGCGGGCTGGGGCTCGGTGAGGCACTCGACGGACCCGCCGGCCGCGCGGCCATGCTTGGCCAGACGATCCTTCCACTGGCCGTCTACCAGCTTTACCTGATGGCAGAAGCGAGTCCCTCGGCGCCCGCGAAATACCTGATGGGGGCCGCGCTCATACTGCTCACAGTGATAATGATCGCAGGAATTCTGGGCGTCAGCCTGGTGATGTGGCTGCCCACGATCCTCGGCTGAAAAGCAAACGGCGCCAAGGAGCCCTTCGCGCCGCTTCAATCCTGAGGCCGGCGGCAACTCCTTGAAATCAGATCCGTTCTTTCAGCGCGGCCGCGGCGGCTTCCGCCGTGATGCCGAAATGCTGGTAGAGCTTCTGATAGGGTGCGCTGGCGCCGAAGCTGTCCATGCCGACAAAGCCGCCCTCAGCGCCGATCCAGCGGTCCCAGCCGAAGCGGACACCCGCTTCGATCGCAACTCTCGGAAGGCCCTTGCCGAGCGTCTCCTGCTGGTAGGCGGCGTCCTGCTGACCAAACAGCTCCATCGACGGCATCGAGACGACGCGCACGGCGATCCCCTCCCCTGCCAGCAGGGCCTGCGCCTTCAGCGCAATCTCGACCTCGGAGCCGGTCGCAATCAGCACGCCGCGTTCCTTGCCCTTGCCGGCCGGCGACAGGACATAGCCGCCTCGTGCCGAGAGGTTTTCCTCCGTGTGCACCTTGCGCGCGGGAGCAACATTCTGGCGGGTCAGCGCCATGGTCGACGGGCCGTCCTGCCGGTGCAGGGCCAGCTCCCAGCATTCGGCGGTCTCGACACCATCTGCAGGGCGGAAGACGACCATGTTCGGCATCGCGCGCAGTGAGGCGACATGCTCGACCGGCTGGTGGGTCGGGCCGTCCTCGCCAAGGCCGATGGAATCATGCGTCATCACATGGATCACCTGCGCGCCCATCAGTGCGCCCAGACGGATCGCGGCGCGGCTGTAATCGGCAAACACCAGGAAGGTGCCTGAATAGGGAATGATGCCGCCATGCAGCGCCATGCCGTTCATCGCGGCGGCCATGCCATGCTCGCGCACGCCGTAATGGACATACCGCCCGCCCCAGTTTTTCGGCGTCATCGGCGCGGTGTGGTTGGTCCGGGTATTGTTCGAGCCGGTCAGGTCAGCCGAGCCGCCGACCATTTCCGGCACAAGTCCCGTGATGACCTCCAGCGCCTCGCCGCTCCAGACGCGGGTTGCCTTCGAGGCGCCGCCTTCGGCCACGGCTTTCTTGTGCTTGTTGATGGCTTTGGCGAGGTTCTTGGGCAGGCGGCCGGAGATGGCCGCGTTGAACTCGCCTTTATGAACGCTGGCCGCGAGGCGCTTCTTCCACTTGGCGTGCTCTGAAGCGCCGCGCTCACCGGTTTTCTTCCACGCCTTCTCGATCGCTTCCGGAACCTCAAACGGCGGATGCGGCCATTTCAGCGATTTGCGGATACCCTCGATCTCCTCGGCGCCATAAGGGCCGCCATGCGCCTTGCCGGTGCCCGCAAG
>CAYQRX010000152.1:0-7627 GCA_964419865.1 uncultured Hyphomonas sp. | reverse complement strand
GCGATTTCGCTGCGGGCCGCCGTCAGATCGCCGCCCCATTCTTCGGCAAGCCGCGGCCAGCCGACCCAGAGGGCGGATTGGGGCGCCCATTCGGGCGGCAGGAAAAGGGTTGTATCGGTCATGTCGGGCGGGCCTTGCCACAGCTGGGATCAAACGAAAAGGGCGGCCCGCAAAGGCCGCCCCCTCATATAGTGCGTCTTCAGCAGATATCCGCTTAGAACTCGTAACGGATCCCGACCCGGACTTTCCAGGCAGAAGCCGCATTGTTCTCAAAGCCGTTCGGCTGGCCGTTGAAGCTGTTGTAGCGATAGACGCAGGCATTGGCAGCCGCACAGGCCGTGCGCTGGGCATCGCCGCGCAGGGCGGTTGCACCGGCAACACCATTGGCCTCCACATCTGCCCGGGTGACGAGATCGGCGGCAACGATGGCCAGCTGGCCATTCGACGGTGCGTTGTAGACCGTGCCCCAGCTGTCGTTCAGCAGGTTGCCGAGGTTCTCGATGTCGAAGACCAGCTTGAAGCGGTTGTCACCGACAAACTTCTCGGCGCCCCAGATACCCGGCAGGTCCTGTTGCAGGCGCATATCCCAGCGCTGGTTCCATTTGGACTTCGCGCCGTTCACTTCCTGGATCTTGCCCTGTTGCAGGCTGTTGGCCTTCACATACTCACCGAAGGCGGCGAGATTGAAGTTCGGGCCGTAGACAACATTGGCGTCACCGAACAGGTTCGGAACATAGAGCGGGTTGTTGTCGAACGGGCCTTCGCCGTTGCCGGCGCGGCCGAACAGCGAGTCATTCGCGGTCGAACCGTTGCCGATGTCGAAGGTGTAGGTGAAGCGGCCGCCCGAGGTGAACTGACCGAACAGGTCAACGCGGGTTGCCAGATCGCCAATGAAGGCACGCTCATAACCGAGACCGACCTTGAGGGCGTCCGTGATCTCATAGAGCGAGGTGCGCGGGCCGGGGAAGTTACGGTCTGCCGCCACCTGGCCGCGCCAGGCCGAGATGCCGCGGGAGGACGAGCCTTCCGTCAGCGCTTCGACATCCTGGTGCGAATAGGCCAGATACATGTCGAGGCCGTAGTCGAAGGCCTTCTCGAGCGAGACGGTGTAGACCGTGCTCTCGTCACCCGAAGCGTTGGTGAGAACCGTGCGGTTCGACAGGCCGAGCGCCTGCAGGTCCGCATAGATCGGGCGGCCGTCCGGCGCGATGCTCGGGGTGAGGCCACCATTCGTCTGCGCATATTCCTGCCAGAGGAAGGAGTCCTTCGAGCGGGTGTGCAGGACCTGGAACGAAGCCCGATAGTCCCGGCCAAGGTTGAAGGTGCCGAAGTCGAGGTCGAAGGCCTGGTCGATGCGGATCGAGGCCTTCCAGTCGGACGGCAGCTTGAAGTTCGGGTCCAGCGCGTCGATCGCACCGGCGGAGCCGTTGGCAACCGCATCCAGCAGCTGTTGCGGGATCACGCTCGGGTCTACCCCGGCCAGCCCGTTTGCCTGAGCGACAACCACCAGGGGCGCGGCGGTGTTCAGCGTCCACACGCCCGGATCACCGCCGGAGAACAGGCCGATGCCGCCCGTGATCGTCGTCCGGTCCAGCGGGGTGTAGCGGAAGCCGAAACGCGGCATGATAAGATCAAGCCCGTCCGTCGACGTCGTGTTCGGGATGCCGACCTGCTGCTGGAAGGTTGGGTCGAGCTCGGCGCCGCTATCGGTCGAAATATACTCGTAGCGCAGGCCACCGGTCAGTTCGAGCTCCGGCATGACCTGCCAGCGGGCCTGGGCGAAGGTCGACCAGCGCGCATAGTCGTACTGGGTCAGGTATTCGCCCGTGTTGTTCGACCCGACGTTCCGGTACTGAACATTTGCGGTGCCATCAATCAGGTTCTGGGCGCCGATGAAGGTGAACTGGCCGCGGGAGAATTGCGAGAAGGCGTTCGCGGCATCCAGCGTTTCATACTCACCACCGAAGGTGAAGATGAAGTCGTTCCACACATAATCGGCCTGGCCGAACAGCGTCAGGCGTTCATCCGCATAGGTATTGGTGTGGCGGAAGCGGTCACACCCACCGGTGATCGTCCGGGTCGTGTTGGGGTTGGAAATGTTCAGCAGGCCCTCAAGCGGCGTGCCGACGGTGTTGTTTACCGAAAGAACCATGCTCAATTCACCGACATCACCGGCGCGGCAGTTCTGCAGACGCTCGTTCTCGGTATAGGAGGCGCGCAGGCGGGTCGACAGGTTGGGCGTCCAGTCGGAGAAGAGCTGGACCGTGTAGCTGTCCAGCGTGTTCGGGACATCATACCAGGCCGACTGGAAGGAGAAGGCGCTGGTCGCACCGGAGACGCTGGTCTCTTCGGTCTTCTGGTACTGGACCTGCAGGCGGTGATCCTGGTTGATGTCCCAGTCGATCCGCGCGAACAGGCGCTCGGTTTCTTCCGGAAGCGCAACCTGGAGCGGCCGGCCGCCCATATCGATGCCGTAGGTGTCGAGGACGAGCTGGTTCAGCGCGTTGTAGAAGGCGGGGCTGAAGCCCTGGCTTGCGGCAGATGCCGAGATATCGACCTGCTGCGCGGTTTCGAACTTGTCATAGGACAGCGAGAAGAACAGCTTGTCCTTGATGATCGGGCCGCGGATCGTCGCGCCGTATTCCTTCTCCTCGAAGATGCCCGGGTTATACGACCGGTCGCCACCGAAAACGCTGGTGCCGATATAGTCCTGGTCACGGTAGTAGTAGAATGCCGAGCCGTCGAACTCGTTCGTGCCGCCCTTGGTGACCACGTTGACGAGGCCGCCGGTGAAGCCCGATGCGGTGACGGAGTAGTCGGACGCGACCAGCGAGACCGACTCGACGATGTCGAGGTTGATCGGCGAGCGGTTGGTCGGGAAGGTGTTGGAGCCGAGGCCGAGATTGTCCTGCTGGCGGGCACCGTCGATCGTGACGGCGTTGTAGCGCGGGTTGACGCCGGCCACGGAGAGGTTGTTCGGGCCGCCGGTGACGGCGAGCGGGTCGCGGTTCAGCGTGGCAATGATGTCGCGAGCGATCGAAGGCTGGTTGGCCACATCGCGGGCGCCGTAATTGGAGCCGACGCCCATGTTGAGGTCGAGCTGGCTGATCGCCTGGCCGGTCACGACAACCGTGTCGAGAACGGCGGTGTCGTCGCCGGTCGACGCCAGACGGATGCGCAGCGGCGCCTGCGTGCCGGGCGACAGGGTCAGGCCGTCAACGGCTTCGCCGCTGAAACCGGGCGCGCTGACAGAGATCGAGTAAGGACCGCCCGGACGAAGGCCGGTCTGGAAGAAACCGCCATTGCTGGCGGTGGTCAGCACGTTCGTCGAGCCGGTCGGCCCGTAGGTGATCGTGACGGTCGCGCCGGCAATGGCTGCGCCGTTCTGATCGACGATCGAGCCGCGAAGCTCGGATGCTGTTTCCTGAGCGTAGACCGCAGCGACCGGCGCAAGCGCGGCAATAGCTGCAATCGATGCGCTGCGCGCAAAGAAATTCTTGATCATGTGGACTTCCCCGGTTTTCGACCATCACCGCGGCCCCCTCTCGAGGCCGGGTTTGGCGAGGCCTTAACCCCGCCAGATGACAGATTAGTGACAAGTGTTTGAAGGTTCAGCATCGCATTTCGCCCGGAGGTCGGTTTTTTCGCTGCGATGCAAAAATGACACGCTGTTAACCCGCGCCATGCCCCAGCCGAGAGCGCCCGGACCTGTATCTCCTGCGCGGAAACGGCCATAAGTCAGACTGATTCTGCCAGCGGAGCCGCCATGCACGACCCAACCGCCCCTTCGAGCCCGGGACCTTATGAGCGCATGGCGATTCTCGCCCTCGGCCTGCTCCTGATTCTGCGAATCGGCGCGGTTCTTATCTCGCCGCTCGAGCTCTATGCCGATGAGGCACAATACTGGCGCTGGGGACAGACGCTGGAATGGGGCTATTACTCCAAACCGCCGATGATCGCCTGGGTGATCCATCTGACGACCGGCCTCTTCGGCACCGATGAATGGTCGGTGCGGATCGCCGCACCTTTCCTGCACACCGCGGCCGCCGGCCTTCTGTTCCTGACCGGGCGGGCCATGCAGGATGCACGCATGGGCTTCTTCGCCGCCCTGCTCTACGCGCTGATGCCGTCCGTCGCCCTGTCATCGAATGTCCTGTCGACCGACGGAGTGCTGATGCCCTTCTGGTGCGCCGCGCTCTACCTCTTCTGGCGCCTGCGCGCCGGACGCGGCCGGTGGCTGAGCGCGGCCCTTCTCGGCGCCGCGATTGGCGCCGGCATGCTGTCAAAATATGCGATGCTTTATTTCCTGATCGGGATGGCGCTCACCTGCCTGATCGATGCGCCTTCCCGCAAGGCCGTCCTGTCGCCGAGAGGCGGATTGGCAGGGCTTGTCGCGGCCCTGATCGTGGCGCCCCACTTCGCCTGGAACGCCGCGAATGATTTCGCCACAGTCAGCCACACCGTGGACAATGCCAATCTCGGCGGCGACCTCTTCAACCCGGAAAATGCCCTCAGTTGGTTTGCCGACCAGCTCGGCATGTTCGGCCCGGTCAGCTTCATCGCCCTTCTGGTGGGCCTGTTTCTCTACCGCGGCCGGGCGGGCGATGAGGCAAGCCTTGCGCGCTGGCTGCTCTGCTTCGTCCTGCCGGTGCTGGTCTTCATTCTCGCCCAGGCGGTCGTCAGCCGCGCCCATGCGAACTGGACCGCGACCGCCTACCCCGCCGCCGCGCTGCTCGTAGCCCACTGGTTTTCCGGCGGGCGCGCCGCGGCAATCTGGTCGAGCCTCGGCCTCAATCTTCTGGTCGCCGGCCTCTTCATGACGGTTGCCCTGCTGCCCCAGTCGATGACGACCGGGCTCGGCCTCGACAATGCGTTGAAACGCACGCGCGGCTGGGAAGCCTCGGCGCAGCAACTCTTCTCCGAGGCCGAGCGGCTCGGCGCAACGGCGATCCTCGTCGATGAGCGCGAAGCCTGGCACGGTCTCGATTTCTATGCGCCGGAGCGCGACCTGGCCCTGATCTCATGGCGGCGCTATCCGGGGCCAAAGAGCTTCTCCGAGCGCGCCGCGCTGGAGGGGCCGATCGCCGAACGTGTGCTGGTTGCGTCGGCGCATGCAGGCCTGAGACCACATCTGCGCAGCGATTTTGCGAGTTTCGAGCCGGCGGGCCAGGTGCGCATCGATCTCGGGCGCCGCGGCAATGGCTGCCCCATCACGCGCGTTTTCCAGCTCTATATCGGCGAAGGCTACAATCCGCCCGAACGCACGGCCGAATGGGAGGCCCGCTTTGCCGGACAGTCAGAGTTTCCGGAGCCGCCCTGCCCCCCGCCGGCAGATGGCGGCTGAGAGCAGCGTCAGTTGGTCAGATCGGAGGGCTGGCCCCAGAGGTCCCAGACGCGCGCGTCGCGCCCGCACGCCTTGCGCTCGGCCGCATAGCGTGTGCGGTTCTTGAGGTAATAATCCTGATAGCTGTCTTCGGCCGGCCAGAAGGTCGTCAGCGGGCGAATTTCGGTGACCACTTCCTCTCCCAGCACCCGCTGGGCAGTCGAGACCGCGGCAACCGCCCCGTTGCGCTCACTCTCACCGGAGACAAAGATCGCCGTGCGATAGGCTTCACCCCGGTCGCAGAACTGGCCTTCATCATCGGTCGGGTCGATCGTGCGCAGGAACGCCGCCGCCAGTTTGTCATACGAGATACGGGCCGGATCATAGGTGACCTTGATCGCCTCGTAATGGCCGGTGCCGCCCGCCGCGACCTGTCTGTATCCAGGCCGCTGCAGCCCGCCGCCCGTATATCCGGGAACCGTATCGAGGACGCCCTCGATGCCGTCGAGATCTGCTTCGGCGCTCAGAAAGCTGCCGCCGGCGAATACCGCCGTGGCGACCCTGATCGGCGCGCCTTCCGCGCGGGAATCCACCGCATCGGCGCCAGACAGAAAGGCGACACCAGAAGCCAGCGTGCCGGTCACAAGGGCGATAAGAAAGGCGGGACGTTTGATGAGCACACTATACACTTGTTAACTTTACCGGTTCCGACAGCCAGACCTGTCTTCTATAGGCAGAAAAAGCCGAAATAGTGGTTTCAGACGGCGCAAAAAAGGCGGCGATTGCCGTGATGTGCACTTTCTCGCGCAGCTGTGACCTGTTTGCACAATCGCGCGTCAGGCAGGCGCCTCTGTCAGCACACGGACGCGGACGCGGCTCGCCCGGCCCTCCGAATCGACAGCGGTAACCAGATAGAAACCCGGCCGGTCCGGGCGCCAGACGGGCACCCCGGCATCGTCGAGGTCGCAAGGCTCTCCGTCGATATACCAGTTGAGGTGGCTGGCGCCCCGGCCGGCCAGTACAAAGGGACGTGGCGGACGCCCATCGACCGTTCCAGCCCAAAGCTCCGCTCCCTGCGGCGGGAACAGGATCTCCGGCGGCCGGCTGGCCGCGAACTCCCGCAGCGGCCCCTTGGCCGCCGGCAGGCGCGCCGCGCTGAGGCGAAGTTCGCTATCGCCATCGTCGCGCAGATGATGGGCCGCGCGGTCGGCCATCTCGAACAGGATCGGCAGGGCGATTTCGCGGCCCGTAACCCCCGTGCGCGGTGCCCCGTCCGCCCGGCCGACCCAGACGACAATCGCATGCTGGCCCGAAACGGCGGCGGCCCAGGCATCCCGGAAACCATAGGATGTGCCTGTCTTGAAGGCGATCTGAGGCGCGTCCTGCGTCAGCCGACCGGGCATCCGGCCTTCCGGCGTCGGCGATGCCTGCAGTATACGGAGGATTTCGGACGCGCTCGCCTCACTCATCAGCCGCCGGCCCGGATCAGTGCGGCTCAACCTCTCCTCATCGGCGCGCCAGACGAGCGGCTTTGCCGAGCCGCCATCGCCGAGCGCCGCATAGAGGATCGCCAGCTCGCGCCCGGTCAGCCCGGCGCCGCCAAGCGCAATCGCAAGGCCCGCCGACTGGCCGCGTGCGCCTTGCAGCCGCGGGCGCGCCCCGGCAATCGCAAGCTGTGCCGAAAAACGTTCGGCGCCGATACGGTCGAGCATCAGGACCGCCGGCACATTCAATGAATGCTGGAGCGCATCGGAGACGCGCACATCGCCCCGGAACATCCGGTCGAAATTCTCCGGCTGGTAGCCGGCAAAGCGGCGCGGCAGATCCTGGATCCGCGTATCGGCCGATGCCGCCCCATCATCGAAGGCAAGCGCATAGATGAAAGGTTTCAGCGTCGAACCCGGCGAACGCGGCCGGTCAGTCAGGTCAAGCCAGCCGCCCGCCCGCTCGCGCGAGGCCGAGCCGACCAGCGCGCGCACACCGCGCGTCGGAATATGGACGACAATGGCGGAGACCTGGACATCCGTGCCCTCAGCCGCCGCGCGCGTCAGGGCGATTCGCTCAAGCTCGGCCTGTAGCGCCGCATCGAGGGTGGAGCGAATGTCCTCGCGCGGCCCGCTGGCCAGCACCGCCTCGGCGCCGTGCCAGGCGCGGGCGGGAAAATCGAGCCGCCGGGCCGGTACAGCGCTGGCGGCAACTTCCAGGACATCATTCTCCGAGAACACGCCATAACCGGCGAGTTTGGCGGCGACCCAGTCGCGCGCGCGCCCGGCGATCTCGGGGCGCCGGTCGGGCCGGCGCGCT
>CAYQRX010000151.1:0-7667 GCA_964419865.1 uncultured Hyphomonas sp. | reverse complement strand
ACCACCCCTCCTATATCGAGCCCTATCAGGGCGCGGCCACCGGCGTCGGCGGCATCCTGCGAGACGTGTTCACGATGGGCGCGCGGCCTGTGGCGCTCGTCAACGCGCTGCGCTTTGGCGATCCGAGTCACCCCAAAACCCGCCAGCTGGTGGCCGGTGTGGTCGCCGGCATCGGCGGCTACGGCAACTGCGTCGGCGTGCCGACGGTGGCGGGCGAGACGCAGTTCGATGAGGGGTATAATGGCAATATCCTCGTCAATGCGATGGCCGTCGGCCTCGCCGATCAGGACAAGATATTTTACGCCCGCGGCGCGCTGCCCGGCCTGCCGATCCTGTATGTCGGCTCCAAGACGGGGCGTGACGGCATCCACGGCGCCACGATGGCCTCGGCCGAATTCACCGAAGGCGAGGAAGACAACCGCCCCACCGTCCAGGTCGGCGACCCTTTCACCGAGAAACTCCTGATCGAAGCCTGCCTCGAGCTGATGGCCACCGACGCGATCCAGTCCATCCAGGACATGGGCGCCGCCGGCCTCACCTCGTCATCGGTCGAGATGGCGGACAAGGGCGGCGTCGGCATCGAGATGGACCTCGACAAGGTGCCCCAGCGCGAAACCGGCATGACGGCCTATGAAATCATGCTGTCGGAAAGCCAGGAACGTATGCTGATGATCCTGAAGCCGGGCAAGGAAGCCGTGGCGAAGGCGATCTTCGACAAATGGGACCTCGACGCCGAAGTCATCGGCTTGACGACCGAGACCGGCCGGCTGGTGCTGAAACAGTTCGGCGAGGTGGTGTGCGATATTCCGGTGGCGCCGCTGGGCGAAGACGCGCCAAATTACGACCGTCCGTGGACAGAGCCGCCGAAACGGCCGGCCTTTGATGTCTCGAGATACCCGGCGCCGAAGGATTATGGCGAGGTGCTGCTGAAGCTGATGGCGACACCTGACATGGCGTCCAAGCGCTGGGTCTGGGAACAGTATGATCGCCATGTCATGAACGACACGATCGACAGCTCCCAATCGGGCGGCGACGCAGCCATCGTGCGCGTCCACGGCACCAACAAGGCGCTTGCCATCTGTTCAGATTGCAACCCGCATTATGTCTCCGCCGATCCCTATGAGGGCGGCAAGCAGGCGGTGGCCGAAGCCTACCGCAATCTCTCCTCGGTTGGCGCGACCCCCATCGCGATCACTGACAACCTGAACTTCGGCAACCCCGAAAAGCCCGCCACGATGGGCTATATCGTCAAGGCCATCGAAGGCATGGCCGAGGCCTGCCGCGCGCTGAACTTCCCGGTCGTCTCGGGCAACGTCTCGCTCTACAACGAGACCGATGGCAAAGCCATTCCGCCCACCCCGGTCGTCGGCGGCGTCGGCCTGATCGAAGACCTGTCGAAGATTGCAACGCTGGAAGGCGCCGCCGAGGGCGATGTGCTGATCCTTGTGGGTGATACGACTGGGCATCTCGGCGCCTCCCTCTATGCGCGCAAATGGCTCGGCCTGAAGAGCAACGACCTTGGCCCGCCGCCACCGGTGGACCTTGCGACCGAGGTGGACAATGCAGAGTTTGTGCGTGGGCTGATCGCCGATGGTCTGGTCAGCGCGGTCCATGATGTCAGCGATGGCGGGGTTGCCTGCGCAGCTTCCGAAATGGCGCTGGCGGGCAGCGTTGGCGTCACCGTATCGGTTGCCGATATCGGCCCGGAGGACAATCGCCCACTGGACCTTTTCTGCGAGGCGCAGGGGCGCTACCTGCTGGCCGCAAGGGCCGAGAACCAGGCCGAAATCGTGCGCCGCGGCAATGCGGCGGGCGTCAATGCCGGCTGGTGCGGCGAGTTTGGCGGTGAGGCCGTCCGTTTCGTCCAGGAGCCCGCGGGCGGCAAGATCATTGGCGAGGTTCGCCTCGATGCGCTGCGCGCCGCGCATGAAGGTTGGCTGCCGGGCTATATGAACGCCGTCTGACGGAAAGCGCCCTTCCCCGCCAAAGCGAGAAAGGGCGCGCCTGGATCATGAGCCGGAGCGGCGCAGATCAGAATTTGTAGCCGACACCGAGCAGCACACCGCTCGTATCGGTGCTGTCGAACGAATAATAGGTATAGTCGCCCTTCAGATAGAGGTTGTCGGTGAGGTCATAGCTGAGACCGGCGCCGAACGCCGGGCCATCGGCAGAGTCCTCGACATTGATGATGTTGCCGCCCGGGGTAACCAGCGAAGCATCAAGATCGACATAGGCATAGCCGGCCCGGGCATAGGCGTTCAGCCGCTCCGTCAGCGGAAGGTTCGCCTTGCCGTAGACGCCGACGAGATAGTTGAGGCCGATATCACCCGAGGCGGCAATCACGTCGCTCAGATCGCCGTCATTGTTGTCGTCGAAATTGAACTCGTCTTCATCGACATTGAAGTCGAACTCGCCATCGTCGATGCCGGTGGCGAGCTCGCTTTCGATGCTGAAGAATTCATTGAAACGCCAACCGGCACGCGCACCGATGCCGTGTGTGTCCACACCGCTGGACGCGCCGTCGGGCTTGATGTCAAAATACTGGTATCCGCCTTCAAGATACGGGCCGGATTCCTGGGCATGGGCTGCACCGGCAAGGGTCGCCGCCGCAGCTGTCGCGATAAGCAGGGATCGGAACATGTTGTCTCCTTCGAGAAACGCTACAAAAGGTGGGCGTGCCGTTCTGGCGACACACGGAGACAACGGGGACGCGGCAGGGCCAGTTCCGGTGAAAAAATCGCAATACGCATGTGTTGCATCGCCGCCACACCGGAGCCGCGGCGGCGCTTGCGGACGCGGCACGCTGATCGGCCCGCCGTTTCGTTCCTGTCTGATCCGTAATCCGGCCGATCAGGAAACGGACATTTCGGGAGGCACGAGGAAATCCCGCTTGCCGAGACTGACCCCCTGCATCCGCAGGAGGGAATAGGCGACGGCGGCGTGGAAGTGCATGTTGGGAAGAATGAAACCCTGGAGATAGGCGCGCCCTTCCATTGGCATCGTGTTGGAGCCCATGGGAATCTGCAGCACTGTATTGGTGGTCGCATCGATCTTCCCGTCGTCGATCGCATTGACATAGGTGATCGTCCGCACGCAGCGATCAACAAGTTCGGCAAAGCTCTGCTCGGTATCGGGAAAGCTCGGCATATCGAGACCGGCGAGCCGCGCGGCGCCGCGTGCTGCGGTGTCACAGGCGATCTGCACCTGGCGCGTGAGGTCGAACATGTCCGGAAACAGGCGGTGGCTGAGCAGCACGCTGTCGTCGAGGTTCAGCTTGCGGGCATAGGCTTCACCCTTGGACAAGATGCCTTTCAGGGCGCCGACCGTCTGATGGGTCGATGATTTGAGAATGTATGAAACCGTCGTGGTGGTCATTCGGGGCTTCCTTCTGGCTGGATGGGGGTGGGCTGCGGCGCGCGGCGCAGGGCATGGATGTCGCCGAGGCGCTGGTCGACGGCAATGGCTGCCATCACGATGGTATCGGCCGCGCGGACGAAGAAATCGGGGGTGATGCTCTCGAACGTATCGCCGGGATTGTGGTAGCCGTCATGGTCTTCCACACCGAAATAGAGGAAGGGAATACCGGCGAGATGGAAAGGTCCGTGGTCGGACTGGAGCGTCCAGTCGTCCGGGCCGTCTTCCGGCCGGTCATGCCCCATCAGGAGCGTCACCGGCGCCCGGGCGGCAACCTCGCGGACAATCTCGGCAAGCAGCGGCGTGTGATATGTGCCGGCCGCATACAATTCCCCGGCTTCGGAGCGGCTGACCATGTCGAGATTGAGGTTGAGGGCGATGCGCTCATGCGCCAGGCCGTCCATGCGGACCAGTTCGCGCGCGCCCAGCAGGCCGATTTCCTCGGCATCGAGCGCGGCGATGACCATATCGTGCCGCGGGCGATAGTCGGCGAAATATTCGGCAAGGGCGATGAGCGCGGCGCTGCCGGAGGCGTTGTCGTCGGCGCCGTTGTAGATTTCGCCGTCACGGATGCCGAGGTGATCGTAATGGGCGGTGACGACCATCATCGGGCCGCCCTGGCCCGGCGCGGAGCCCGGAATGAAGCCGATCAGGTTGACGCCCTCGAAGGGCTCGCCGTCCGGCTCTCGCGGCAGGATCGGGAAAGGATGGGCATAGCCGGAAAAACCCGGCAGCGGCGCGAGGCCGATTTCCTCGAAGCGCTTATGGATGAACCCACGGGCGGCCTCATTCCCAGGGGTGCCGGCGGCGCGGCCCTCGAGCGCGTCGGAGGAGAGAACCTGGGCGAGATGCAGCATTTCCCCGGCATTGACATGGACCGGGCGGTAAGTGACGCCGGGCAGCGCATCGTCATCGCGCGGCCAGAGCAGGAAGGCCGCTATCAGGGCGAGGACAGCGAGCGCGGCCCATACATAGGTCTTCCGGTTCATCCCTGCCCTTTCCTGGTGTCTGCGCTTGACCCATAAGCTGCGCCGCCGCATGTGCCTAGTCACCCTGCCCCAAGGAGGAGCCTGTCATGGGAATGAGCCGCGACACGCTGATGAAATACCTGACCGAGGCCTTTCCGGAGGCCGAAATCACGCTGACCGACCTTGCCGGGGACGATAATCACTGGCAGGCCGAGATCGTCAGCGCAAAGTTTGCCGGCGTGCCGCGCGTGCGCCAGCACCAGATGGTTTATGATGCACTCAAGGGTGAGATGGGCGGCGTGCTGCATGCCCTCGCCCTGAAGACACGCGCGCCCTGAACGCATTTTCCGCAGCCGATTGACGTAGGGGACAGTTCGCGCTCTGCTGGCAGGAAACTGCCTGGGAGGGCTAAGCTCCATGACCCGTCAATTCCTGAAACCCGTTCTGACCTCTGCAAGCCTCGCGGCGCTCGCCCTGGCGCTTTCGGCCTGCGGTCCGGGCACCACCAAGATCGACCCCGCCGCCATCGAAATGGAAGAGCGCGCCATCGAGGCTCGGGCCTTCCTGCGCGATGCCGAGGCGCAGATCGCCGCGCGCAGCCATAAGGCGGCCCAGGCCTATTGGGAGCAGGCGACCAATATCACGCCCGAAACCAGTGCGGCCGCCGCCGAACAGGGCGCGGAATACACCAAGCTGCTTGTCACGCTCGCCAATGAGTCGAAACGGTTTGACGTGAGCAAACTGCCGCCGGATGTCGCGCGGAAAATCCAGATCCTGCGCAGCGGCATCACGATTCCCGCCCCGTCGCGCGAGGGCGCGGCGGAAGAGCTTGCCGACATCACCACGCGCCTCGACGCCACCTACTCGACCGGCAAGTTTGCCTATCAGGGCCGGGAGGTGGACCTGCTGGAAGCCTCGCGGATCATCCAGCAGTCCCGCGATCCCGAAGAGCTGAAGGCGATGTGGGAGGGGTGGCACTCGATTGCCGTGCCGATGGCGCCGGACTATGCGCGGATGGTCGACATCGCCAATGAGGGCGCACGCGAGCTGGGTTATCCGAGCCTCGACCAGATGTGGCTGTCGAATTACGACATGAAGCCGGCCGAGATGGAAGCCGAAGTCGAGCGCCTGTGGGGCCAGGTCGAGCCGCTCTACAAGGAGCTGCACTGCTATGCGCGCGGGCGGCTGAACACATTCTACGGCGATGCGGTGCAGCCGGCGACCGGGCCGATCCGCGCCGACCTGCTGGGCAATATGTGGGCGCAGCAATGGTCGGGCGTCTATGACATCCTCAAGACCGATACGCCGGGACCAAGCTATGATGTGACCGAGCGGCTGACGGCACAGGGCTATACACCGCTGAAGATGGTTCAGACGGGGGAAGCCTTCTTTACCTCGCTCGGCCTCGACCCGCTGCCGGAGACCTTCTGGGAACGCTCGATGATCACCAAGCCGGAGGGGCGCGAGGTGGTCTGCCATGCCTCGGCCTGGAACCTCGATGATGACGAGGATGTGCGCATCAAGATGTGTACGCAGGTCAATTCGGAGGATTTCTACACCGTCCACCATGAGCTCGGGCACAATTACTACCAGCTCGCCTATCGCCATCAGGACCATCTCTACAAGAACGGCGCCCATGATGGCTTCCATGAGGCGATCGGGGACTTCGTCGCCCTGTCGATCACGCCGGAATACCTCGAGCAGATCGGCCTTATCAGCGCTGAAGAGAAGCCGGGGCCGGACTCCGACACCGCCCTGCTCCTTCAAACCGCGCTGGACAAGATTGCCTTCCTGCCATTTGCGATTTCGGTCGACAGCTGGCGCTGGGGTGTTCTGTCGGGCGAGACACCGCCGGAACAGTACAACCAGTCCTGGACCGATCTGCGCCTGAAGAACCAGGGCATCATCCCGCCGGGCCCGCGTCCGGAGGATGCGTTCGATCCCGGCGCGAAATACCACATCCCCGGCAACACGCCTTACCTGCGCTATTTCCTCAGCTTCATCATGCAGTTCCAGTTCCACAAGGCCGCCTGTGAGCAGGCCGGCTGGGAAGGCCCGCTGCACCGCTGCTCCATCTATGGGAACAAGGAGGTGGGCCGGCGCTTCAATGACATGATGGAAGCGGGCATGTCGCAGCCCTGGCCGGACACGCTGGAGAAGTTCACCGGCACCCGCGAAATGGATGGCAGCGCGATCATCGAATATTTCGACCCGCTGATCGTGTATCTGAAGGAAGAGAATGAAGGGCAGAGCTGCGGGTGGTGACTGCGGCAGCGGTGAGAAGGTCCCGGATCGCCCTTGCGGGCCGTCCGGGATGAGGCGGGAGGCTCTTGACCCCGCCTCTGCCGCACCTCACATGAACGCAAACGCGCGGAGATACCCACATGACCGATCAGGCCACCCTCGACGCCATCGACAAGGCCGTCAAAAGCAATGACGTTGTCCTCTTCATGAAGGGCACGCCGACCTTCCCGCAATGCGGATTTTCCTCGGTTGTGGTGCAGATTCTGGACTATCTGGGCGTTGAGTACGTCGCGACGAATGTGCTGGAAGACCAGGCCGTGCGCGAAGGCATCAAGGCCTATACCAACTGGCCGACCATCCCGCAGCTCTACGTGAAGGGCGAGTTCATCGGCGGCTGCGACATCCTCAAGGAGATGTTCGAGAATGGCGAGCTGCGCGATCTGATGGCCGAAAAGGGCATCGAACTGGCGGACTGAACCGCAAGTCCCGCTTTGCGCCGGGCCCGTTTCATTATATCGGGGCGCGCATGACGACCATGCCAGCCGCCCCTGCGCCCATCCGCGGCGCGAAGACGCCGAAAGTCGGCATTGTTTCGCTCGGTTGCCCGAAGGCGCTGGTCGATTCCGAACGCATCATCACCCGGCTGCGCGCCGAGGGCTATCAGATCGCGCCGGATTATGCGGGCGCAGACCTTGTGCTGGTCAACACCTGCGGCTTTCTCGATTCCGCCCGCGATGAGAGCCTGTCGGCCATCGGCGAGGCGATCGAGGCGAATGGACGGGTGATCGTCACCGGCTGTCTTGGCGCCGAGCCGGATGTGATCGAGAAGGCGCATCCGAAGGTGCTCGCCGTCACCGGCCCGCACCAGTATGAGGCGGTGATGGACGCCGTCCACACCCATCTCACCCCGCCGCACAATCCGCATCTCGATCTCGTGCCCGAAAGCGGCCTGCGCCTCACCCCGCGCCATTATGCCTATCTGAAAATCTCCGAAGGCTGCAACAATCGATGCTCCTTCTGCATCATCCCGAAACTGCGCGG
>CAYQRX010000150.1:0-7693 GCA_964419865.1 uncultured Hyphomonas sp. | reverse complement strand
GGGCCCGTTCAGCGAAAGCGCTGGCAAGGGCCGTAGCCAGGTCCGGCCGTTCACGGATCGGCTGGAAAGGTTGGGCGGCGCCGCCGGAAACGCGCGAGTTCGCATTGAGGCGGCCTTCGGCGACGAACTGCTGCAGCTGGCCGAGCGTGAAAGGACCGTGGATCGCGCTGCCGGCCATGATATGCCAGATGGCAGGGTCGAGGCGCGAAAGGTCGATCGGGGCCGGCTCTCGCGGCGTACGGGGCGGTTGGGCCGTACCGATGCGCCGGACCTGTTTCATCCGTCCGCCGGGCACAGATTATGTTTTCGGCGATGCGCCGGGCCGTTCGCCGTGGACATAGCGCACCGCGAACCTGTTCTGCGAGACGCGCACAACTTCGCCGACAAGATTTCCGACCGAGACCTTCTCGCCGACGAAGGGGGGCTTGCCATGAGCCTCGAAAGCGGCGCCGGTCAGCGAGATGTCCGTGACGCTGCAGGTCAGCGTGCGCCCGCCGGAGAGATGGACCACAGCTTCGCCGCTGGCGCGGTAACGCTGGTTGCCGCGATCCTCGTCGAGACCTAGGGCGTCACGGTTGAGCAGCCAGGTGAGACGGTCGGCGAGCTTGTCGCGCTTGTGCGGCGAGGTGTGGAAGCGCACGGCAAAGCCATCGGCAGACTGGCGCACGACATTGGCGACAACCCGGCCGACATCGTCGAAATAACAGACAACCTGCTGGTCCAGGCCCGGCTGTTCGGCGGAGACGATGAAGGCGCCGTCGCAGGAAACGTTGGCGGTCTGGAGCGCGTGATCGACATTCTCGCCGATCAGGAAGCGGCCTGTCAGCTTGAGCTCGACGCGTTTGTACCCGCGCCGGTCGCGCCGCGGAAGCTTGCCCGAGGAAGCGCCCGGGGCGGATGAGAGCGGTTGCGTCATGTCGAGCCTTCCTGCCGGCCCCACATCGCTTACCCCGGAGCGATGCAGGCAAAATGTCACGCCTGACACTTAATTCATGATCATTGACAATTGGTTGCTCAGGCCCGCGAAGCCGTTAGGTTCGGTTACGACAGGCGCAGCCGCCGGAAGGAAGAAAAACGTCATGGAAACCTACGATTATATAGTTGTCGGCGCAGGCAGTGCAGGCTGTGTTCTTGCTAATCGCCTCTCGGCTGACCCTTCCGTGAGGGTATGCCTGATCGAGGCGGGAAAGAAGGATACGTCGCTGATGGTGCGCATGCCGGCCGGGGTCGGTAGCCTGATCAAACAGCAGAACGACCATAATTGGGGGTTTTTTACTGAACCGCAGGCGCACATGGATGGACGGCGCCTGTTCTGGCCGCGCGGCCGGGGCTGGGGCGGCTCCTCCTCGATCAATGGTATGGTCTATATCCGCGGGCATGCGGGCGACTATGACCTCTGGGGCCAGATGGGGCTCAAGGGCTGGAGCTTTGCGGATGTGCTGCCTTATTTCCGCAAGTCGGAAGCCCATGAGGGCGGCGCGAGCGATTTCCATGGCGGGGACGGGCCGCTGAATGTATCGGAAAGCCCGCTCTCCGGGCCGATCTATCAGGCGTTCATCGAGGCCGGGCGAGAGGCAGGTTATCCGCTGACGGACGATTTTAACGGCGCACAGCAGGAAGGTTTCGGCCGCTACCAGCGCACCATTCACAAGGGTGAGCGCTGGAGCGCCTCTTTCGCCTACCTGCGCCCGATCGAGGGTAAGCGGTCCAATCTAACCATCCTGTCAACCGGCGTCGTCACGCGGGTAGTGATCGAGGGCGGCCGCGCGACCGGCGTCGAAGTGGTCGAGGGCAAGGGCCGCATCGCGCGCCAGATACGGGCCGAGCGCGAAGTGATCGTTTCGGCCGGGGCGGTCCAGTCGCCGCAAATTCTCATGCTGTCCGGGATTGGCGACCCCGACCAGTTGAAGCGCCACGGGATCGAAACCAAGGTGAACGCCCCCGGCGTGGGCCGCAACCTTCAGGACCATCTCGATGTGACCGTCATTCATGAAATGACCGGGCCGCACTCCGCCTATTCCCAGCAGAAAGGACTGAAGAAGCTGGGCGTTGGGCTGCGCTATCTGTATAATCAGACCGGTCCGGGGGCGGATAATTTCCTTCAGGCGGGCGCATTCATATCCTCGCGCTCAGGTCTTGCGATGCCGGATATCCAGCTGCACCTCGTCAATGCGATCATGATGGACCACGGAAACCATGATCCGCAGAAGGATGGATATACGGTGCATGCCTGCCAGCTGCGGCCGGAAAGCCGCGGGACCGTGGGGCTGGCATCATCCGATCCCTTTGCGGCGCCGGCGATCGATCCAAACTATCTGGCAACGGAGGAGGACCGCCGCGTCATGCGCGAGGCGGTAAAGATGGTGCGCGACGTGTGCGGGCAGAATGCGCTGAAGGCCTTTACCGGCGTTGAGATCCTGCCGGGGGCTTCCGTCACGACGGATGCGGAGATCGACGCTTTCATCCGCGAGAAGGGCGAGACGATCTACCATCCCGTCGGCACGGTCGCGATGGGGACAACGGAGGCGAGCCCCCTGGACGGCGAACTGCGCGTGCGCGGCGTCGAGGGACTGCGCGTCGTCGATGCGTCGGTGATGCCGACCCTGGTCGGCGGCAATACCAATGCGCCGACGATCATGGTGGCCGAGAAGGCGGCCGACATGATCCTCGGCCGCACGCCGTTGGCGCGCGAGGAGCCGGCATCTGCCTTGGCCGGAGCGTAGCATCAAACGGACGCCATGAGGCCCCGTCGTAGCAGAGTGCCCTTCGGGGGCAAGCTTGTCATGGAGGGCTGCTAGTTGGAGGCCACCAGGCGGAGCTTGGGGCCGGTCCGGCGGGTGTCGGGCGGTGCCAGCATGCAGACACGATGACGGAATACGGGCTGACCCCCGAGCGCTGCTTCACCTCCCAGCGTCTGGTAGAGACCGAGCATGCGGGCGCGCGGCGATTTGAATGTGCCGGCACTCAGCGGCATCAACGTCACCTCGAGTTCTACGCGCTCGCCGGCGAGGGTCTCGCCGCGGCCACGGATCACCCCGGGGCCGCCATCGAGGCGGACCGCGTCGAGGAAGGCGCAGACCATAGTGCGGTCCGGGCCGGTCCACAGATCAGCGAAATTCTGATTCGCCAGCCGGCGGCCGACAAGGGTGTTAACGGCTTCTCCGGCTGTCCGGATCAGCCAGGCGCGATCATCCATCAGTTCCAGCACAAGCAGGCGGTCGATCAGGGCTTCATGTTCTGCCGCACTCGGGCCGCCGCCGACAGCCATGTCGGGGTCGGACTGCATGCGGCGCCAGGCATCCAGCAGGACGCGTGTGTTCGGGTGGATCGACTGCTCGATCATGTCTCTGGATTGCTCCCGGTATCATTGGGCCTGGGGGAAAGGCCCTTCCGGAGGCTGCAATCGCAATATTCGTTCCAGAAGGAAGGATTCGCGCGGATGGGGAGATAAAGCGCGAAATGGTGCTGATTCCCGCCTGATGAGATATGTTCCGGCCGCGCCCGGATTCCTTTCAGGCGAGGCGGGCCGGGGGCATCCGAGGGCCGCGTCTCACCGCGGAACAGGTTACGCCGGGTGAGTCTGCATGGGGCTTGCCGAGGCCGGAGGCGTCCGATTAAGCTTCAGTCATAATAACAAGAAAAGCTGGCGAATGCCGCCGGGCAGCCGGTCGGCAGACGCACACTCCACCTCCAAGCACTCAACTCCCAGGAAGGAAGCACCATTGCTGAAAATTGATTCCAAGCCCGTGGGCCGCAAGGCCCTGCGTGCGGCGCTTTGCCTTGGCGCCGGCGTTACGGCCCTCACTGCCCTCTCCATGCCGGCGATCGCCCAAGAGCAGGAAGAAGAACAGTCCCGGACGCTGCAGACCGTGACCATTACCGCGACCAAGCGCGAGCAGACATTGCAGGACGTGCCGATCGCTGTCTCTGTGATCGATGATTCGACGATCGAGCGCGCGGTGATCGTCGACCTGAACGACCTTCAGTCGATTGTGCCGTCGCTGCGCGTCGGACAGCTGCAGTCGTCGGCCAACACGAATTTCGTGATCCGCGGCTTCGGCAATGGTGCGAACAATGCCGGTATCGAGCCCTCGGTCGGCGTATTTATTGACGGCGTCTACCGGTCGCGTTCGGCCGCCCAGATTTCTGACCTGCCGAATATCGAGCGGGTTGAGGTGCTGCGTGGTCCACAGTCGACACTGTTCGGCAAGAACGCGTCTGCCGGCGTCATCTCGGTGGTGACCAAGAGGCCGCAATTCGAGTTTGGCGGCGTGGCCGATGCCACGATCAGCAATGAGAATGGCTATCGCCTCAACGGATATGTCACGGGTCCGCTTGCCGAGAACCTCGCCGGCGCTGTCGGGGTGACCTACAACAAGCGCGACGGCTATGTGGACGATATTGCCAGCGGCACCAAGACGAATGAACGCAATCGCTGGGGCATTCGCGGCGACTTGCTGTTCGAGCCGAATGTCAACACCACATTCCGTCTGATGGCGGACTATGACAAGATCGATGAGAATTGCTGCGCGGCCGGCAATGTCATCGACGGCCCGACCGGCGCCATCGTGCGCGCGCTCGGTGGGCAGATGGTTCCGGAAGATCCTTACAGCTACCGGGTCGCCTACAATTTCCCCTCAACCAATGACATCGAGAATGGCGGCGCCTCGCTGCAGGGTGATTTCGACTTCGGCGGCATGCGCCTGACATCGATTACGGCCTATCGCATCTCGAATTTGGACACCAACCAGGATTCCGACTTCACCGGGGCGGACCTGCTCAGCGAGAACTCCAACGTCACCGAGATCGATACCTTCACGCAGGAGGTGCGGCTCGCATCGACCGATGGTGACCGTTTCGACTGGATGGTCGGCGGGTTCTATTTTGATGAGAAGGTCCGGATCGAGAACGCGCTGCTTTATGGCGCGGATTTCCGGGGCTATGCGGACGCGCTGTCCGGCAATGCGCTCGGCATGGTGGAGGGTGCGCTCGGCCTGCCGGTCGGGGCGACCTTCGGCCAGGCCGGGCAGGGGCTGCGCGAGGAGTTCGGGCAGGACAACACTGCCTGGTCGATCTTCGGCACGCTGGACTATCGGATCACGGACCGGCTGACCGCCACGATTGGCCTCAACTATACCGAAGACGAGAAGGACGCTTACGGACGGATAAACAGCACCGACTTGTTCTCGAGCCTGGACTTTGTCGCCATCGGCTTTGCCCAGACGCTGGCAGGCTTTGGTGTCGATGCGCAGGACCCGGCACAGGTGGCCGCCTTTGCACAGGCAAATCCGGCCGCTTTCGCCGCGATTCAGGCCGCTGTGCAGGACCCGGCGCAAAACCCCCTGCTCGGTCTTCAGCCGCTGCAGTTCCTGCCGCCCTTCCTTGGCTTCCCGAACGCGGTGGAGGATGGCCGCTCGAAGGATTCCAGCACGACTTATACTCTGCGGCTGGCCTATGATCTGAACGACAACCTCAACACCTATGTGTCGTATGCGACCGGCTTCAAGGCGACGTCCTGGAACCTGTCGCGCGATTCGCGGCCGTTCGCGCGGGACTTCACGCCGGGTTCGCCGGTCACCAGCCCGCCGGGCTCTGCGATCCGCGATGCCGGACTCGCGCTGCCCAACCTGACCGCAGGAACCCGCTTTGCAGGCCCCGAAGAGGCGGCCGTGTTCGAAATCGGTCTCAAGGGCGTCTACTCCACCGTGGCGTTCAATCTGGCCTATTTCGATCAGCAGATCGAAGGCTTCCAGTCGAACGTGTTCACCGGAACGGGCTTTGCGCTTGCGAATGCCGGTAAGCAGTCCAACAAGGGGTTTGAGTTCGACGTGACCTGGAATCCGGTCGATGCCCTGCAGCTGATGGTGGCCGGGACGATCCAGGACCCGGTCTATGACAGCTTCCCGAACTCGGCGAGCGGCGACCTGTCGGGCCAAACGCCGGCCGGGATTCCGGAAGTGGCGACCTCAGCGATGGCGACCTATTTCTTCGACCTCAATGGCTGGGACGCATTCGTGCGCGGAGACTGGCAGTATGAGAGCCCGGTCAACCATTTCGATGACCCGGTCAATCAGGCGCTTATCGGGGAGAAGAAGGAGGTCAACACCTTCAACGCCTCGACCGGATTTGTCACGGCCGATGGGTTGGGGCTGACGCTCTGGGTGCGGAACATCTTCAACGATGAATATATCACCACGGCCTTCCCGGCGGTGGCGCAGGCTGGCTCGATCATGGGCTATCCGAGCGCGCCGCGCAGCTATGGTGTGACGCTGCGCAAGACGTTCTGACCTCTCAAGGACAGGCACAAACAGGAAGCCCCGCCGCTTGCGGCGGGGCTTTTCCTTTGCAGGGCGTCAGGGGCTTGTGGTTGCCCGCAACGCCGCAAGGGCGCCTGCGAGGGCGGCGACTTCAAACGCGATGAAGCCGATATAGGCCTCGGTCGGCGGCGGGCCGAGGAGGACGGCGGCGGCGCGCGCGAACACATAGCCGCCCATATAGGCAACGATGAACCAGAGCGCAGGCGAGCGCAGGGGCGCCCGCAGGGCGCCGCCAGTACAGAGCAGGGCAGCGCCAAGGCTTACCCCGCCATAGATGCCGCGCAGCTCATAGGCGCCATTCGGCCCGCCGACATCGACCCCGAGACCTGCGGCCATGCCGACAGGGTCTGCCAACGAGACCAGCCCGAAAGCGGCAAACAGCAGCGCCATAAGCGCGAGAAACGTCCGTACCAGCATGCAGACTGAACTAGGTGCAGACGGCCTGGAGGCAAATCGGGTAACCTTGTCCTACATAGGTTCAGAAAGACAGGGCCCGGAGCCGGGCCGGGGAACCCAGGAACAGACCCAATGAACCGACCCACCGGCCGTGCGCCGATCATCAACGCCCCGCTGCCGCTGACAGCCTTCGCGCTGTTCCTCATTGCGCTGCACGCGCTCAGGATTTTTTCGCCCGAGTCGCTGCAGATCCAGGCGCTCTATCACGGCGCGCTGTTTCCTGAGCGGTTCTGGGGCTGGGCCGGGGGTGCCCCGGTCAGCCCGGCTTCCGCACCCCCCTATGAAGGCTGGCTTCCGGCGCTGGCGCCATTTGTGCTGAGCGGCCTGCTGCACGGCGACTGGCTGCATGTTCTCCTGAATGCGATCTTTGCTGTCGCCTTCGGCAAGCCGGTGCTGGACATCATTGCGCGGGTGCGCGGCACTGGCGGCGCCGCCACCGTGATAGTGCTGTTTGCCCTGATCGTGATTTCGCAGGCCGCCGGCGGGCTTGTGTTCCTGCTCATTCATAACCCCATCGGCGCCATTGCGGTGGGAGCCTCGGGCGGCCTCAGCGGGCTGCTCGGCGCCTATCTCTTGATGCGCGAGGGCGCGGCTGCGCGGCTTGTTTCCCGGAACTTCCTTGTGGTCACGGCGATCTTCGCTGCCGCCAACGTCCTGCTTGCCGTGATCGGACCGGCCATGCTGGGCGCTTCGATTGCCTGGGAGGTGCATCTCGGCGGGTATCTGGCTGGCGCTATTTTCGGCCGCGTGCTGATCTGGAACGCTTTGCGGCGCATGGATCTCTGATCCGGCCGGGCAGGCCGAGGCGAGTCGCTTCGCCCCGGTGTCTGTGGTATCGTCCTTTTCCGCGAGATGGCCTGAAGGCCGCCGCCATGACGGGCCACCTGGCGAACAATATCCCGTTCCGAAAGGACACCGAC
>CAYQRX010000149.1:0-7709 GCA_964419865.1 uncultured Hyphomonas sp. | reverse complement strand
GTCCCGGTCAGCTTCAGGGCCTCGTTGATCTTAGCCGAGTCGGCTGCGGTAACGCCGGCCACCGGATCGATGCCGAGGGTCAGGATCTTTTCCGGCGTCTCATGGGCGACTTCCTCGATATCCATGCCGCCTTCGGTCGAAACCACAAAGGCCACCTTGGAGGTCGCGCGGTCGACGAGGAGCGAGAGGTAGAGTTCTTTCTCGATGTCGGCGCCGTCTTCGATATAGAGGCGGTTGACCTGCTTGCCGCTGGCTGAGGTCTGGGCGGTGACGAGGTGCTTGCCGAGCATCGCTTCGGCATGCTTCTTCACATCGTCCTTGTTGAAGGCGAGACGCACCCCGCCCTTCTCGCCGGCTTCCGGCTCGATGAATTTGCCCTTGCCGCGGCCACCTGCGTGGATCTGGCTTTTCACAACCCAGAGCGGGCCGGGGAGCGTGTCGACTGCCTTCTGCACATCGGCGAGCGAAAGCACAGGCACGCCGTCTGCCACAGGCGCCCCGAAGGATTTGAGGAGTGCCTTGGCCTGGTATTCATGGATGTTCATGGGTGTTCGTTTCCCTGTCCGGCGAGCGGTGCCCGCCTCTGCCGGCGGCCGTTCCCGTTCCTCTTTGACGGGGCCGCTATATACACACCTCGAATGCCCCTGCAACCGGCTGAGTACAACGACAAGAACTCAGCTTTCATCAGTTTCCGTGGGGTCACGGGGCATGATTTCGACACTGGCGAGCGGGCTCGGAAGGATGGGTCCCGGCTGGCTTTCGGCGGCCTCGCGCTGGCGAACCCGGACGATCATGTAAAGCGCCAGCAGCACGAGCAGGATGCCCGCAAAGCCAAACAGGCCGATCGGTCCGCCAAGGCGCATCGCCACCCCGGATATGATTGGCCCGAGGATCGACCCCGCGGCCCAGACAAAGAGCAGGCCGGACATCACCTGCGGCACCTGACCCTGCGGTGTCCGGTCGATAGCATGCGACACGCAGACACCATAAAAGCTGAGCGCCCCGGCTCCCCAGATGCAGAGCAGCGCGAGCACGCCCGCCTCGCCCAGCGCCCGCCCGAAGACGGCAATCACCAGCGCGGCGCCGCCGGATGCGGCGCAGAGCCCAGCGATCACCAGCCGCCGGTCGATACTGTCGGAAAGCCGCCCGGCTGGCCATTGCACGACCAGCCCGCCCGCCCAGGCGACGGCGCCCGCAATTGCAGCGGCCGCTGTACCACCTCCGGCCAGATCGAATTTCTCGAAATAAACCGGCAGCAGGGCCAGGGTGCCGGTATTGACGAGGCCCGCTGCCGAGACGCCGATCACGGCGGCCGGCGCAATCGCAAACAATCTGCCGAGCGGCATGGCCTTGCGGTCCGGCGGCGCCGGTTCCCTCAGCTTGGTCAGGCAGACCGGCACCAGCGCCAGCGCCAGGAACACGCCCGCCCACACATAGGAGCGGCTGTCGAGCGGCGAGAGGCCCGCCACAAAGAACGGACCAACCATCAGCGAGAGCTTGGCTCCGGTATGGTAGACCCCCATCACATTGCCGCGCGTGCGCGCCGGCACAGCCTCGCCCAGCCAGCTCTCGATGCTGGTGAACATGTAAGCGAAGGCCACGCCCTGCAGTATGCGGATTATCGCCCAGAAAGGCGGCTCATGGATTAGGGAGAGCGACAGGATGCCCGCCGCGCTGACCCCGGCGGCGGCGGCGAACAGCCGGATATTGCCGACCAGCGCCAGTGCGCGCGGCGAGGTCCAGGCCCCAAACATGAAGCCGGCCGCATTCAGCGCCGCCACAAAACCGATCATTGAGGCATCGACACCGAGGCGCTCGAGCCCGAGCGGGGTCAGAATACCGGTCAGCCCGCCCGCGAGCTGCAGGATCATCACCGACAGGATCAGCGCAAGGACTGTACGGGTGTCGGTCATGGCCTCTCGGTCGAAGGCCCGTCACAGGCGCGGGCAGGGTTTCACTCCGCAGCCGCCGCCATGCGGAACGGGGCAACGGCCTCGTTCACCGTTTCGCCGGTGTTGCTCTTGATGGCAAGGCGGACCGTGCCGGCATCCCAATCGATTTCCAGCGCCCCGAAATTTTCCGGCGGATACCCTGCCCCGATCTGGGCGCGGTCCTGCTCGCTGGTCTGCGAAGCAAAGGAGACATTCATCGACGAGGCGGTGATCTCATAGGCTGGATAGGGAAGCGCGGCATCGTCACGATAGAGGAAGGCCGTGTGGCGGTCGCCCGAGACGAACACGACGCCCTCTGCCTCGGTCTCGCGGATCAGCCGGTAGAGGCGCTCCTGCTCCGCCGGCAGGCGCGACCAGGCCTCCCAGCCATGCGCATCGGTCGGCAGCACCTGGATCGAGGAGACGATGAGGCGCAGATCCGCCGGCGCCTGAAGCTGGTTCTCCAGCCAGGTCCACTGGTCGTTGCCCAGCATGTCCTGGCCCTCGGACGTTGACGGAATATAGCGCTCCTTGCCCGGCTTGCCCCACTCATCGGTCCGGGTCAGCGGCGAACGGAAAAAGCGGGTATCCAGCATGATGATCTGCACCCGCTGGCCGGCCGGGCCGAAACTGCGGGCGTAATAGGTGCCGGGCCAGGCGCCGACGTCTTCATTCTCCAGACCCCAGAACCGCTCATGAATGCGTTCGGCGAGCCGGCGGAAGGGAAACTCTCGGCCTGCGTCATTGGCGCCGTAGTCATGGTCGTCCCAGGCGACCATCATCGGATGCTTGGCCCGCACGAGCTGGAAATCCTCCCGCGCCGCAAGATCCCGGAAGCTCTCGCGCAGCTCGTCGAGATCCGGCTGGTTGTTGATGTAGTTTCGCCCGTCCATATCCCCATAGACATTGTCCCCGATCATCAGGAACAGGTCTGCCTCCTGGGCGGCCACGGTCCGCATCGTGACACTATCTTCCTTCTCTTCATCGAAGCAGGAGGCGACCAGTATCCGCGTCAGCACGGCATCGGCAGACGGCAGCGCAGCGCCCCGCGGCGCGCGCGGGAAGAAGTCTTCCGGCAAGGTGCGGTAGTAGAGCTCGAGCGCAGCTTCAGCGCTTGAGGGAGCGATCAATGCGTCCGGCAGCACCACGGCCCGGCCGGCAGGCGCCTCCCGAGCGGGGGCCGGCGCCGGGGTCTGGCATGCCCCGAGCAGCAGAATGGCCGCGATTGTCCCGATCTGTCTCATCCTGTCCTCCCGATGACGCCTGAGCCATGTTCTAGCGGGCCTTGCTGACAGGTTTAAGACCGCAGTTGGCTCACACTGCAAAGAAAAGGTGCCACATCGTCCGCCCCGGCAGGAAGCTGAACAGGCCCGCAATCAGCATGCCGCCAACGAAGATGCCGGTCATGTGGCGGCCGTGGCCTCCCACATCGCGCCGGCGGGCCGCCGCTATTCCCATCGGCAGGACAATCAGGGTCCAGGCCGAAATCGCATGAATGAGGCTCATATTTCCCGAACTCAGCGACCGGATGAAGAATGAACTCACCGCCGTGACGGTTATCGCCACGACCCAGCCATAGCCCAGCACGCGGTGCATCGTCCGGCCCTTGGCACCGGCCAGCAGGACGCAGCCGATCACAAAACTGACAAGCGCCCCGGCCACATGCAGCTGCACAACTCCCGGCGCGCGCAGAAGCGGACCGGCGTCGAACCGGACCTCGACAGGCCCCTGCCCCTGCAGCATCACAGCGCAAAGGCCGGCATAGACGAGCGCGGCGATACCAAAGGTGAGCTTGTTCGGATGGCGCCTGCGAAACCGCACCAGCAGACGGGTCGGCCGCGCGGGCGGTGTGGCATGGGACGGGGCATGGGGCATGATCGGGTCTCCGCTCGAAAACAGCGCCGGGCGCAGCCGGCATGAGCAATCGCAATCTGCCCGGACGCCGGCGCGCTGCCACAATGCCTGCGTCGCCGGTCTGGAATCCTTCGTGAAATGCGGCCAGAACGGCTCACGAAGCGCGAAATGCGAGGGGGTTTCGTTTGCGTATCGCCATCGACTGGAAAGAACGGGGCCGCGAACTGGTTCTGATTGGTGTCGTCGGCGCATTCCTGACTGTTATTGACCCTTATGGTGCCACCTCGAAGCTGCCCTGGTGGGCCGCCTTTCTCTACTGGACCGGCCTTGGCCTGCTCGGCAGTTGGACGGCAGAGGCCACCATCGCCCTGCTTCGCCGGCCGGGCTGGGACCTTCCGGCGGCGATCGTGCTGCCGCTCGTGTCGATCACGGCGGCAATCACCGTTACCCTCTGCCTTGTCGGGCTCGATGCCTTCCTCAACGGGCGCATCATGCCGCTGCGCTACATGCCGCGCCTGTTCGGACTGGTCTGGGTGCTGGCAGCGGCGATGACCGGCATCGGCTATCTGGTGGAGCGGGCAAAGATCGGCGCGCCGCCAGACCCCGTTCAGGGCGCAGGCCCGGCCGAGACATTTCTCTCGCGCCTGCCGGTCAAGTATCGCACGGCGGACCTCTACGCCGTCTCATCTGAAGACCACTATCTGCGGGTTCATACCAGTTTCGGGCAGGAACTGATCCTGATGCGCCTGGCCGACGCCATCCGCGAACTCGCCGGTGCCGACGGCCTTCAGGTCCACCGGTCCTGGTGGGTGGCAAAGGGCGCTGTGAAGGACACGCGCCGGCAGGGCGGCAAGCTCAGCCTGGTGCTGGAATCAGGCGTTGTGGTCCCGGTATCGCGCACTTTCCTGCCAAAAGTGAGGGCGGCGGGCCTTGCCGGATAGCTACATCACGCCGCCGGTGACCGGGGCGTCCGACAGGAGCAGCTGTTTGACGAACTCGATATGGCTGCGCAGCCGGTAGAGATCGTCGGTATAGGACAGCGGCACTTCCAGCTTGCCGACCTCGACCTGAAGCTTCTCCAACTCTTTCTGGACGCCGGCGCGGGCCTCGCCGACCGCCAGGGCCCGCCCCTTTGCTTCCAGCTCCCGCAGGTCCTTGTACCAGACGTAGATTTTCCGGCGCACCCGCCAGCGATAGAGCGGCGGCGCCGCCCGAACCAGCGGGAAGGCCAGCGTCAGCAGCGGGATCGCGAGTACCCAGGCACGGTCGAGGAAATTCGCAACGCTGAACGGAAAATACCGGCGCAGGAAAGAAGGCCCGTCCTGATAATAGCGCGCCACCTGCCGGCTGACCGGCAAATCAGCATTGGCCATGTTGGGAAACCGGCCTGGCGGGCCGAAAACGCTCGGCTCGGAATGGATCAGCATAGCCGCATCGAGCAGCACCGCCTCGATTGCGGGATGGATATCGCGGCGCACCGCCAGCTGGGCGATGGCCGCGACCAGCGGCACATCCTCAGCCGGTATGTCTGCGCCGACATCCACCACGCCCCGGATCAGAACGACCGAAGACAGGGCCTCTTCGCGCCGGGCGATCGCTTCGGCCCGCTGGAACGCCATCAGCCGGACCTCTTCGGAGCGCAACAGCGACTGGATATAGGGCGCATCGGCTGATGCGGCAAAAGCGGCGGCATCGATCTCGCCGGCGAGCAAGGCGGCCTGCGCCTCGGTACTGCTGAGATCGAGGCGCGCGCCAGCCGGCCAGTCGCCGCCATACTGACGCTGGATACTCAGCGCGAGCGCCCGCGTCCCGGAGCCCTCTGCCCCAATCGACAGTCGCACGCCGCGCAGCTCGTGAAAGCTCTCCGCCGCGAGCTCCGCCCGCACGAAAACCCAGAACGGCTCCTCGAAGATACCGCCGACCGAGCGCAGCGCCGCCTCGTCACCAGGTCCGGCAAGTCCGCCCTGGACAATGGCAACATCAACCTCGCCCTCTTCAAGCAGCCTGAGATTGTCGATCGAACCCGCGGTGTCGACGAGCACGACATTGACCCCCTGTTCTTCGAGCAGGCGCTGGTAGCGCTCGGCGAAAGCATGATACGCGCCGCCGGGCGCCCCGGCAGCGAACCGGATTGTCTTTGGCGGTGCGGGGTCCATCACCGACAGGGCCCAGACAAAGCCGATCAGTGCCAGCGCCAGCAGCGGGCCATAGATTTTCCAGAAGTCCCTGCCCGGCATGCAATCGTCCCCGCCGTGATTTGCGATGCCCAATCCTTACGGGGCAAGTCGCGGTTTGGGCAACCGGCGAGATTATGGCGCCCGATTTTTTGTCGAGCGGTGTGATCCGGGCGGGCGTCGCTGCGTAAAGAAAGATGCGCCGATGCTGGCCCGCCCCCCGCCAGCAGACCCTTTCGCGCAAAATGGGGCCTCGGCTTCCTCCCCCTTGCGCCGGGGCCCCGCCCTGCGGCTCGCACTCAGGCCTTGTGATAGGGCGTTCCGGCAAGAATTGTCATGGCGCGGTAGATCTGTTCCGCGAGCATCGCGCGAACCAGCCGGTGCGGCCAGGTCTGAACCCCAAAGGCGAGCGCCTGCGGCACCGCAGCGCGTACCTCGGCCGAGTATCCTTCCGCCCCGCCGATCAGGAAACAGGTTTCGCGTTCGCCATCATCGCGCCAGCGGGCAAGGCGCTGCGCCAATGCGTCCGATGTCAGATTATCGCCGCCTTCATCAAGGCGGATGATCCGACCACCGGCAGGAAGCCGCGCAAGGAGGCGAGCGCCTTCGGCGTCAAGTCCGCCGCCGCTGGCGACGTCCGCTTCCTCCGGGCCCCTGAAACCGAGTGCGCGGGCCATGCCGGCAGCCCGGCCGATATAATCGTCTGTGAGATCGCGCTCCGGCCCGTCCTTCAGACGGCCGACCCCGAGGATCAAAAGGCGCATGCCTCAGGTCGCGCTGGCGCGATGGGCGGACTTGTCCGGCGCCCAGATCTTCTCAAGATTGTAGAATTCCCGAACTTCCGGGCGGAACAGATGGACGATCACGTCCCCGGTATCGATCAGCACCCAGTCGGCATTCGGCATGCCTTCGACGCTCGGGGTGCGGCCGGTGAGTTTCTTGACTTCCTGCGCGACGCTGACCGCAAGCGCTGCCACATGGCGGCCCGAACGGCCCGATGCGATAATCATGAAGTCGGCCAGGGAGGACTTGCCCTGAAGGTCAACGAGGACCAGATCCTCGGCCTTGTCGTCCTCAAGGACTTTTGAAAGCGCGTCCGCAACCGAGCGGATTTCGTCGATCGTGGCGTTTCGGGGCGGCTGGGCCCGTGAAGTGGCGGATGGCAGGGCAAGAGCTCCTTCTTGTGACTTACACCTTCAAATTAACATGCCAGGGGGCCTGTCACCAGTGCAAAGCCGCAACGCCGGCCGGCAAATGACAGGCGGGGCGGGCTGTTAACCCTGTCAGGGCGTTCATAATGGATACAGGGAATTAAATGGAAGATGCCCCAGAACCGCCGTATCTTGCGATCAGGTAATCTCCAGACCCTCCGGAAAGCGCCCAAGGAGCCCTGTTTAATGCGTACCCGTCTCGCCGCCCTGTCCCTCATAGCCCTCCTGCCGCTGTCCGGGTGTGTCGCGGTTGCCGTCGGCACCGTCGGCGCCGCGACGGTTGCCGCCTCCAAGGACCAGACCATCGGCCAGACCATCGACGACGCAGCGGCCTTTAATGAGATCAAGGCCCGCCTTCTTTCCGAGAGCGCCACCCGTTTCGGCCAGGTCGATGTCGAGGTCTCGAGCGGCCTCGTCCTGCTGACAGGGCGCGTCGACCGCCCCGAAGACCGCACCTATGCCGAGGGCATCGCCTGGACCTCGGCCTATACCCGCGACGTCGCCAATGAGATCCGGATCGAGCCGCCGGGCGGCTTTTT
>CAYQRX010000148.1:0-7756 GCA_964419865.1 uncultured Hyphomonas sp. | reverse complement strand
CGCCTTCGTCCACCTCGCCGCCATCCTCCTGTGGCTTTGAAAACAGGGCCTAGTAGGTGACGTCGGAGGCCGCTATCCACCCCCATTACGACATTCTCGCGCTCAGATTACGACTGCCAACGGACGAGCCTGTCCGGTGTTCGGCAGATCGCGCACAATACGATTGAGCAAAGGCCGCCGCCCTCACGGGTGGCGGGAGAGGAAGAGGAATGCCGGAAGCGGGGCCGGTCGAAGGAGCGAGAGAGGCTTGCTCCGCCGATAGTGGAGATTCCCCATGACCAACATCACCTCTTCCGGTGAAAAGACACCAAGTAAGGGCTGGACTGTCATGATATGTGGCCGATCTCATGGGCGAGGCGGAGAGCGTCGTGCAAGACGCATCGCGTGTGAGATAATAATTTGCGCAGCCTCGGCAGGCGGCAGGCGGCAGGTCGGTGGTGTCGATGTCGAGACGGTTGGGATGGCTGATGCGCAGCAGTTCGGTTGTCCGGCGCTTGTGTTCGGCCCCGGGAACATCGGTCATCTTGAGCCGTTCTGCCCGTTCTGGAGACGCCATGCGGTTGGCATGAGCAGCGTCTGATGCTGTCAGCAGCACCGGCACGAACAGGCTCCCACGGCGGATGGCAAGCTGCTCGACTTTTTCATAGGCCGCGCGGTGCCTGGATCCCTTTCGAGCAGGCAATTTGTGAGGACGAAGCTAGCATCTGTCGGGGCCAGTTCCTCCATGGCCAACAGGGCTTGTTCGCGAATGACGTCGACCATGTCCCACACGCGCTCAGGGAGCGGCGTCCTGCCATCGGCACGGATCAGGGAAAAGATGACATTGTTGGCCAGATGATTGTCGAACAGCCGGGCGTCTGCAGCGGCTTCGATAGCTCGCGCGATCGTCAGCTTGCCGACGGCATAGTGGCCGATGAGGTAAATAATGGTGTTCTTCATGCTTCCTTCGCAAGCAAAGCATAGGCGGAGGTGGAGTCGGGGTCCAGTTTCGAGAACGGCAACATTTAGACATTTAGTTCCGCAAATCAAGTCACTCGACACATCTATTTTAGTTCGTATTCCCAACCCGGACGCCACGCTTTCGTTTTGCGCCAGTCCTCGGCAAGCGCCTGTTTCCATGTCTTCCCTTTTAGGAGTACGTCCAACGAAAGCTGCGGCGCCTTGTGCGCGACGATAGCAACATGCTTGCCGTCGTACTTTTCATTTAGGAAGGAGAGAAGGTCCGCTATGCGGGCTTTTACGTCCTCATAACTTTCGCCCTCTGGAAATGGCTTCGTGAGCGCCTCGTCCTCCTGTATGGGTTCCACGATGCCCGACGACGCGCCGTTCAGAGTGCCATAGTTGCACTCACGAAGCCGAGCGTCGGGGATAATCTCATACTTTCCCTCCCACGCGAGTTTGGCGGAATCATGGGCGCGTTTGAGGTTGGAACAGAACACGACATCAAATATCATGTCTTTGGTCTGCTCGGCGAGCTCCTTGGACTGCATCACGCCGAGTTCGGACAATTCGGCGTCTTTCCAGCCGGACGAGATGTGATCTTCGTTGTCAGTTGTCGTGCCGTGGACGAAGTAAGTGATCTTGATGGACATAACTACATCTTGACAACGCTGTGTCTTAATAGATAGTGTCGGTGATAACTCCAGGTTTCAGGGTTGATCGCGGAACTCATACGGATGTTCCTCGGCAGGAAGTCCCCAACGTCCCCAAGCGTTCTGGGAAGTAGATAGCCTAAAAGGCGTGCGCCGCCGCCAGTTCCAGCACGCTCATGCGCTGTCGCGCCCGCTTCGTTGCCGCGTCACGCTCCGCACTCGCCTCGCCACGTTTCGCCGCTTTCGTTCCCGCCATGACACCTCCATTCTCGCTCGAAAATAGCAAGCCTGGAAGATTAAGAGGACAGCTGAGCTGTTGCGGGATCTGCCGCGCGATTTGCCGACCTTACTGGAACCCTTGTGGCCGACGCGAGTCGACCCTTCTCTGCCCTTCTTCTGCAGGGCCTGAACCGGAAATCCTGCACCCTCTCTGGACCTTAGCTTGATCTGAGCGCCGCAAGGACGGCGTCTGCGGCGCACTCATGAACTTTGGCACGGTCAACACCAGGGTTATCCAAGAAAATGAATGCGTCATCGTCCGATAGCTTTCCTGCGGGGAAGCCAAGGAAGGTATAATGGCCGACACCCTCTCCGACGCTGATGCGACGGATATGTGTGTTGGCCTGCATCAACCAGTCGGCACACTCGCGCGATGGGGCCTCCGTGTCGGCTTCTCCGGTAACTAATGTCACAGGAATGCGGATCGAACCCACTGACGCCGTATCGAAGGCGCGCACAGGAGGTGCAGGAGCAAGTGCAATGACAGCACGAATGCGTCGGTCCAGAAAGCTGTCTTCCTGCCGCGCCCAAGCTGTTCGGAACGTTTCAGAAGTCTCCAGCAGGCGCGGAATATGTCGTCCGGCATTCGGAAGTTCCCTTGGCCCGTTTGCGACAAGGTTCAGTTCCGATGACCACCTAACATATCGGTCCATCGAGCTTCTTGCCCCGGCTAGTGCCAAGACCGTGTATGGAGTTGGAGTTGGAGTTCCCCCGGTTTCGTGGACAGTTAAGGGCTTGCGGACTCCAGTCTCGTTTGGGCGCTCCTTTCATAGTTGATGGGTGACTGGTAGCCGAGGGCGGAATGGCGCCTTGCGGGATTATACCAGCCCTCGATGAACTGGAAGACGGCCATGCGGGCCTCGGCCTTGGTCTGGAACTTGCGCCGGTCGAGCAACTCGCATTCCAGCGTGGCGAAGAAGCTCTCGCACATGGCGTTATGGGATGGACGCCTCCCGCTCCGCGCCCAGGATGAGGACGCTTTGGAGGAAGGAGGACGAGATCATGGAAATGCTAGCGATCGATTTGGCAAAGCAGTCGTTCCACGTGCACGGCGTGATGGCCGATGGACGTGTGGTGTCCCGTCGCGTCGGTCGGGCAAAGCTGCTGGCGCTTGTGGAAAGCCTCGCACCGCAGGCGATTGCGATGGAGGCCTGCGCCACGGCTCACCATTGGGCGCGAGCGTTCATCGCCAAGGGTCTGCAGGTGCGGCTGGTCAACCCGCGCTTCGTGAAGCCGTTTGTCCGCGGATCGAAGAATGATGCGGTCGATGCGGAGGCGATTTTCGACGCGGCGTCCCGGCCGACAATGCGCTTCGTGCTGGTGAAGACAACAAGGCAGCAGGACCTGCAGTCGCTGCATCGCGTCCGCGACCGGCTGGTCGCGCAGCGCACGAGCCTGATCAACCACGCGCGGGGGCTTCTCGCCGGGTACGGACTGATCTTCCCCAAAGGCGCTGCCCGCTTCGGCGTGCGCGCCCGCGCCGGGCTCGCCGAAGCGGACCTGTCGGCGATGGCACGGGAGACGTTCGCGGCGCTGCTCGATGAACTCGACGCGCTCGAGACCCGCCTTGGCCGGCTCGACGACCGTCTGGTGGCGATCTGCCGCGAGGACGAGATGTGCCGGCGGCTCGTGACGCTGCCTGGCGTGGGGCCTGTAGTAGCGACGGCGCTCGCCGCGGCGGTAGGCGACGCGCGGCAGTTCCGCTCGGGGCGTCAACTCGCGGCCTGGATCGGCCTCGTGCCGCGGCAGTACTCCACCGGCGGCAAGACCACGCTGGGCGGCGTCGGCAGGCGTGCGAACCACTATCTGCGCCGGCAGCTGGTGCACGGGGCGCGGGCTGTCGCGTTGCGGTTGGCGGCAAAGACCGATGCTCGATCGCGCTGGTTCCAGTCGGTGATCGACCGGCGCGGCTTCAACAAGGGCATCGTCGCCATGGCTAACAAGATGGCACGCATCGCCTGGGCGATGATGACGCGGACGGAGACATACGCCCCGGCTTGACGGTCGGGGACCACGAGATCGCCGCGACAGCGGCGATGCGAGCGAGGTAGTTGACGATGGCGCCACGACGTGGACCGCAGCCCCACAGCCTGACCTATGACACGGCCTCCAAGGCCGACCGCGTTATGAGGCCGGAGGCGGCGGACCCCATCGAGGCCAGGAGCGGGATCGCTCCAGCGACAGGCCGGATAGATTCACGCATCCAAGAGCCGTTGACGTCGTCGAGGACCACCTTGCGCGGGAGGCGTCCATAGATTGTCATAGGCATCGCCGACCGACCCCATCGCCGGCCGCACGCCGGCTTCCTTGCATCTCAGGCCGAAGGCCACCGACGTGTATTGCGATCCCTGATCGCTGTGATGGATCACGCTGACCGGTCGTCGCTGGGTCAATGCCATGTTGAGGGCGTCGAGCACCAGCTGGGCCTTCAGGTCGTGTCCCATCGCCCAGCCAACGATGCGCCGCGAGAATGCATCCAGCACGACGGCCAGATACAGGAACCCGGCCCAGGTCGGGACGTAAGTAATATCGGCGACCCGCAGCGTATCTGGCGCATCGGCGTAGAAGTTGCGATCGACCAGATCACAGGCCGGGCGAACGCGGTTGTCGCGAAAGGTGGTGCGGACACCCCTGCGACGACTGACGCCGGCTATGCCCGCCGCTTTCATCAGCCGCTCGACACGCTTGCGAGCCACAAGCACGCCTTCATCGGCGAGTTCAGCGTGGATGCGTGGCGCCCCATAGGTCTCTTTCGAGGCCTTGTGGATCGCCCTGATGCGCTCGGTCAATTCTGCGTGGGCATTGGTCCGGGCGCTCGGCCGGCGTCCCGCCCAGGCGTAGTATCCCGAGCGGGAGACGCCGAACGCATTGCACATGGCATGGATGGGGAACATGGCCTGGTTCGCCGTCATGAACTTGAAGACCGAGACGACATCGCGTCGCTCTGAGCAAACCAGGCCGCGGCCTTTGCCAGGATATCTCTCTCCTGTCGAAGCTGGCGGTTCTCCCTGCGAAGGCGGCGAAGCTCCTCGCGCTCATGGCTCGTCACGCCGTCTTCACGGCGGCTGCCATCCCGGTCGGCCTGCTTGATCCAGCCATGGATCGTCGCAGCGCACGGTTCGAACTCGCGCGCCAGATCCTCAATGCTGCGCCCGGCTCGCGCCAGGGCAACGATCTGCTCCCTGAACTCAGGCGGGTAAGGGTTCCTCGTTCTTGGCATGATGACACTCTCCTCTCACAACGCGGATTGTGTCCACGAAACCGGGGGAACGCCACGACACTATTACGACCTGCACTGCCTGCTTGGCTCGGAGGTCGGAAAAGCGGCGCTCGCACACCGGCTTTCGGGGCTCCTCGGCGAACCTGTGGCGGCCATTGCCTGCAACGTGCTGAAGCCGGATGACCAGGCTGCGCCCAAGCTCGCGGCCGCACTGAAGGACGCCGATACTATCATTTACGTTTCCGCGTCCGTTGCGGTCTCCCGGCACTTGTCCGATCTGCCGGATGTGGCGGCGCGCCGCGTCTGCGCTTTCTTCAATCCCGCCGGTACCGCAGTCGCCCTTCTCGCCGAAAGCGCTGACCGCGCGCTCACCCTGCGCGATCTGGAGGCGCAGTATCACCGGTTCATACTGACGGAGCCGTCTCTGGCGAGACATCTCGGCACAGACGGTCCCGGCGTGCGCTACACCGGATCCTGCCGAACTTTGACCAACCGCATTCCGGCCAGCAATGCCGCCATCCTGAGCGCGCTCGCGGCCAAGGGATCGCGTCAGTGCTGGCGGACGATGGTGCCGCCATCACCATCTGGACTCTGTTCACCACGGGGGAAGTCCAGCGTGTTCAGCGAAAGGGCGCGGCAGTCACCCGTGTCTCCTTCGGTGCACGGGCCGTCTCCCATGACCCAGACCTCCTTGATCGTCTTGCCACCATGCGGCACGTGAAGCTGCCGAATGAAACGGGCGGGGTTCTCCTCGGAATCGCGGATATGAGCCGTCAATCGGTCCACATCGCACACGCGCTCCCGGCCCGGAGGACAGCCGCGCCTCGCAAACAGGATTTAAACGTGGCGTCGCCGATCTAGCCGGACAGGTCGGCGCGGCGATTGCCGCGACCTTGTATCAACTTCGCTACGTCGGGGAATGGCATTCGCACCCCGACCGCGCGTCAGCCATGCCCAGCAGCACCGACATCGTCCAGCTTCTCTGGCTCGGGCAGGAACTGGAGAGCGAAGGTCTGCCGGGGCTCATGGCGATTGCGGCGTTGGATGGGCATTTGCGTTTGCCGTCAGCGGTGCAGGTCTCACGGATGCTGGAGGCGCGTCGTGACACGAGCGGATGCTCCGGCGACACCACAGCGCAGTGATCTTCAGGGCCTTTTCGAGGCCCAGGCCGGACGCAACGATCTTCTGACCGGAGGCAAAGTCGAGGATGTCATCGGTCTGTGCCTGTCCGGCGGCGGCCACCGTGCCATGCTCATTACGCGGGCGCGTTGGTGCGGCTCAGTGAGTTCGGCTTCCTGCCGCGCCTGCGTGAGATCGCGAGCATCTCGGGTGGCTCCATCACGGCAGGCGTACTCGGCACGGCATGGTCCCGGCTGAACTTTGACGCGAATGGTCGCGTGATGAACCTGGATGAACAGGTCATCGGTCCGATCGCCCGCTTTGCGACCGTCGGCGTCGATGTGAAGGCGATTCTTCTGGGTCTCCTTCCAAGCTTCACCGCAGCAGGCGAAGTGGCCAAAGCCTATGACCGCCACCTGTTCGGTGGAGCGACCCTGCAGGACCTCCCCGATAAGCCGCGCTTCACGTTCATAGCAACCAATCTTCAGACTGGAAGCGGAAGGAGGTTTGCCAAGGACTACGCCGCTGATCGCCGCGTCGGTCGGATCGACCATCCGCGTCTGGCTCTATCCGACGTCGTTGCCGCATTGACCGCGCTTCCGCCGTTCCTATCGGAGCTCTCGATACGTCAGCCAGCACCCACCATCAGCCGCGGCTATACGGCCGTCGGTGGCGAGACGCTGTCGGCCGGCCTCGGCGAAAGCGCGCCCGCCGATGATCGATATCGGGCCGGTCGACGTGCCGGGCGGCGAGTATTACGAGCGGCCAGAGGCCGGCAACCATTTTTACCCCAACCTCTGGCCGGCCGAGCCGGCGGGCTTTCAGGCGACGATGGAGAGCTACTATCGGCGCATGAACCGGCTCGCCAACGACCTCATGGCGATCTTCGCCCACGCGCTCGAGCTGCCGGAGAACTTCTTTGTCGACAAGCTCGACAAGAACATGAGCGCCCTGCGGCTGATCTGCTATCCGGAACAGCAGGAGCTGCCGAAGCCCGGACAGTTGCGCAGCGGCGCGCATACCGACTACGGCACGCTGACCATCTTGACCTCGGATAAGGCGGTCGGCGGTCTGCAGGCCCAGCACCGGGACGGTCATTGGGTCGACGTCGTCCCCGAGCCGGGCACGTTCGTCATTAACATCGCCGATGCGATGCAGGTTTGGACCAACGATCGCTGGGTTTCGACATTGCATCGGGTGGTCAACCCGCCGCGGGAACTGGCCGATACGTCACGGCGCCACTCGATGCCCTTCTTCCACCAGCCGAATTACGACGCCATCATCGACACCCTACCGAGCTGCTATGGTCCGGACCGTCCGCGGCGCTACCAACCGATCACTTTTGGTGAACACTGGATGAGCAAGTGGATGGCCACCAAATCGGCTTAGTTCCTAGCGCGACGTTGTTTCGCCTCGTTTGGTGAAGGACACAATCATGCCGGCCTCGCCAGGCGGCAGCAACTCTGCCAGTAGGGGGCATGCCCAAGTGCTTCGCCGAGCCTGAGGGCGGTGACGAGGTCGAGCCCGAGCACGGCGCCTGGGGCGA
>CAYQRX010000147.1:0-7794 GCA_964419865.1 uncultured Hyphomonas sp. | reverse complement strand
CCGTGCAGGGTATGCACTGGCGGGCGGGGGCGAAAGCTCCGGCAGCGGAGACATACGGGTCGCAACCTATGTTTCACACCAACCCAGCTTGCGGCCTGCTATGTCTCCGCTCGCTACACCCCCTCAAAACCGGAAGGGCAGCGCCCTGTCCGGCCTTTCGTGCTGGCGGGGGGGCCTATTTCTTGATCCGGCCCTTCACCTGGCCGCGATACTTGTCGCCATAGGGCGGGCGCATCATGGCGAGGAGTTCGTTCTTGGTCTGGGTGTAGACGGCCTTCTTGTGGCTGAACTCATAGAAGCCCTCGCGGCCATGATAGGCGCCCATGCCGGACGGGCCGACCCCACCGAAGGGCAGGTCTTCCTGCGCGACATGGAAGATCACATCATTCACGGTCACGCCGCCGGAGGTCGTATTGTTCAGCACAAAGCTCTTCTCGGCTTCATCATCGCCGAAATAGTAGAGCCCGAGCGGGCGCGGATGGGCGTTGATATAGGCCACCGCATCCTTCGCATCGCCATAGGATTTGACCGGCAGGATCGGCCCGAAAATCTCGTCCTGCATCACTTTCAGATCGTCAGTCGGGTCGATGATGATATGCGGCGGGATCTTGTGGTGCGGCTGCTGCGCAAAATTCTCCGCCTTCGGATTGATCTCGATGACCTCCGCGCCCTTCGCGCGCGCATCCTCCACATAGCCCATGATCCGGTCATAATGGCGCTGGTTGATGACGGAGGTATAGTCGTCATTGTCCTTGAGGCCTGTCGGATACATCGTCTCGATCGCCTGGGTGGCGGCAGCAACGAAATCCTTCGTCTTGTCCTTCGGCACGAAGGCATAGTCCGGCGCAAGGCAGATCTGCCCGGCATTCAGCGTCTTGCCCGCCATGATGCGGTTTGCGGCCTTCTGGAGGTCGGCCGAGCGGCCGAGGATGACCGGGCTCTTGCCGCCAAGCTCCAGCGTCAGCGGCACCAGATTGTCGGCCGCCGCCCGCATCACATGATGGGCAATCGAGGTCGCCCCGGTGAACAGGATGTGGTCGAAGGGCAGCTTGGTGAACTCCGCGCCAATGTCCGGCCCGCCGGTGATGACGGTGCATTCCTCCGGCGCGTAATATTTCGCGATCAGCTCCTTCATCAGCTCTGATGTCGCCTCGGTGAACTCCGACGGCTTGATCATGCACCGGTTGCCGGCGGCGAAAACACCGGCCAGCGGCGTGAAGGTCAGGTTGACCGGGAAGTTCCAGGGGCTGATGACGCCGATGACGCCCTTGGGCTGGAACTGAAGCTCCGCCTTCGAGCCGAGCAGGCCGAGGGGGAACTCCACCTTGCGCTTCTCCGGCTTCATCCATTTTGCGACATTCGCCTTGGCGAATTTCAGCGCCCCGATGGACCCGGCAATGTCGGTGAGGTTCGACTGGTCTTTCGAGCGGTGCCCGAAATCGGCGCACATCGCATCGTTCAGCGCGTCGCCATGCGTCACCAGAAGGTCAATCGCCTTGTCGAGCCACTCGATCCGCTTCTGAACCGGCGGGATGCCGTCGCGCAGGTGCGCGTCTTTCTGTTTCTCCAGCAGCTTTCTCATGCCGGACGCCGGTGCCACGTCGAGGGCCATCGTGAATCTCCCAATCCCTTGTTTTTGCCTGAACACTGTAGCGCCTGTTCAGGGTTTCCCCAAGGGGGCAGCGGGGCGGCTGACCCGGCGTGAGGCGTTCACGGGCCCCGCGCTTCGCTCTACAAACCGCTGCAGCAGAGACTTTCAAAGGCATGAGGGAGACGCCAGATGGCGACGGCTTACCAGAAGATTTCCTACGAACTGCAGGGCAATACGGCGGTCATCGCGTTTGATGACGACAAGACGCTGAATGCCTGCGGCGTCGATACCGCCATTGAGCTGCTGCACGCCTTTGAAGTCGCCGCTGCGGAAGCGCGCTGCACCATCCTGACCGGCAAGGGCCGGGGCTTCTGCTCGGGCGCCAATCTCGGCGGCATGGGCTCGGGGCCCGAGATCGCGCATCCAGGCTCGAAGCCGGATGCCGGCAAGGCGCTGGACGCCTTCTATAATCCGCTCGTCACCGCGATCCGCGAACACCCCCACCCGGTCATTACCGCCGTCAACGGCGCCGCCGCCGGTGTCGGCTGCGCCATCGGCCTGATGGGCGACATCGTGGTGGCCGGCAAGAGCGCCTATTTCCTCCAGGCTTTCCGCCGCATCGGCCTCGTGCCGGACGGCGGCTCGACCTGGCTGCTGGCGCGGACCATCGGGCGTGTGCGGGCGATGGAGATGGCACTGTTCGGCGAAAAAGTCCCGGCCGAGCAGGCAATGAGCTGGGGCCTCGTCAACCGCGTGGTCGATGATGCCGAACTGATGCCGACCGCGCTGGGCATGGCGGAGAAACTCGCCGCGGGCCCGACGGTTGCCCTCGCCCTGACGCGCAAGCTGATCTGGGAAGCCAGCGAGTCCGATTTCGGCTCAGCCCTGCATGGCGAGCGCGTGGCCCAGCGCACGGCCGGCCGCACGGACGACTTCCGCGAAGGCGTCTCGGCCTTCTTGCAGAAGCGCGCGGCAGAGTTCAAAGGCAAGTAACCAGGGATTGCCGAAGATCATTCTGTTTCCCCTTAAAGATTAATCAACCTTGTCGCCCTAGGGTGGTGAAAACCAGCCTCGCGGACTTGGGACAGATGGGATTCAGACTGATACACTTTAACTGTGTCCGGCCGCTCGGCGCGTTCACATTGAACAATCCTTATGTGGTGACCTTCCTGTCGGTCCTGCCGCGCATTTTCGCGGATGCGGATTCCTTTGACGGCATCCACCACCACAGCCATGGCCTGCGCTGCCCGGACGGCACCTGGCGCACCTACAACGATGCCTTTCCGTATCCGGAGGATTGGGGCGCACCGCACATTTCCACGCTGGGGGTCTGGCGCTCGCTGGAAGACCTGAAAGCCTTCACCTATAATGGCCGCACCCATCCCCCCGGCATGCGCCGTCTCGGCCAGGAGATCGACCGCAGCGACGGTCCCGGCTTCGTCATGTGGTGGGCACCGCGCAGTCAGCGCTTCACGCTCGAGGATGGCTTCCAGCGGCTACTGCATCTGCGGCGGGCTGGATCGTCCGACCACGCCTTCTCGCTCGCCCAGCCCGTGCCGAGCCCGGCTGTGGCTTAAGGCCGCCGGCGCTTCGGCGGCTTCGCAACCCTCGCCGCAAACGCAACCGCCTGCGCCCGGCGGGCCCATTCGCACGCCTCGTCCGGATCGTCCAGCGCCGCTGAGGGCAGGCCGACATAGCCAAGATCCGTCACGCGGCCATCGCTCGGCCGTGTCCAGAGGAACGGCGCGGCGCCTTCCGCCATGAGATCTGCGCGCAGCGCGACATCCGCCTTAAGAAATATCTGATCGTCGGCCAGCAGGGCAAACATCACGCCCTCCTGAAACACGCCCGCCCCACCAAACATCCGCCGGATGGTGACCGGCCCGAGCCCGGCAAAAAGCTCGTGCACGAACTCATGGAACGGGTCAGGCGCCTTGGGCATCGCTTTCTTTCGGAGGGGGCAGCCCCAGCCGGTATACGCCCTTGAACGTGTCGGGATCAGCCACCGGCTTGCCTTTCCGGTAGACAGCGATGCGGCCGGCCTTGTGCAGACGCACGGCCTCGGCGCGCACATCCGGGAGCAGCTTCTGCCAGCGCGCCTCGCTGACGGCTTTCGCCGCCTCGGTCGGGCAGATCGTCTTGCCCGCGCCGCGCGCCGCCGTCAGCTCAAGGATCGCTTCACGGACAGGATTGGGCTTTTCCTCGCTCACCAGTCGATCGCCGCGTAGACAAGCTGCTGCAGCTGCATCCGCATCGGATAGGTCGAAGACGGCATCAGCTGGGTGGCCTGCACCGCAATCAGCTCCTCCACGGGATCGACCCAGAAGAAGGTCGAGGCAAGCCCGCCCCAGGCGAACGTGCCTTCGCTGCCTGGCTGGCGCGTGGCGGCGACGTCAGTGACAACAGAGCCACCGAGCCCGAATGCAACGCCTTCGGCCATGACCTCGGTAAAGGCCGAGCGGCCCATCGAGCGCATCGTATGCCCGCCGGGCAGATGGTTCTGACGCATGAACTCCCAGGTCTTCGGGCTGATGATCCGCGCGCCGTCCAGCGTGCCGCCGCGCAGCAGCATCAGCGCAAAGCGGTGGTAATCGCGCACGGTGGAGGCCAGCCCCCCGCCGCCATTCAGCTGTACGGGGCGTTTCGCATAGAGTTTCGAGGCTGCCCCGCCGGGATCTGCAAGCGTCGTTTTCCCGGTCTCGGCATCCTTCTGATAGCAGGCCATCAACCGGTGGATCTTGTCCTCCGGCACCCAGAAATCGGTATCGTGCATGGCCAGCGGGCCGAAAATCCGCTCCCGGAAGAATTCATCCAGCTCCTGCCCCGTGATGATTTCGACAATCGCGCCGAGCACATCAATGGAGTGGCTGTAGCGCCACTCGGTCCCTGGCGAGAAGGCGAGCGGCAGTCCTGCCATCTGGCGCGCCATTTCCTGAAGCGTCTGCTTGTGATGGCCAACCTTTTCGCGCCGATAGATCGCGTCAGTCTCGTCCTGGTGAAGGAAGCCATAGGTCAGGCCGGACGTGTGCGTGATCAGATCAACAATCGTCATCTCACGGTCCGGGTCTTTCAGCTTCGGCGCTGCCGCTGTGCCACCGGCCCAGACTTTCACATGCTTGTATTCGGGAATGTAGCGGCTGACGGGATGTTCAAGGCGCAGCTTGCCTTCCTCGAACAGCATCATGATGGCGAGCGTTGTGACTGGCTTGGTCATCGAATAGATGCGGAAGATCGTCTCGGGGCTGATCGCCTCGCTGCCGCCCATTTCGGTCGCGCCGACATAGCTTTCATGCGCCACCTCGCCGCCCCGCGAGACCAGCGTCGCGATACAGGGCAGCTTGCCGGTATCGACATAATTCGTCTTGAAGAATTCCGGGATCGCGGCAAGGCGGTCGGCATTCAGGCCCACTTCATGCGGGTCGGTCGGGTCGATTTCAAACATTTAGAGGCTCCCTGCCTTGGCGGCCTTTGCAAGCTCGCGGGCAATGATGATCTGCTGGATCTGGCTCGTGCCTTCATACAGGCGGAAGATGCGCACATCGCGGTAGAAGCGTTCGATGCCATAGTCGGAGACGTAGCCTGCCCCGCCGAAAATCTGCACGGCGCGGTCGGCAACCCGGCCACAGGCTTCGGTCGCAAACAGCTTCGTACACGAAGCAAGCATGGTGATGTCCTCGCCTGCATCGCGGCGGCGCGCGGCGTCGAGGATCATGCACTCGGCGGCGTAGGTCTCGGCCTGGCTGTCGGCGATCAGCGCCTGCAGCATCTGGTGCTCGAAGATCGGTTTGCCGAACTGGCGCCGTTCCAGCGAATAGTTGACCATCTCACGGATCAACCGTTTTGAAACGCCGGTGGCGACGGCAGAGATATGCAACCGGCCCTTGTCGAGAACGCTCATCGCGACCTTGAAGCCTTCGCCTTCCTTCGCGATCATGTTGGCGGCAGGCACCCGGGCATTCTCGAAGATCACATCGCAGATATGCGCGCCCTGCTGGCCCATCTTCTTCTCCGGCTTGCCGACTGACAGGCCGGGGGTGCCGCGTTCGACGATGAAGGCGGAGACACCTTTGGCGCCGGGCTCGTCCTGGTTCGTCCGGGCCATGACGGTGAAGAGGTCGGCCTTGTTGGCATTGGTGATGTAGCGCTTGGTGCCGTTGAGGATGTAATGGTCGCCGTCGCGCACCGCCTTCGTCTTGAGGCCGCCGGCGTCAGACCCGGCTTCCGGCTCGGTCAGGGCAAAGCTCGCGATCAGGTCGCCGGAGGCAACGCCAGGAAGCCATTTCTGTTTCTGCTCCTCGGTGCCGAAAAGTACCAGCGCCTGGGACCCGATGCCGATATTGGTGCCCGCGACCGAACGGAAGGCCGGCGAAGTCTGGCCAAGCTCCATCGCGACAAGGCATTCTGTCTCCATGTCGAGGTCGAGCCCGCCATATTCCTCCGGCACGGCGATGCCGAACAGGCCAAGCTCCTTCATCGCGTCCACGACATGCTGAGGGACAGCGTCCTCCTCGCCGACCTGGGCCTCGACCGGCACACAGGTTTCGGTCACGAAGCGGCGCACCTGCTCGATCAGGGCGGCGCGGGTTTCGGCATCGAACGCCATTTGTTTCTTCTCCCGGAAAGTCTCTGTCAGCGATCACTTTATGCCCCGACGGCACGCTTGTCGAAGGGTTACGGCGGGGTATGGTTGCCGCAGCCGGAACCAGGCCGGGGAGGATGAATGTCGACATCAGTAATGACCGAGGGCGAATTTGCGGGCTGGACGACCTGGGCCGAGGAGCCTTTCGAGCACGAAACCGCCGGCCCCTTCTATTTCAAGGTCGATGACAAGGGCCCGGTCGCGGCGTTCCGGGTCCAGCGCAAGCATATGAATGCGGGTGGGGTGGTGCATGGCGGCTGCCTGATGACCTTTGCCGACTTCGCCCTGTTCGCCATCGGCCATGAGGCTATGGAGGGCTCCTATGGGGTGACCGTCGCCTTCACTTCGGAGTTCATCGACGGGGCCCGCGAGGGCGAGCTGCTGACGGCGCGGGGCGATACGCTGCGCAAGGGCGGCTCGCTGAGCTTCGTGCGGGGCATCATCTATGGCGAAGATGGCCGGCCGGTGCTGAACTTTTCCGGGACAATCAAGCGACTGAGGAAGCAGACATGAGCAAGCAATGGTGCATGCCGGGCGCTGGACTGGTTGGCGCACTGGCGGGCTTCTGTCTTCTGGCCCTCCCGATCCAGGCTGCGGCGCAGGACCGGTTCGCGGAAGTTCCCGATCTTGTCGAACGCGGGCGCATGGACGACTGGCGCCTCGGCAAGCTCGACAGCGACGATGTCTGGCTGGGTCAGGCCTGTGTCCTGTTCAAGCAGCTGGACTCCGGGGCCCACCCGGTAAACGTCACCTACCGGTTCGAACCGGATGAGTTGACCACGATTACCTTCGAGGTTCCCCAACCCGAATCGGTCCCCGATCCGAATGAGGTCGACCGGGGCTACCTTGAGCCGACCGAGTTCATCTACGCGGTCAGCGAAACAGAAGCCTACGCAATCTCCGGCTATACCGGCTGGGAATATATCGATCCCAACACCGTCTATGTCTCCCTGTCGTTCGAACTTGATGCGGCGGAAGTGGACAGGGTCGCCGCCTCCGACTGGGTCGGGGTCGCGGTCATGGGCAGCGAAAACGGCATGCGGTTCGACACCGGCCGCGCGGCGCCGGCCGTCGCCTGGGCGCGGCAGTGCCTTGCGGAATTCGAGTAACCGGCCGCAGCGGCCAACCAAGAAGAACTGAAAGGCCAGACCATGAACCAGCCCCCCTATCAGGAACTATCGCGGTCGATCAAAGGCAAGACGGCCCTGATCACCGGCGCGGCCAGCGGCATGGGGCGGGCAACCGCGCATCTTTTCGCGCGCGAGGGCGCGAATGTCGCGGTGACGGACCTCAAGCAGGAAAACGTCGACAGGGTTGTCGATGAGATCAAGGCGGCCGGTATCAGCCATGTGAAGGGCTGGGCGCTGGATGTCGGCGACGCTGGCGCGATCAAGCGCGTCGTGGATGAGGCAGCGGCGCATTTTGGCGGGATGGACATTCTCGTCAACAATGCCGGTTTTGCCATTCCCGCGCAGGTCGGCGAGGAAAGCTATGAGGACAGCTGGGGGCCGAGCATCAATGTAATGCTCACCTCGCACCAGCGCGCCATCCGGGCGGCCCTGCC
>CAYQRX010000146.1:0-7806 GCA_964419865.1 uncultured Hyphomonas sp. | reverse complement strand
CGGACATCTACGACCCCGCCAAACGCCGTCGCTCCTTCGAAATCATCGCCGAAGCCGCGAAGGTCGCCGGCTAGAGCCCCGGCCCTTCCCCGCCTGCGGGCGGGGAAATCGTGATGTCCTGACTAAAACAATCCGGCCCGTTAACGCTCCGACGCGGACTGCAAAAGTTCAAATCCATCGCAAAGGGATCGGAGCCTGGATTTGTGTAAATCGCCGGGCTTCAATCCGGGATCGTCCGGGCGAGGCGCAGGCCAGTTGGCCCCCAGCTGTTTCTCGGTTCCGCGAACTTTCGCGTATAGGACGTCATGAGGGAATCCCGGTACGAGCCGCCGCGTAGGACGCGCTTCGCGCAGACGCCATTACTTCCCCGGAAGGCGGTGCCGTCACGCGGGCTATTGCCGTAGTATCGGTCGTTGCTGCAATCCTCGACCCATTCTTCGACATTGCCGTAAATATCATACAGGCCGAACGGATTTGGCCGCTTGGTGCCAACAGGCTCGGGATACTCAGGCATGCCCCACGGCCCTTCCTCCCGCGAAAAAAATGTCGTCGCGTAGTCTTCGAGATGAGCGCGATCATCCCCGAAGAAGAACCGCGTGGTCGTGCCCGCCCGCGCGACATATTCCCATTCGGACTCAGTGAGGAGGCGGTAGCGATCTGCGCGGCCTGTGAGCCGAAGTTTCTCGTTCAGCCAGGCGATAAAGACCTGCGCATCGTCCCAACTCACGCGTTCGACCGGGATTTTTTCGGAATCGCCACCAATTTCCTTGCACTTGCCGTCTTGGACGCAGGGCGCCCAATCCGCTTGCGTCACTTCATAGCGCCCAACGGCGAAGCGATAGCGGATGTCCACGCGGTGGGCGGGTGCGAAGATTTGAAAATCCTCCATCGTGCCGTAGCCCTTGGTGAAACTGCCGGGCGGGATCACCACCATTTCCGGGCCACGGCCTTCCCCGAAATGGAAAATATCGCGGAACGTGTCGCCCGGCCTCAGGGCGCGCTTTGCTTCGTTCTGTATGTCATGGCCAACATCAATAAGCCGCTTGCGGGCATTGTTGATTGCGCTGGTTCGCGACGCGGCAAATTCGGGTTTGTTCGGCTGCTCAGCGAGCCGCAATTGATGCTTGGCATAAGCCTCCGCCCGGGCAAGATCCCTCGGCCAGCCGTTGCTGGGATTGCCTGTGGAAAAATTATCTATGAGTGCGTTAAAGGCCACTTCACGATGCTTCGCTCCGAGGGTTTGAACCTCAAAGGATGAGGTCGTCTCGATGATTAATTCATAGGCCTCGACCGCGCGTCGCCAATCCTTCGGCGCGCCATTGGAGCCATTCGAGAAATCCTCGGCAAGCGCAGCCAAGCCCACGCGCAGGTTGCGCCGCTTTGCACAATCCACAGACGTTTCCCAGCGCTGTTCGATCGTATAGCCCTGCTCGATCTGTCGCGTGCCGCTGCAAGGCGGTCGCTCTGCGTGAGCCTGCCCGCCCCATGCACCAAACAGGATTGCCAGCCCTACACCGCCGATACGCAATGACTTCATCAATTTTCCCCTTACCCTGCTTCGTCTCCTCGATCGTAAAGGTGGGATTGTTTCCAGATCAAGACCAGCGTTTTCAGGCTTTTGTCGCCGCGATCGGCAGATGCCCGGAAGCGGCGCAGCGTCCGGTTTGAGCGGGAAAGCGCGCTCCAGGGGAGGTGCCTCGAAGGGGCGGAGGGGGAAGTCCCATGCACGCATGACAATCGTCACACCTGAAGACCTGCCGGTCATCAGCCCTGACTCCACCAATTTGGAAAAAAGCCAGCCCCTCAGCCGGGCCGCTTCACACCGTTCTCACCATCCAGCAGCACCACGGTCGGCGCATGCTGGCGGGCTTTCTCGGCCTCGACGCCGCAGAAGGCCGCGATGATCACCTGGTCGCCCACGGCGAAATGGCGGGCTGCGGCGCCATTGACGCCAATCGTGCGCGAGCCGCGGGGCGCTTCGAGGGCGTAGGTGGTGATCCGCGCGCCATTCGTCACGTTCCAGATATCGACCTTCTCATGCGGCAGGATGCCGGACGCATCGAGCAGGTCCTGGTCGATCGAGACCGAGCCTTCATAGTAGAGGTCACACTGGGTGACAGTTGCACCATGAAGCTTCGCTTTGAGCATGCTGAGGATCAAGAACTGGTCCCTCCCGGACACCGTGAGCGCTTATGCTCACCGCGAGAATATGGGGCTCTCCCGCAGCGCAGCAAGGGCTTATTGCATTGCAAGAGGCGGGCCGTAAAGCGCCGGTATGTAAACTGTCCGAACAGCTGGTGTAATCATTCCCACTTGCCCCGACGGCCGCTCAGTAGGCCCCTCGCCAAGAACCTTACAGGCTGTTAACCATATCGGCCGGCGCACAAGATTCAGGGGACTTCAGAATGAGCAGCCACCTTCACCTCCTCGGCCGGCTGGCGATGGCGTCGTTGCTCGTCCTTGGTGCATGCTCCACCGCACCGGATGCCCCGCCGCCGCCTCCACCGCCGCCGCCGGCACCTGCCCCCCCTCCGCCGCCTCCGCCGCCTCCGCCGCCGCCTGATCGCTCCGCGGGCGAACGGCCAGACTGGATGGATGATTTTGAAAGCCTGCCGGTGACGGGATCCGGGCCACCGGCCGTCGGCAGCTCCGGCGGCGGACGCGAGAGCCTGCGAAGCCGGTCGGTGAGCCGGGTACAGGATTTCCTGCCCTATATCGATGTCGCGATTGACCAGGATGTGCTGATTGCCGGCTATGGCCCGCAATTGCAGGACCGCTACACCCGTATCCAGATCGTGACGCTCGATCCCGACAGCTATGATATCGAAGGCGTTGCCTCCGGGGGCCGGAAGTCGAAGGACGATACCCGAAACTACATTCGCGAAAGCCGCAGCTGGCTGCAGCGGACCGTTTCCGGATCGCGCACCGTCACCCGGACGCTGATTGCCGAATTCGACATCTCGAACCCGGATATCAAGTCGACCAAGGCGCTGTTCTCTGCAACCTTCCAGTCAGACAATGCCAAGGGGGAGGCCTGGGCGACGAATGAAAGCATCGCGGTCTATGCGACGCCTTATTTCAAGGTCAGCCCAAACACGACCATCGAGGGCCGCTTCCGGATGCAGCTGTCCGACGAACGCCAGAGTTCGGCCGGGGCAAATGTCATGAACGCGCTTCAGACGGCCGCCAATCTGATTGCGCCGGCTTCTGCGCTGGTCACCTATTTCAACGCCCCGGCGATGCAGCAGGCATCAAGCTTCCTGAACAGCCAGTCGACCGCGCTGTTTGGCCAATCGATCACCGAACAGTCGACCGGGGCCTTTGCGATCCGTTCCTGGACCGAAGACCCCATCCTGATCATCAATGCGTCCATGCCGCCCGCCAGCAACATCAAGGACACCCGCAAGAAGGCGGGCGTCGGCAAATGGGCCATCTATCTGGATGAGCCGATCCCGTCGGTGCTGACGGCGCGGACCTATGGCGATTCAACACCGGACTTTTCCGGCGTGAGCTCGGCCGACATCCTCGCGTTCCAGATCGGCACGGACCTGCGCGTATACGACTATATCTTCTCGCGCCTCGACATGAGCGACCGGATCAACTTGCTCAATTCAACGGGCGATGCGGACACGGCGAGAACCATCTGTACACGGATTTCGAGAGGGCTCGCAGAAGTCGGCTTCACGACATTTGACGCGGCCGCGAGCGTCTGGGCCGCCTCGGAGTCCGATCAGTTCACCGCAATTGCCCGCGCAGCGCTGCAGGATGCCGCAGCCTGCGAAGCGATGGCGCTCTGGCACAGTATCGTTGACTGACAGGCCGGCCTGCTTCCAGTATCCGGCATGACGCTGATCCTGTTCAACAAGCCGTATGGCGTGCTGAGCCAGTTTACTGACGAGGGCAGCGGCAAGCCGACACTGAAGGACTATATCGCCCTGCCGGGTGTGTATCCGGCCGGCCGGCTCGACTTCGACAGTGAGGGCCTGCTTGTCCTGACTGATGACGGCCGCGAGCAGGCCCGCATCAGCGATCCCCGGCACAAGCTCGAGAAGACCTATTGGGCGCAGGTCGAGGGGGCCCCCGATGCAAAGGCCCTGGACGCGCTGCGGCGGGGCGTCGACCTCAAGGACGGCCGCACCCGCCCGGCCCGGGTCCGCCCGATCGCCGAGCCGGAGGGTCTGTGGCCGCGCGATCCGCCGATCCGCTATCGCAAATCCGTGCCAGACAGCTGGATCGAACTGACGATCACCGAAGGGCGAAACCGGCAGGTGCGGCGCATGACGGCGGCGGTGGGCCATCCGACGCTGCGCCTGATTCGGGCCCGTATCGGCGAATGGACCCTGGACGGTCTTGGCCCCGGGGCATGGCGGCAGGCTTGAAAAACCTTAAAAAATGACACCTCCAGCGGTTAACATCCCCGCCTGTGTGGCCTAGGTGCCCCAGAGGCCAGAAACAAGCGAGGGGACTGATGACGATGACAGCGCCGCCCGTAGTGGACGAAATCGGCAATTGGTGGCAGCGCAATGCGCCAGGCTGGGCCACGGATGCGACGGACTATATTGTCAGCATCTGGAACGAGGGGGCCTATGGGCTGACCTTCGGCCAGATCATCACCGTCACCCTGATCATGAGCCTTGCCATCCTGCTGCGCGGCCTGATCGCACACACCCTGGTGCAATGGATCACCAACTGGGCGGCGGGGTCCACGACAAGGATCGACAACGCACTCATCAAGGCCATCGCCACGCCGTTGAAGATCATCCCGGTGGTGGCAGGCATCTATGCATCCATCCGAGTCTTGAATGTTGACCCGGCCATTGAGGCGTTTGCCGCCAAGGTCATCCAGTCGATCATTACACTGACCGTATTCTGGGCGTTGTCGCGCGCCGTGCAGATGCTGGAATATGTCCTGAAGGACATCAAGCGGTCCCTCTCCGGTGCAGCTGTGGACTGGATGATCAAGGCGCTGCAGTTCCTGCTGATCGCGCTGGGTCTCGGCGCGGTGGCGCAGCAATGGGGGATTGCGGTGGCCCCCCTGCTCGCCGGTCTCGGCGTGTTCGGCATCGCCATTGGCCTCGGCGCGCAGGACCTGTTCCGCAACCTGATCTCGGGCCTGCTGATCATCGGGGAGAAGCGGTTCGTGCCAGGCGAATGGATCCTGGTCGATGGCGTCGTGGAAGGGACGGTCGAGAAGATCAACTTCCGCTCAACCCTGATCCGGCGCTTCGATCGCAGCCCGGTCTATGTGCCCAACTCCAAGCTGGCCGATGCGGCAGTGACCAACTTCACGCGCATGACGCACCGCCGGATCATGTGGGCCGTGGGCGTGGAATACTCGACGAGCGTGGAACAGCTGAAAGCGATCCGCCAGGACATCGAGGACTGGCTGATGGCAGACGAGCGCATCGCCAAACCGCCGGAGGTCTCGCTGTTCGTTCGCGTCGACAAGTTCAACGCCAGCTCCATCGACTTCCTGATCTACACATTCACCAAGACGACCAACTGGGGCGAATGGCTGAAGGCGAAGGAAGACTTTGCCTATGCTGTCATGGCGATCATCGCGCGCAATGGCGCCGCCTTCGCCTTCCCGAGCCAGACCATCTATCTCAACCAGCCCGATCCGCCTGAAATCATGACCCCGCCGGAAGGCAGCAGCGGGCAAAAACGCCTCTCCGGTCCCAGCGAGGGCAGCGCCGGCAAAGAGGGTTCCAGCAGCGCCGAAGCGGGATCGGCCAGCGAGCTTGGCGAAGGGAGCAGCTGACGCCGCGCCCTACTCCGCCTGCCCACGCGCAATCGGCTGGTCTGCCGCTGCGCGCCCGCCCGCCATCTCTTCCGGGGCGGCCTTGACCGACGAGCCCTCGACATGCGCGGTCAGCTTGCGTAGCAGCGGGCTCAGGAGCAGCAGAACGATGCCAAGCACCACCGCGGCACCGCCAAGCTGGAGATAGACCGCGTTGTAGGCGGCGAGGCTTTCTTCCGGCGGTGCGCCTTCGGGTACCTGTGTATGCTTGGCAACTTGAGCGGCGATGACATTGGCAAGCGTGACGGCCAGGAACCAGTAGCCCATCATGAAGCCGACGATCTGCTTGGCCGACATCTTCGTCACCGCAGACAGACCGACTGGCGACAGGAAAATCTCACCTGTCGTATGCAACAGGTACATCAGCAGGATGAAAATGACCGATATCCGCAGCATGCCGTTGGCGTCCGGTGTGGCCGACTGGATGCCGAGGTTGAGGATGAAGAAGCCCGCGCCGATCTGCAGCATCGCAAAGCCGAACTTCACATAGGAGTTCGGCTCCCAGCGCCGGTTCCCCAGGAAGGTCCAGAGCAGCGCCACGACCGGCGCGAAATAGATGATGAAGAATGGGTTCGCCGATTGCAGCGCCGGGGCCGGGAATTCCCAGCCGCCGACATTGTTGGTCACATGGCTGGCCGCAAACAGGTTCAGCGATGTCGGCCCCTGGTCGAACAGCGTCCAGAACAGCACCGAGGAAATCGACAGGATCAGGAGGCCGATCATCGGATTGCGCGCCTCGGCGTCGAGACGTGTGAACATGTAGAAAAGGATGCCGGCTGTCGCCACGCCGAAGACCGGATACATCGCAGCCGTCGTGAAGGAGGCGAACTGCAGGAGGACGAAGCAGAGAATGACGAAGCCGATACCGCCGGCATAGACCAGCCATTCGCGGTTCAGACCGGCAAAAACCGGCGTCTTGAGGTCAACATCGGCCGGCGGATCAGCCCGGCCTTCCAGCCAGCCCTGGCCGAGCACGAAAACGACAAGGCCTGCCAGCATGCCGAATGCAGCAAGACCGAAACCTGCCGACCAGCCATAATTGGCAGCCGCGATGGCACACCAGATGCCAGCCAGGAAGGCGCCGAGATTGATGCCCATATAGTAGAGCGTGAATCCGCTGTCCCGCCGCGAGTCGCCCTTGTCATAGAGCGCACCGACGCAAGTGGAGATGTTCGGCTTGAGGAAGCCGACCCCTGCCACAATCAGAGCGAGAGCAGCAAACAGGATGAATTCATATAGCGCCTGGCCTTCACGTTCGAGCGTGCCGGTCAAAGCCACAGTCCCACCCGCCCGCTCAAAGGTGACCCGGCGTTCAGTTGAGCCGCGTTCCGGCTGCACGAAACTGGTCAGAAGGAACGCTTCACCATCAACGACAATGCTGCGCTCGCGCGCTTCGCTATAGATGGGCCGGGCAATCTCGTAGGTCGCCTCCGCCGTGATGAGGGTTTCCTTGGCAGGCGGCCCGTGAAAACCCATCAGGCCGTGTCCCGCCACCAGGAGGACCGCGCCGAACGTCACCGCCTTGCGGAAACCGATATATTTGTCAGCCACCCAACCGCCGACGAGCGGGCCAAGATAGACCAGCGCAACATAAGCGCCATAGAGGGTCAGGGAGAAGTCGCTGTCGAACAGGAAATGCCAGGTCAGGTAGAAGATCAGCAGCGCCCGCATGCCGTAATAGGAGAAACGCTCCCACATTTCGGCGAAGAAGAGGACGTAGAGGCCGCGTGGCTGGCCCCGCATCTGCCAGAGTGCGAGAATAATCGGCGCCGCCACGAGCAGCAGCGGAAAAAGTACGCTCATCATGAAACAGAACCCCTGGCTGTCCACGCGCCGTGCGCGCCATCATTTTGTCACTTTTGACCATGGCCGGGGCGGGCGCTCAAGGCGGTTTCTGCTGTAACCAATTTTTCAGGGGGGCCCGCCAGCACGAAAAGCCGGACAGGGCGCTGCCCTTCCGGTTTTGCTTGGGTGTAGCGAGCGGAGACATAGCAGGCCGCAAGCTG
>CAYQRX010000145.1:0-7809 GCA_964419865.1 uncultured Hyphomonas sp. | reverse complement strand
GGCGCCCATATTGGTGATGCGCGAGAGAACGCCGTCATCGACATTCCAGTAGACAAGCTGGTCGATCATCAGAGCGATGTTTTCCCGCGATGCACCCAACACCTCCTGGACGCCGTATTGAGCGACGAGCTCGCCAAGGGAGTCCGCCACAACATAGGGCGCGTGAAAGCCCAGCGTGCCCCCCGGCTCGATGGTGCGGTCTATATAATCGCCCGTCGCGGGCCAGGACGAATGGCCTGAACCGCCGAGAAAGGCAAAGGCGCAGGCCGAATAGCAATACGAGCCGGTCTTCACCCAGGTGGCGATGGCGTTCTCGCGCAAGAAATGCGCGATCCGCAATCCTTCGACATAATTGCCGCCCTCGCTGGTCATGGTGATGACGGCGCAGTTCCCGCCCGTATCGGGCAGCGTTTTGGGGTCGCAATCGACATACTGGCTGACCGCGGCGGCGATCCGCTCCAGATCGCCTTCAATGACCTCGCCTTCGTAGTGGAGATGCGGCACCGGCTTGCCGGCCGAGAACTGCATGGACTGGAGCGTCACCGTACCGGCAAGCGCCGGGGCGGCGGATAGAGACAAGACGGCGGAGACAAGGGCGAGAGCGGCGGGTCTGGAGACATGTTGCAGCATTGGCGGCGAACCTTCAGGCGTGGGTGCGTTTACCCGGAGGCTAAGGGCGGCGGACGGCACGCTCACCCCCCTGTTCAGGGGGGCGTCACTCTTCGCAGAAGTCGGCGATCTCCGCGCACAGGACGTTTCGGGCGGCCACATGTCCCTGGGCCGCTGCCTGCCGCCAGAGGCCGTAGGCCCGGCCGAAATCGCGGGGCACCCCGCGGCCCTCATAGTAAAAATAGCCAAGGTGGTATTGTCCGTCCGCGTTTCCCGCTTCTGCGGCGCGGGCATACCATTCGGCGGCCGCCCGATCGTCCTGCGCGAAATGATGCCCGTGAGCGTACATGCCACCCAATTCCATGAAGGATGGGACATGACCTTGCCCGGCGGCCTGCATGTGCCAGAAGGCCCTTCGCTCGAGATTTTCGGGCACGCCCCACCATCCGCCCCAGAAGGACTCCGCCAGCCAGTATTGCGCTTCCGGATCGCCTGCCTCGGCCAATGGCGTCCAGATCGCGATGGCCGTGGCTGGATCGCCCTGTTGCGCGGCGGCGCGACCGTCCTCGAAGCTCTGGGCGAAGGCGGGGGCGCAGAGGAATGCCGCTAGCAACAGGGCAATGGATGGCGCGGTTGCGCGCCGGGCGGGACGGTCAGCCATAGTAGAACTCTTCAACGCAGTCTTTCATCGTGGGGATCGCGTGCTCCGCGGCGGGCACTTCAGGGAGTCTGAACGCAGTGGGCCTCCCTCCCAAAACTACGACCGAGAAGTCACCGGGCACTGCGAAGCCGTCGATCATGTCGTACAGGTTAGCGTCCGACTGAATCTCCACCATCGCCGTGTCGCTGTCTGTGCTATCCTTGATCAGCGGTACCCTGGACTGGAATCCGTCAGGGAATCTGAGCACGATGTCTGTAGAGCCATGGACACCCATTAGGAGGGGTGATCGGATAAGCAAATTGGGCTTATCGCCATTGAGCGTGATGGCCAAAGAGTACTCGGGATGATCCATCAGGCCCATACTGCAAGTAGTGATCCCCTGGACTTCAAGCGGTGCTGGTGTGACGCGCCACTCCTGCGCGATTGCAGGTGTTGCAATCGCCATGAGCGCCACCGCAAGGGCGGGCAGAGCACTGCCCTTAACGGTCGAAAATCGCATCTCCTGCCTCCAGTCTGCGAAACCATGCCGGCACGTTATCGACCGTCGGAAGCGGGCTCACCCCCCTGTTCAGGGGGGTCAAAACACATCGCCCAGCCCGATATCCGGCCCCAGGGCCTTGCGCAGGTCGTGGGCGAGCGGTGAATCGGGACGCGGGAACATATGCCCTTCGACAAAGCCGACCACGACCTCGTTGCGGACTGCGGGCGGCGCGTTTCGGATGATTTCCGTCACCCGGTCGAGGATGCTTTCGCCGTTATCCGATTTCCGGGTCAGGATGTCATAGTCCCGGTCGCCGACGTAGCTCCAGAACAGAGTGGGTGTCGTGCGAATGAGCTCTCCGAAACTGCCGTTGAAGGAAATCGCGTCCTCAAGGATGCGGTCTTTCGCCTCGGGAAAGTGATTGCGCAGCCAGCTCACGAAGCGGAAACTCGTGTCGAGCAACTGCTCTTTGTCGTCGGGGTTCATGCGCCCCTCGGTTTATGGTGGTGCATCCTATTCCCAGTCATGCCCGTAGAGACGAAGGCAGCGGACGATCTCGGCATCTGGTGCCTCGCCCTCGTCCTCTAGCGACGAGAGCACGGCCTGCCAGTCGGCGCGGGCATTGCGCCGGTCGATGGGCAGGTTGTCTGGCGCGAGGATCGCCCCGCTCATATCGACCACATCGCGGCTTTCGAGCAGGAACAGCGCGAAACTGGCGGTGTAGTCGATGCCCTTTTCAAGCAGCGGAAGCTGTTCGCTCTCCGGCTCGGCCTCAAACGCCCGCTCCAGCACCGCGTTGCAGAGGACGGTATCGTTATAGAGGTCGTAGGCGCCCCGGCCGGTCGTTTTGAGATAGGGCGAGAAGTCCTGAGCCATTGCCACCTGCGCGCTCATGGCCGAAACAACCAGCGCGAGACAGGCGATGCGGTTGGATATGCTGGGTGTCATCGTCCCTCGCTTTCGGCGTTGGCCAGAAACATGGCGATCAGTTGGCGGGCGGATTCGTCTTCCTCGCGGGCCAGCGCATGGCGCAGGATCGGCAGCGCAATCGCGCGCTCGTGGCCGGCCAGCGCGCCCGCGACGTAAACGCGCGTGCCCCATTGCGGGCTTTCGAGCCCGGCGGCGACATCCAAGATATAACGCGCGGGAACGTGGGCGAGGATGCGCTGGAACAGCTCCTGCGTCCGGGCGATGTCGTCGCGGCTGTCCCCGTCCCAGTCCGGCAGCCCATCCCTTTCACGCGAGAGCTCGTCGAGCCTCGTGATCGCCGCCTCGATCTCCGCGACGCCGCAAAGCTCCCCGATCCATTGCCCCCGATCCTCGGGCATCGGGGTCCATGGCGAAAGATCGTGCCGGGCATCGCGCACAAGCATGTCGAGGGCGGAGATCTGCACGTTGAGCGGTCCGGGCCATTCACGCCCGAGATCCCCGGCGATGGCATAGCCTTCCCGGACCCAGGCACGTTCCGCCGCAACACTCGGGAAAACGGCGCCGAGCGGATTGTCCTCACGATAGGTCGCCTGAAATTCATCGTCCCATGCGTCTATCCGCGCCACCAGCTCGGGGCTCAACGCCAGATCACCGGGACGGAGCATGTTTCCACGCTCGTCATCCCACAGGGGAGAACAGTGATACTCGGGGGCCAGCCTCAACCGTTCCGGAGGCAGCGAGACCTGGGCTTCCGCCTGCGGGGCTGGTGCGTGCGCCTCCGGAGCGGGTGCGTGCATCGGGGCAGCCCCCTCGCTCGGAGCGCGTAAGCCGCGCCGGAAAAACCATGAAACCGCAATTGCCGATACGACGATGATCGCAAGCTCAACAAGGGCAGGCTCGAACCATATGCGCCACAGGCCAAGCCGGTCGAGTGCAACCACGAAGCCCAATGCCACGAGATAGATGAGGAAAGCGCGAACGGTGCTGCGCCGTCCCCGCCGCTCGTTGTCGTTCTGCGGCGGGAAGGCCCGGGCCGCCCAGAGGAGGTATGCGCCCTGAAGCGCTGCGTTGACGGCGAAGATCGGCAGCGTCCAGCGCGACATCGCCACCAGCGAGAGCCCGGAGGCAAAGGTCAGCGCCGCGCCGAGGGTCATGATCCGCGTGCGCCGACGCTCCTTGCCGGCGTCACCGTCTCCGAGCATGGTGAGCAGCCCATCGGCCATGGCGTCCATGACCAGGGCACGCATGTGCAGAACCCCGCCCGCCGCATAGAAAAGACCGGCGGTGAAGGCGATCAGGGTGACGATGCTGGCAAAGCTCTCCGACATGGCGTGAGCGTATGGATGTCCGTCGATCCCACACCCCCCTGAACGGGGGGGTGCGGCCCTTCGAGCCGGCGTTCAATCTGCCGGCATGACAGATATTGGACAGGTCCAGGACAGCAACGACCAGCCCTACGTCGGCCGCTTCGTCGGCATCGTCGCCGTGTTTGTGGCGCTCGGACCTCCCGTCGGAGCCTTGGCGGTCACGCTTCTCCTTGCCGTTTTGGGCCTCGGTTCGGGGCTCGCCGCGGACGGTTGGCTGGATCAGGGCCGTTTCGCCGTGGGGGTAATGCTGCTCGGTCTCGTGTTTGGCCTGCCGATTTCCTACATCGTCGGCACCGCCCCGGCAGCGCTGGTCGGACTTGCGATTGCTGCGTGGGATGCGCGCACGGGAAACATTTCACTCTATGTCGCGCTCGGAGCCGCCCTGGTGCTGGGCGTTCTGGCAGCTTCGCGAACGTCAGGTCTCGTCTCGGCGTCGGAAGGTGAACGCGCCGCGCAGGGCGCGATTCTGTTGGCGCATCTGGCCGCAGCAGGGCTGTGCTGGCTCCTCGCGCGAGCGATCTTCAGTCATCCAGCGGTGTCGAGCACTTCCGAAATGAGGAAAAACCAATGAACACGCAAAGCCAAACCGTAGCGGACCAGCCTCGGCCTCGTTTGCAACCCTGGGGGCGATTCGCTGGAATCGTCGCCATTTATGCCTTGCTTGGACCGCTGGTGGGCGCGGTCGGCGTGAATGGGATTTTTACCGTCTATGCCGTGGGCGTCGAAATCGCGAATGGCAATTTCGGTGATATCGCCCGGCTGTTTTGGGGTGGCATCGTGGTCGGCACCATTGTCTCGGGGATCATCGCCTACGCCTTCGGGATCGTATCGGCGGCAGGTGTCGGCCTTGTGGTTGCACTTCGCGACCGTCGCAAGGGCGGAATTTCATGGAAAGTGTCATTCGTTGCCGCGCTCGCATTCTTGCTGCTGACGTCGCTGGCAGCCACCGCCGTCGTGCCACCGCAAGGATTGATGCAATGGATCGGCGCGCTGCTTGCCGCGCATGTGCTGGCGGCGGCTGTCTGCACCTGGATCGCGCGCCGGATCTTCCGGTAGCCGTACAATTCCGGCGACGGGCGAGAGGAAATCGTGGAAAAGGTCAAAGGCAGGCAGGACAAGCGCCACTGGGGCCGCTCGGTGGGAATTGTCGCATTTTTCGCGGCGACGGGTCCCTTGGCCGGTCTGGCGACCTTTCTGGTCTGGTTCGTCCTGCTTGGGATAGTCTCTGGAACGCCGGCATCGATCAGCGACTTGGCCGGGGGCGTATTGGAACTGCTGCAGATTGCCGTGATCGGCATGTTCTTCGGCCTGCCGAATGCCTATTCGATCGGCTTCCCGGCGGCCGCCGTGGTCGGCTTGGTCGTGGCGCTTTGGGAATGGCGATTCAGGACAATCTCTTGGTTGGCGGCCGGTGGGGCAGCATTCGTCGTTTGGCTTGTCCCGCTTCTTTACTCGGGTGACCGATTTGCAGCCGATGGAGTCACGCTGAGCCGAACAAGCGGCATGCTCCCCGCCTATATCGGCGCCACGATCCTCTGCACCTGGGCTACGCGCCGGATATTCCGGTAGCGCCTGGCATTTCTGAAACCGGGAAAGGGAAGCAGTGGCGACTGAACCAATTCCAGGGCCGGATCAGTGGCATCAGCCTTCCTGGAAACGCTTTGCCGGCATCGTGGCGCTGTTCGCGCTCATGGGGCCGCTCATCGGGGCCATTATCCCGATCATGCTCAGCTTCGGCGAATTGCCGGAACTGATGCAGATCGGGTCCCCGCTCAAGGCGTTTGGCTTCATCTTCGCTTTCGGAGTGGTCATCGCCTATGTTCTCGGCGCCCCTCAGGCTCTGGTTACCGGCCTTGTCATGGGATTCTGGTATCGCCGCACCGGCGCTATTTCGTACTGGGGCGCTGTGCTTTGCGCCCTCGCGGCGCTCGGCCTGCGGCTCGGTATCATGGGGCCGCCGCATTTCGGGGACCGGGAGCCGCTGTCGCTCGACAACGACGATTACCTCTGGATGGTTTTGGGCCACCTGATGGCTGCGCTGGCCTGCGCCTGGCTCGCGCGGCGGCTGTTCGTGCCGGTCAGGTCGTCAGGCGATAGATGAGGTAAAGGGTTGCACCGAGCAGCACGGCGGCCACCATCATGATGATGGTGATATTGCGATCCCTTTGCGCTTGCCGCTTGTATTGCAGCGCCAGGGGCGGGAGGGCGGAAGAGACGCCGCGACGGGCATTTTTCTCCGGTATCCCTTTGGCGATGAAATAGTCGGCGTCCGCGACCAGCCCCTCGACCCAGCCCCAGACGCTGATCGAGACCTGTGTGACCTTTCCCGTGTCCGTGTCGAACAGAAAGACCGGGGAATCCCCGCGAGGGGGGTGGTGGGCGCGGCTGTCCTGCAGGATGAACCAGGGCGACATGCCATAGCGCGCGCCGATGAAGATGGCGTCGTCGGGGATGGGGTCGCCACCCTCCGCCTCCCATTCCGCGCGCCTTTCGCGTCCCATGCGGTTCACCTCGGGCAACTGATCGGCGTAGATCTGGAGTTCGCGGTCGTCCACCAGCCGCCCGGCACGATGGCCGATTATGGAAAGCACATTGCGGTAGCTGCACGGCAACACGCCGATCGTGAATTCGAGCTGACGGATTTCCTCTTCACTCAGCCCGGCAATGTCCTCGGGCCGGGCGATGCCGTGTTCGATCAGCGTCTGGCGCAGATTGCTCGCATTGAGCGTGATTGAGGCACGACGTGCGTTGAGCGTGGGCGCGCCGATCCATTCGGGCCATTGACGGAGGGGCAACCTGCCGGCATCCGGCACCATATCGAGTTTGTCCCACAGAAAACCGCTGGCGTCATAATCGGTCCAGGCCTGACCCATGGAAATCTCGACATGATCGTGCGGCACGCCGAGATCCAGCACATAGACGATCCTCAATCCAGCGCCCAAGGCGCTCGGTTCGGTCCTGGCCCAGAGCGGCGATTGCAGCCACAGGCAGAAGGGGTCGTAGGGTAAAATCTCGATGCCGAAAGCGCGTTGGCAATAGTCTTGCCAATCCTCGCCGGGCAGCGCCACGATGCCGGCCGGCGGACCATAGGCCAGCGGCGGCATGGCGGCGGGGGGATGCGCTGCGACGCCCTCGGGCATCGGCTCGAAATCCAGCATATAGGCGCGATCGAACAGCAGCCCGCCAGCGGCGTCGATCTTCCCGGCATTGACGACCAGATAGCGCGCCAGCGTCAGCAGATTGTCGTACTGTTCGACGGTGTGCTCATGGAAATGATGCTCGTAGCGATCGCTCACCCTGCCACCGCTCAAAAGCCGCCCTCAACGGTTCCGTCGGACGGTGGAGCGTCGCAATCCGGGCCGCAATCCCTGATGATGTGGTTCTGGTAAATATCGCAGAACCCCAGCGCGGCGAACCCGGCCAGAAGGATGCCGAGCAGAACGAGGGCCGCGATGGTCAGCGTTCTTCGGGAGGTCATGTGCGAAGGCTCCTTTGTCGTGTCAGGGCAGGGTGCCGGACCCGGCCAGCGCCTCGCGGGCTTCCGTGTGCTGAGGATTTTCCTCAAGCACGCGCCGGAAATCGCCGATGGCGCCCGCCGCGTCGCCGAGCTCCTGGCGGGTTCGGGCGCGCAGAAGATAGCCTGTCCAATCCGCGCCGAGCGCGATCGCCCGGTCGAGATCGGCGAGCGCCTCTTCGTGTCGGCCGAGTACCCCCGAGGCTTCGGCCCGGCCGAGCAGGCTGGTCATGTAATCCGGATCCAG
>CAYQRX010000144.1:0-7970 GCA_964419865.1 uncultured Hyphomonas sp. | reverse complement strand
CGGCCGCGCCCCGGCCTGCCCGCGCGGCGGCGAGGGAGGGGTTGCGGGCAAGCGCCCGGGTCAACGCCTCTCCCTCGCTGAGCGGGAGCGCGCCGGAAAGCCGGTCATCGACGGCAACAGGCGCCAGCCCGGCCAGCCCCGTCAGCCGCTCAAGACGTGCTTCAGCCCCGGAGAGCTGTGCCCGGGCCCTGGCAAGTTCAGCATCGGCGGACGCGGCCCGCGCTTCAGTCAGCGCGACATCGGTGCGCGTTACCAACCCCTGTTCAAAATTGGCGGCCGCCTCGCGATGCCGCAGCTGAAAGGTTTCAGCGCGAGCCTCGGCGACTTCGACCAGCTTCTGGGCGAGCCAGGTCCCGGCGTAAGCCTCGGTCGCCGCGAGCACGGTTGCCTCCTGCGATCCATCAAGCAGGCGCCGGGCAGCCGATGCTTGCTGACGAGCCGCCTCCTCACCCGCTTTAAGGGCTCCGGACGCATAGAGCGGAATCTCCGCCTGCAGACCAATCTGGCGGGGGAGCTGCGAAACAGTGTCCTGGGTGAAATCCGTCCGGCTCGCGCCGGCCTGTGCTTCCAGCCCAACCTGAACACCGCGCCGGGCGCGGGCCGCGTCGACACCGGCTTCATCTGCGGCAAGGCCGGCTTCAGCTGCCGCAATAGACGGGTCATGCAACAATGCCCGGCGCACAGCCTCCTGCAGGGAGACCGGCTGGGCCCATGCCAGCGGCGTGCCGGTACCGGCCAGCACAAGCACCAGAGAAAGAAGGCGCGGGCTCATTTGAACGCGCATCCCTCTTTGATCCCTGCGGCCTTGAAGATCATCGCGGCCGGACAGAGGCCGGTGAAGGCGGCCTGCAGCATATTCAAGCCGGCAAAAGCCGTCAGCAGGAACCACCAGGGCGAGAAGAAATAGCCGAGCGCCACGCTCAGCAGAACGACACAGCCGGCGAAGGCAAGAACTGCACGATCGAGATTCATGGGGATTGCTCCGTTGGGTTATGCGTTGGGGGATGGCGCGAGGCCGAATGCCTGGCGCGTCCAGCGTTCGAGGGCAGGGCCCGACTGCGCGCCAGGCTGGTTGGCCACCCGGCGACCGCCCTTCCAGCCCATCAGGGTCGGCACGCCGCGCAGGCCGAGCCGGCTGGCGACGTCTGGAAAATCGTCCGTGTTCAGCTTGAACAGGCGCACATCGGCCTGCACTTGGCCTGCGACCGTTTCATAGTGCGGCGCCATCATCCGGCAGGGGCCGCACCAGGGGGCCCAGAGATCGACCAGGAAAGAGCCGGTATCCTTGGCTTCAAGCGCCGCAAGGTCAGAAGCGGTGATTTCGATCGGCACCGGCGTGGCGAGACCTTCGGCGCAACGCCCGCATTTCGCCGCTGTCAGCGCCCGTCCCTGCGGCACCCGGTTCACCGCCCCGCATCCGAGGCATACCACCTTGCGTCCTGTATCGTCTGCCGTCATCACCTGACACCTCTTGCCGTCTGTCTCAGCCCTTCAACTTGTGCGTCCGCAGCAGGGCCAGCGCGGCGTTCTCGTAAAAAGTCTCCGCCTTGCCGGCCTTCACCTTGCCGAGGAAATATTTCTCGAAGGCGACCTTCGCGGTGTGAACCCAGCGGCCCTCGGCCGCCCAGTTGACATTCCGCGGCGGGATTTGCGGCTGGGCGATGAAAGCCACGCCCCGGTCGCCGAAATCGGCAATACAGATGGCGTTCCAGGTGGCCTCATGCGTCGGCTCCTCGCCGCGCAGGATCTCGCCGAGATTCTCGGCCGTCGCCGTCACCATCGATTCAATCATGAAGCCGGTCTTCGGCACACCGACCGGCACCGGCGTCTTGCCGACCGGCGGGATGGCGATGCACACGCCGAGGGCAAAAATGTCCGGATATTTCGGATTGCGCTGGTGCTTGTCGGTCAGGATGAAGCCGCGCGGATTGGTGAGACCCTCGATACCATAGACCGCCTTCACGCCCCGGAAAGCCGGCAGCATCATCGAATATTTCATCGGCAGCTCGTGAACCTGCTTGACGCTGCCATCCTCATTCACTTCCTCGACCGTCATCTTGCCGGCCTCGGCCTTCACCACGCGCGCATTGGTGATCCATTTGATGTGGCGGTCGCGCATTTCGCTCTCGAGCAGTCCCTTGGTATCGCCGACGCCATCAAGGCCGAGATGGCCGATATAGGGCTCGGAGGTGACGAAGGTCATCGGCACCTTGTCACGGATTTTCCGTTTCCGGAGTTCCGTTTCGATGATCATTGCCGTCTCATAGGCGGGACCATAGCAAGACGCGCCCTGCACCGCCCCGACGATGACCGGCCCCGGATCGTTGCAGAACGCCTCAAAGGCATCATGCGCCGCCAACGCATGGTCGATATGGCAGACCGACTGGGTGTGACCATGCGGCCCGAGCCCCTCGATTTCGTCGAAGGCGAGCTCCGGACCGGTGGCGATCACCAGATAATCATAAGGAACAAATGAGCCGTCCGACATCCGCACGCGTTTTTCGTCCGGCTCGACACGCTCGGCCTTGCCGACGACCAACTCGATCCCGCGCTTCTTCATCGGCTTGGCGAGGTCGACCGTGATCTCCTTCCGGTCGCGCCAGCCAACCAGGACCCAAGGGTTCGAAGGTAAAAACTGGTAGAAGTCGTTCTCATTGATGATGGTCACATCATCTTCGCGGCGAACGGCCTGGCGGATTTCGTAAGCTGCGATCACGCCGCCAAGGCCCGCCCCCAAAATCACGATCCTGCTCATCGCCGTCACCTCCCTTGCTGAAGCCCGTATGAAAATATATATTAGCTTTTTATAAAATACGCACTATTACGTATGGCTCAAGGGATAAATTTGCGGCTTTCAGGATGCTTCTGACCGGCCGCCTTCAGAGGAGATGATGGAGACTGACATGACCGATGCGAGAGACCTCACCCCCGCCGCGGTGTTCGAGGCGTTGAAGCGCAGCGAAATCGTCCTTGTGGATGTGCGCGAGCCAGCGGAATTTGCCAATCAGCGCATACATGGCGCGCTGCTGCATCCGCTATCCACTTTCGAACCGAAGGCGATCCCAACCGATCCGGCGCGCCGTGTCGTGTTCCAATGTGGTTCGGGCAAGCGCTCGCGCGCAGCCCTTGACCAGTTTCTGGCTGCCACCGGCGCGGATGCGGCACATATGGCCGGCGGCATCGGTGCCTGGCGCGCTGCGGGACTTCCCTGCGTCCAGATCAACCCCGCAACCGGACAGGTCGAAGATCATGGCCGTTACTGAGCTTCGCGCGCTTGCCGCGATCACCGCGTTTTTCGTCCTTCCCTCGGCCGGAGTCGCACAGACACTGAGTGTCGAGGAGTCGATCGTCGTCGACTATCGCCCGGTGATCGCCCGCATCGAGGCCGGCGACACGGCGACGGCCCGCTCGCGCCTGCAGGGCGTCGTCACACGGCTGAGCATTTCCGAAGGCCAGATCGTCAAGGCCGGGGAGGTGGTTGCCGTCGTAACCGATGACACGCTGCGCCCGCAACTCGCCTCGCTGTCCTCGCGCATCGAGGCGCTGCGCGCACAGATCCGTCAGGCGGAGGAAGATGTCGCCCGCAATGAAGCGCTGTTTGCGCAGGGCTTTTTCCCGCGGGCACGGCTGGATGAACAGAAGACGGCGCTGGATGTGCTGCAGCGCAACCTGTCCTCGGCCGAATCGGAGCGCCGCGCCCTGTCGGCCCGCGAGGCCGAAGGCCGCATTCTTGCCCCCGCCGACGCGCATGTGACAGCGGTGAACGTGGTCCAGGGCTCGGTCGTTTCGCCGGGTGAGGTGCTGGCAACCTTTGCCACCGTCAATGGCATCGTCCGCCTCGCCCTGCCCGAGCGCCATGCCGCCACGATTGCCGAGGGCGAGACGATCTCGCTGCGCCTGCCCTCACGTTCTGACGAAATCCGCACCGCCACCATCGTCCGCGTCTATCCGGAACTGCGCCAGGGCTCGGTGATTGCCGATGCCACCGTGCAGGGCGGGCTGACGGCCCTGTTCGGCGAGCGCGTGGATGTGCTCGCCCCGGTCGGTGAGCGCCGCGCGATCCGTATCCCGAAGGAATATGTCTCCACAAGGTTCGGGGTCGATTTCGTCCGCGTGCAGGTCGGCGAGCGGTTCGTCGACGCGCCGGTCGCCCTTGCCGCCCCCGTGGTCGACGCTGCCGGCCAGTATGAAATCCTCTCGGGCCTGAAGCCCGGCGACCGTATCCAGAAACCGGAATAAGTCCCATGAAAGCCGATCTCTCGGGCTCCATCACGCGCTCGACCATCCGGTCGCCGCTGACGCCGCTTTTCCTGCTGACGGCGCTGGCCGTTGGCCTGATCGCCCTGCTCACGATCCCGCGGGAGGAAGAACCCCAGATCTCCGTGCCGATGGTCGACATCATGGTCGCCGCGCCGGGCCTTAGGGCGGCGGATGCGGTCGAACAGGTGTCCAAGCCGCTCGAGAGTATCATCATGGCGATCCCGGATGTCGACCATGTCTACTCCCAGACACGCGATGACGGCGCGCTGGTGACGGCGCGGTTCAAGGTCGGCACCGATGCCGATAATGCGATCCTGCGGGTGCATGAGAAGATCCGCGCCAATCTCGATTCGATTCCCTATGACGTGCCGATGCCGCTGGTCGTCGGACGCGGCATCAATGATGTGCCGATCGTGACGCTGACCCTGTCGCCGGACGAGACGACAGGCGATGTCTGGAATGACACATCGCTGCGGATGCTGGCCGACGAGCTGCGCAATGAGTTGATGAAAGTGGACGATGTCGGCCTCACCGATGTGATCGGCGGGCGCCCTCTGGAGCTGCGGGTCGAGCCGGATATCCAGGCCCTCGCCGCACAGGGCGTCTCGCTGCAGACACTGGTGCAGAGCGTGCAGCAGGCCGCCGCCGCATGGCCGTCCGGCCGGGCGCATCAGGACGGCCGCTCGATGATCGTGCAGGCCGGCGACCGGATCAACGCGGTGCATGAGCTGGAGCGCCTGCAGATCCGCGGAGCGGGCGGCCGGGTCGTGTATCTGAGCGATGTTGCGAATGTGCGTGTCGCCGGCGCCGAAACCGATGCGCGCGTCTGGACCCTGAAGCACCAGGACGATGGCAGCTTCTCCACCGCCCCGGCCGTGACCATCGCGCTGGCCAAGCGCCCCGGCGCGAATGCCGTGGTGGTCTCGCAGTCGATTCTCGACCGGGTCGAAGCACTGAAGGGCAATCTCATTCCCGAGGGCCTGAATGTCGAGGTGACGCGCGACTATGGCGACACCGCCAACCACAAGGCCAACGAACTTCTGTTCCATCTCGGCCTTGCGACGGTGTCGATCGTTATCCTGATCGCCTTCAGCATCGGCTGGCGCGAGGCACTGGTGACGCTGGTGGTCATCCCGACCACGATCCTGCTGACCCTCTTTGCCTCGCTGATGATGGGCTACACGATCAACCGCGTCAGCCTGTTCGCCCTGATCTTCTCCATCGGTATCCTGGTCGATGATGCCATCGTCATCATCGAGAACATCGCCCGCCACTGGGCGATGAAGGATGGTCGCACGCGTGTTCAGGCAGCCATTGAGGCCGTTTCCGAAGTCGGGAATCCGACGATCATCGCCACCCTCACCGTGATCGCCGCGCTGCTCCCGATGATGTTCGTATCCGGGCTGATGGGCCCTTACATGGCGCCGATCCCAGCGAACGCCTCAGCGGCGATGCTGTTCTCCTTCTTCATCGCCGTCGGCATCGCGCCCTGGCTGATGATGAAGATTGCCGGGCGCGCCCCGGTGCATACCGGCCATGGCGGACATGATGGCGAACATGCCGAAACACGGCTAAGCGGCTTTTACCGGCGCGTCGCTGCGCCGATCGTCGCCTCGAAGCGGAACTCCTGGGCCTTCCTGATCATCGTCGGCCTTGTCACGCTGATGTCGCTGATGCTGTTCGTCACCCGCGCCGTGCCGGTGAAGCTGCTGCCCTTCGACAACAAGTCGGAAATCCAGGTAATCGTCGACCTGCCGGAAGGCGCCGCGCTTGAGGATACCGAGCGGGTACTCTTCGCCCTCGCCGATGCCATCGGCCCGGTGGCGGAGGTCAAGACGATCCAGGCCTATGCCGGCACCGCCGCCCCGTTCAATTTCAACGGGCTGGTGCGCCACTATTTCCTGCGCCAGAGCCCGGAACTCGGCGACCTGCAGGTGAACCTGTCGAAAAAAGAATACCGCAAGCGCGCGAGCCATGACATCGCCCTCGACCTGCGCGAGCGCCTGCTGGCGGTGCCGCTGCCGGAGGGAACGCGCGTGAAGGTGGTCGAAGTGCCGCCAGGCCCGCCGGTGATGTCGACGCTGATGGCGGAGATCTACGGGCCGACGCCGGAAGCCCGGCGCCAGACTGCCGCCGTGATCGAGCGCATGTTCGAGGAGACCGACTTCATCGTCGATGTCGACAATTCCATCGGCGAGCGCGCCCCGCGCCTGACCTTCGGCATCGACGAACCGAGCGCGGCCGATGCCGGCGTGTTGCAGCAGGATATTCTCGACACGATCGCGCTGGCTTTCCATGGCCAGACCGTCGGCGTCAGCCCGCGCGGCGAAGGCCGCGATCCGCTGAACATCCGCGTCTACCTGCCCCGGTCCGAGCGCAGCTGGACACAAGCGACCGCCGCCATCCCCGTGCCCCGCCGCCTGGCAGGCACCGACGCCGTGCCGATCGAACTCGGCGCCCTGGTTGATGCGCATGAGGAAGCCGGCTCGCCGACCCTCTTCCGCCGCGACGGCCATTTCGCCGACATGGTGATGGGCGAACTGGCCGGCCGGTTCGAGGCGCCGATCTATGGCATGTTCGAGATCCAGGACCGTATCAAGGCACATGACTGGGCCGCAGAAGGGCTCGAAATGCCCATCGTGCGCCTGTATGGCCAGCCGGATGATGAAACCGTCACCACCCTGCTCTGGGACGGAGAATGGGAAGTCACCTATGTCACTTTCCGCGACATGGGGATGGCCTTCGGCGTCGCGCTGATCGGCATCTATATCCTGGTCGTCGCCCAGTTCGGCACCTTTCGTGTGCCGCTGATCATCCTGACGCCGGTGCCACTGACGCTGATCGGCATCATGATCGGCCACTGGCTGTTCGGCGCCGCGTTCACCGCCACTTCGATGATCGGCTTCATTGCGCTCGCCGGCATCATCGTGCGCAACTCGATCCTGCTGGTGGATTTCGTCCGCCACCGGACCGATGCGCACACCCCGTTGCGGGACGTGCTGCTCGATGCCGGAGCGATCCGCTTCAAACCGATCCTCCTGACCGCGCTCGCGGCGATGATCGGGGCCGCCGTGATCCTGACCGATCCCATCTTCCAGGGCCTCGCCATCTCGTTGCTGTTTGGCCTGGCCTCCTCCACCGCCCTGACGGTGCTGGTAATCCCGGCGATCTATGTGGCACTGCGCGGGCCGGACTGGACGCCGCCAGCGCGCCCAAGGCAAGCGGAAGAAAAGCCCGCAGAAGGTCGAGCCGACTATGCATAACGGGCGGCCGGACAAGGATGCCGACACTTTCGCGGCGCTCTCGGAGCGGGCACATGAGGCGGTGAACGCGCTGAAAGCCATGGCAAGCGAAACGCGCCTACGGATCATGTGCGCCCTCGGCAACGGAGAACTGCCGGTCAACCGGCTCGCCGCAATGACGGGCCAGTCCCCCTCCGCCGTTTCGCAGCACCTTGCAAAACTGCGGGCCGCAGGTCTGGTCGAAAGTCGCCGGGACGGCCAGACCATCTACTATCGCTGCAGCCCCGGGATCGCGGAAGAAATAATCGGCGCACTCTGCAGCTACTACAAGCCGACCGGGCGCTGACAAGCGCGCTTGGGAGAACTGCTCACAGCCCGCTGACCGGCGCGGCGTGCATGCGCCCAGCAGTTGGCGAGCACGACCGCGCCACCCGCACGGTCATTTCGCGCGAGGCGCTTGTAGCCTGC
>CAYQRX010000143.1:3186-7970 GCA_964419865.1 uncultured Hyphomonas sp. | reverse complement strand
AGCGCGTGCGCCGGCTGTGGCGGCGCTGTGGCACGACATGCCCGGCTGTCTCAATGCGCTTGGCAAACATGTGCAGGCGATGCCAGGCACCTGGGTGCTGCGCTCCGGCCAGCCGCTCGCCGCAATCCGCGAGGCGCTCGCCGCCGCGCTGCCGAAGACCGCCCAGATCATGGTGCTGGAAGCCCGCGAGGCCCGCCTCGGCTGGGTGAATTTCGAGGAGGACATGGCCGCGGCCGTCGGCCCGGTCTGGAACGCATCGCTCCGCTAGCGGTGCTCACCCGATCAGCTTCATGCCCGCTTTGTGGCGCTGCCAGTTCTCGACATAATGGTGGGCCGACATCTTGATCACCTGAAGCTGCACCTCTGATACATCTTTGATCACTTTTCCCGGCGCGCCCATCACCAGGGAGTTGTCAGGGATCTCTTTTCCCTCAGGAATCAGGGCGTTGGCGCCGATGATGCAATTTCGTCCAATCCTGACCCGGTTGAGGATCGTCGAGCCCATACCGATCAGCGTGTCGTCGCCGATCTCGCAGCCGTGCAGGATGGCGCGGTGGCCGATGGTGACGTTCGCCCCAATCGTGACCGGCGCGCCGATATCCGTATGGATGACGCTCAGATCCTGAACGTTGGTATTTTCCCCAATGATTATCGGGTCGTTGTCGCCGCGCAGGACACAGCCATACCAGACAGAGGCATTCTCCTTCAGGATCACATTGCCCATCACTTCCGCGCTCGGCGCAATCCAGAAATTGCCGCTCTGCGGCAGTGTGGGCCTGCCCCCGTCAAGTTCGTAAATCGCCATCCGGCACTCCTTCCTGCCCGCAGAATATTTCGCCTGCGGAATGTCACTTAACCGTCCAATAATACTGTTAGTGTATAGTCATTGCAGATTCGGAGAGGCAATGGCTCGATTGGTGCCCATTCTCACCTCACCGCCGGAAGCGCCCCTTCCGGACACGGGCTCGCCGCCTTCGGGGACGGCGCCCTCCAATTTCCTCGCTCCACCGGGCCGCTGCGCAGTTTCGCCAGCGGCTTTTTTCTTGCCTGCAACCAAGGAGACCTCCCATGGGTAAACGCAACGCCGCAAAGCGCATGAAGTCCGCATCCGAAGTGCGGCCTTCAGCCTGGTTCGATGAACCGGCACGCGGCAAGGGACCACATCTCCATGCCATCGAGGGCGGCCGGCGTGGCTGGCACCCGGACGACAGCGACACGATCACCAACATGCAGGCGCCGGAACGCACGCAGCGCTACCAGAAGACCGTCAAGCCGCGCTCGGAGAACCAGGCGCAGCTGATGAATGCCATGGACACCCATGCCCTCGTCTGCGCCCTCGGCCCGGCGGGCACCGGCAAGACCTACCTCGCCATCTGCAAGGCGGTCGAAGCGCTGCAGAAAGGCAAGGTCTCGAAGATCGTGCTCTCACGGCCCGCCGTCGAAGCCGGCGAACAGATCGGCTTCCTGCCTGGCGGCATGGAGGACAAGCTCGCCCCCTATCTCCGCCCGCTCTACGATGCGCTGACCGACCGGCTCTCGCCGGGCCAGCTGAAGCACATGCTCGCCGAAGGCATCATCGAGATCGCCCCCATCGGCTTCATGCGCGGGCGCACGCTCAACAACGCCTTCATCGTCATCGACGAGGCGCAGAACTGCACCTACACCCAGCTCAAGATGCTGCTGACCCGGCTCGGCTGGCACTCGACCATGGTGATTACCGGCGACCCGAACCAGTCGGACCTCCTGCCGGAATTCTCCGGCCTCGCCAAAGCGGCCGAACGCCTCGAAGCCCTCTCCGGCGCCGCGGTGATCAAGCTCGAAGCGGCAGACGTTGTCAGACACCCGCTGGTCGCGGAGATGCTGGACGTTCTCTGAGCCCGCGGTCCCGGACGGTCCTGAGGGCCGGTCCGGGACGCTGCTCTCACTATGCTGGCCTGCACCCCGAGTGTTCAGGCTGCGGCGGTGCCGCGAGAAGCCGCCTTCCGGCTCTCGACGATCTTGTGTAGCGGGCCGGGACGCCCGAAATGATAACCCTGAAGGTGCCGGCATCCCGACATTCTCAGCGACGACGCAAGCCCCTCATTTTCGACGCCCTCAGCGACGACGCTGACATCGAGCCCCCTGGCCATCTGGATCAGCCCAGAGATGAGGAACCCAGCCTTCGGGTCGTGCTCCAGCCGCTTCGTCAACGAGCGATCGATCTTCACACAGCTGAATCCGAAAGACTGCAGGTAGGCGATACTAGTGAAGCCGGTTCCGAAATCATCAAGCGCAAAGCGGACACCGAGATCTCTCAACGTATCGATCGCAAGGGAGGCGCGCTCCGGATAATCGATCAGGTGGCGCTCGGTTATTTCGAGCTGCAGCCGGTCAGGCGGAAATCCCGTCAAGGCAAGAATATCCTGCACATGGCTGCAGAAATCCGGATTGTTGAACTGGGTCGGCGAGACATTGACGCTAAGCCGCAGCCCGTCGACATCGCGGGTTTCACGGCAGGCGCGTTCCAACACATACATGCCAAGGGCCTGGATGGTCCCACTGCCTTCCGCAATCCCGATGAATTCGTCCGGACTCAGAGCGCCGGCCGGCCGTCCCGGCCAGCGCACGAGCGCCTCGACGCAGACCGCTTCCCCGGTCCGGGCATCCACGATCGGCTGGTAGACAACATCAAACTCGCAGCGTCCGAGCCCATCGGCGATCTCCTGCTCGATCTGGTGGCGCCACAACCTTCCTTCGTCGAGGGCCGGGTCGTAAAATTTTACCCCGCGCTTGCCATGCGCCTTGACCGCGTACATCGCCGTATCCGCGCGACGCAGAAGCTCGAACGGGTCTGTTGTCCCATCCGCATCGACCGCTACACCAATACTGGCACCAATCTGCAACTGCCGGCCCAGAATGGTCTGGGCTTGTGTCAGGCGCTCAAGAGCCCCGGCCGAGAACCGCTCCGCTTCCTCACCGGCGTTTGCGCCTTCTATCAGCAGCGCGAACTCGTCACCGCCCATGCGCACAAGCATCGCCTGTCCGCAGCGGAGCTGGGAGAGCGTCCGGCCAACTTCGGTGATCAGCTGATCGCCCAGCTGGTGCCCGTGAAAGTCATTGATCTCCTTGAACCCGTCGAGGTCGATGAATACAACCGCAAGACGTCCGGGCGCTTCGCGCGGCAGACCCGAGATTTCCTCAAGCCGTGACAGCAAGGCACGCCGGTTGGGCAGCCCGCTCAGCGGGTCCGTGAACGCGATACGCCGGTTTTCATCACTCAGCTTCTGGGTTTCCAGCTGACGTTGTCGGAGGATTTTCCGGGACCGGATGAGCTTTGAGAATGTATTGTTGTACTTGTAGAGGATCACAACCATCCCGCTGGCCACCAGGCTCAGCATGATCGCCTCAGGCATCATCCGGCCGCCATCGGCCAGCGAGAAGAAGATGAAGAAAGGGACCGTGGCGACAGTCGCGACCGAGAGGGCCGCAGAGCGCAGCGGGAACAGACAGAAAACCGAGCTGATCTGGGTGAGGGCCAGGAAAAAGGTCAGATGCGCTTTTGCCTGCATGTCCCCATGAGGATAAAGGGTAATCGCCCAGCCGGTGAACATTGCTGTAAGGATGATCGCCAGCAGGCCGGTCCTGCGAATCTGACGGATGATTTCGGCGTCCGAAAAGTTGCGCTGGCCGTTCCGGGTCCACCAATGTCCCCTGATCGCCGCAACAGCGCACAATACCAGCGCAACACCACAACTCAGGATCGACCCGGCATGGTCGCGGTATGTGAAAGCAACGGCGACCGCGTTCCAGGAGAGAATAACGTACATCAGGGGAACCTGATGCACGAATTCGCGGAACTGGGCCCGGCAAAGGTCCATATCGTCCGTCTGCAACCGGTATTGGTTCAAAAGTAGAGCGATGACCCGTTTAAGTCGCAGCACAATACAGAACTCTTCGGTATCCCAAGATTGGCTGAGATTACCCGAAACCTTGAAAATTATGGTTTGGCCGATCCGTGAAATTTCATCGAACCCTTACTTGCGAACAGCCGCCTTGTTTCTCGCGCCGTATCGCCAATACTCCTGCCATGAACCGATATTCCTCCTTCGATGGCACACCCATCAGCTACCATGACCTCGGCTCCGGTCCGGCCGTCCTCCTCCTGCATGGCTTTTCCGGCAATGCGGAGATGAACTGGCTGCAGCCCGGCATTGCGCAGGAGATCGCCGCCGCAGGCTACCGTGTCATCGCGCCGGACCTGCGCGGCCATGGCGCCTCGCCCTTTGAGGCCCCGCCCGAAGACTGGCCGGCCGACGCTATCGCCCGCGACCAGATCGCTCTGACGAGACATCTGGGCGAAACGCCGCTGGCCACCGTCGGCTACTCCATGGGGGCCATTTCGGCGCTGCGCTTCCACCTCCTCAGCCGCAAGACCGGCCGCCTGATTCTCGGCGGTATCGGCGATGCCGTTGCAGACGAGCACAATACCGACCGCAACACCGCCTTCCGTGCCGCCATCGAGGAGGCCCTGGCCGGCAAGGACACCCCCGCCGCCAAGGCCATCCTCGCCCGCGCGAAGGCTACGGGGGGCCGCCTTTCCGGGTATCTCGGCGCCCTCTCCGCGCGCACCTACACGCCAGCCGACCTGCTCGCGACCTTCGATGTGCCGGCGCTGGTGCTCACAGGCGACGACGATCTCGACAATGGCTCCGGCCCCGCCCTCGCGGCGAAGATCCCCGGCGCACGCTACCAGCCGCTGAAAGGCAACCATCTCACCGCCGTTCTGGACCCAGCCTTACCCGGGG
>CAYQRX010000143.1:0-3176 GCA_964419865.1 uncultured Hyphomonas sp. | reverse complement strand
AGGCCCTTCCCCGGCGTCGGGGCTTCCGGCGCCCGGTCCGCGCGCGCTAAACCCGGCGCGGCAATTGAAGACGAAACGGAGCGAGCGGCATGGCAAAGGGTGATCTTCCGGTTCTGGTCGGTGTTGGCCAGGCCATGAGCCAGTGGGATGGCAAGGCCGGCGCTGCCGGGGCACCCTCGCCCCTGTCGCTGATGGCGGATGCCTCGAATGCGGCGCTCGCTGACACCGGGGCGAGCGGCATCGCCGGCGCCATCGACGCCCTTGCAGTCGTGCGCATCTTCGAGGACTCCGTGCCCGGCGACCGCCACCCGCATGGCCACAATACGAATCTGCCCGGCACCCTCGCCCGCGAGACCGGCACAAATCCGCGCCACCTCGTCTATGAATCCGTTGGCGGACAAAGCCCGCAGGCCCTCGTCAACGAGTTCGCCGCCCGTATCCATGCCGGCGAGTTCGAGGCCGTGCTTATTTCCGGCTCGGAAGCCAACCGTGCCTCCAAGGGCGCGCGCCGGAACGGAGTAGATATCAACTGGGCCGATAGCAATGACCGTGCCTTCGAAGACCGCGGTCTCGGCCCGATGCTGCTCTCGCGCCCCGAGATCAAACACGGCCTCGTCACCCCCGCCTATTTCTACGGCATGTTCGAAAACGCCATCGCAGCCCGCGAGGGGCGCACCCGTTCGGGCCAGCGCCGCGCAATGGCAGAGCTGTTCCAGCCCTTCTCTGCGGTGGCGGCGAAGAACCCTTATGCGCAGTTCCCGCAGGAACATTCGGTTGAGTTTCTCGCCACGCCGTCCCGCGAGAATTACGAATATGCCGACCCGTTCCTGAAATGGTTCATCGCGCAGGACGCCGTGAACCAGGGCGCCGCCGCGATCCTCGTTTCATCTTCCAAAGCTGATGCCCTCGGCATTCCGGATGGTAAGCGCGTCTACCTGCATGGCGGCGGCGATGCCGGTGACGACCACATCTCCGTGCGGCCTGTGCTCGACCGGTCCTGGGCGATGGATGTGGCCGTCTCCCGCGCACTCCAGCAGGCAGGCAAGAGCGCGGCGGAAATGAAACATCTCGACCTCTACTCCTGCTTCCCCTGCGCGGTGTTCTCCGGCGCAGCCGCGCTCGGAATTGATCCGAAGAGGGACCAGCGCGCCCTGACGCTGACCGGAGGGCTGCCTTTCTTCGGCGGGCCGGGAAACAATTACTCCCTGCACGGCATTGCCGAGATGGCTGCGACGCTTCGCCGGAACCCCGGTGATTTCGGCCTCGTCCTCGCCAATGGCGGCTGGATGACCAAGGAATCCGCCGGTATCTATTCCACCACGGCGCCGAAGTCCTTCACGCCCGCCGAGCCAGCGGCCAAGCCAAAGGAACAGGTCACTCTCGCCGCCGAGGACTGCGAAGCCACTCTGGAAACCTTTACTGTCACCCATGGCAAGGAGGGCCCCGAACGCGGCATCATTTTCGCCCGCCTGGCCGATGGCCGGCGCATCATCGCCAACAATGCCGGCGGCGGCGAACTCGGCGTGCTGCGCGAGGACGCCAGCCCCGTCGGTCGCAAGGTCCGCGTGAACGTAGCGGACGAGAACGGGACGTTCGTTTTCGTTTAGTCCCGATACCGCTCCCCCGCTTGCCCCCCGCCCCGGCCTGCGCCACAACGGCGTCATGACAACGCATTTCAAGACCTTCGGCGTCATCGGCGCTGGCGCCTGGGGCACTGCCATCGCGCAGATGCTGGCCCGCGAGGGCCAGTCCGTGCTGCTCTGGGCGCTGGAGCCCGACGTGGCCAGCGCCATCAACACGGCCCGTGAGAACACCGTCTTCCTGCCCGGCATCCCCCTCAAGCCCGAGATCCGTGCGACGACGTCGCTGGCAGACCTCGCCGCCGCCGACGCGCTGTTCGCCGTAGCGCCGGCCCAGCATACGCGCACGACGCTGCGCGCGCTGGCCCCTTCCCTCAAGCCCGGTACACCGGTCGTGCTCTGCTCCAAGGGGATCGAGCTTTCCAGCATGAAGTTCATGACCGAAGTGCTGGCCGAAGAACTCCCCCATGCCCTGCCAGCGGTCATGTCCGGCCCGAGTTTTGCGATCGACGTGGCGCGCGGCCTACCGACCGCGGTCACCTTCGCGATGACGGACGCCGAGCGTGGCGCCGAGCTTATTCAGGCCATCTCCACCCCCACCTTCCGGCCCTATCTGGCAACGGACCTTCTGGGAACGGAGATTGGCGGGGCGGTGAAGAATGTGCTCGCCATCGCCTGCGGCATCGCGCTCGGCAAAGGCCTAGGCCGCTCCGCCCATGCTGCCCTGATCGCGCGCGGCTATGCCGAGATGACGCGCCTTGCCCTCGCCCTCGGCGCAGAGGCGGAAACACTGACCGGCCTCTCCGGCCTCGGCGATCTTGTGCTGACCTGTTCCTCGGAGACCAGCCGCAACATGTCGCTCGGCCTGGCGCTCGGCAAAGGCGAAAGGCTGGCCGATGTGCTCGGCGCTCGCCATTCGGTGACCGAGGGTGTCGCCACCGCGCCCGTCCTGCGCCAGCTTGCGCAGGTGAAAGGCATCGAAATGCCGATCTCCTTCGCCGTCGCCGCCGTCATCGAGGGCGAGATCAGTGTCAATGAGGCCATCCTCGCCCTGCTGACCCGGCCGGTAAAGGCCGAAGCGGTCAGGGCCTGACCCTCCCCCGGCGTCACCCCTCGCCGCGCCGCCTTCGCCTGCTACACTCCTCCTCAACCGGAGGAACGCACATGCTGAAAGACAATTACGAAGCCTTCAAGGTGACCATCGAGGACAAGGTCGCACATATCCAGATGTCGCGCCCCGAGGCGATGAACACGATGAACAAGGCGTTCTGGAATGAACTGCCGGAAATCGTCCGCACCATCGACAACAACGCCCTCGCCCGCGTCATCGTTATCTCCTCCACCGGCAAGCATTTCTCCGCCGGCATGGACACCACCGTCTTCACCGGCCCGCGCCCGCCCGGTCCGCAGGATCGCTACGTCGCCGCCGAAGCCTTCCGCTCGAATGTCAAAACCATCCAGCAGTCCTTCAACTGTATGGAAGAAGCGCGCGTCCCCGTCCTCTTCGCCTGCCATGGCGGCGTCATCGGCGGCGCCATCGACATGATCACCGCCGGCGATATCCGCTGGTGCACGAAGGACGCCTTCTTCTGCATC
>CAYQRX010000142.1:0-7974 GCA_964419865.1 uncultured Hyphomonas sp. | reverse complement strand
CGTCGGTGATCGTCGCAAAGAGCGTCGAGCCGATGCCGATGATGATGGCGAGGACCATCAGCTTCAGCCCCGAAGTGATGACATTGCCCAGCACGCGTTCGGCCAGGAAGGCGGTCTTGTTCCAGAGCGCGAAGGGCACGAGCACGAACCCGGCCAGCGTCACCAGCTTGAATTCCAGGATGGCCACAAAGAGCTGCACAGCCAGGACGAAGAAGGCAATCATGATGACCGCCCAGGCGAGCAGCAGTACCGAGATCAGCACGAAGTTTTCAAAGAAAGCGATGGGGCCCATCAGCTGGCCGGCTTCTTCCAGCAGCGGCAGGGCGGCGTTGAACCCCACCCCGGCGATGAAGCCCGGCCGCATCAGGTCTTCCGCTGTTATCAGGCTGGAGCCCGCCGTCAGGCCGAGCCCGGCGAAGCTCTCGAAGATGATCTGGGAGAGGACCGCGAAGTTCCCCAGCAGGAAGGCGAAGAAGCCGACATAGAGGACCTTCTTTATCAGCCCGGCGATGACGTCGGCGTTTTCTGACAGCGCCCAGAAAAGCCCGGCCAGGGTGATGTCGAGGACAATCAGCGTGGACGTAAGATAGGCGACATCCCCGGCGAGGAGGCCGAACCCGCTATCGATATAGGCGATGAAAGTCGCCAGGAACTGGTCGATAACGTCCATCTCTTCCATCGTCTCAGTCTCCTGCGCCGAGGAACGCCGACAGCCGCGCCCGGCCGCGTTCGGCTTCGGCGAGCTTGCGGGCCTCTTCGAGCGCCTGCGCGCGGTGTTGGGCCGCCAGCATCGCTTCCAGCTGCATCAGCTGCTGATGGGTCATCGCGGCGAGTTCATTGCCCGCCTGGGCGGCCTGCAGCGCGCCGGCCGCGTCCTGGCTCTGGGTGACGAGGCTGCGGATGGCGGCGGCGTCGGTTTCATTGTCTTCCAGCGCGGCGGCAGAGATGGTCAGGGCTTCGCGGAAGGCGTCGCGCGACTGGCGCCAGCGGGCGCGGGCGTCTGCCACCAGCACGGCCTGGGAGGGCGGGGCGCCATAGCGCTCCGGGTACGTCGTTTCATAGTCGCGTTCGATCGCCTCCACCGAATACCCGATGCCGCGGGCCTCGCGTAGCAGCTCCTCTATCCGGATTATCCGCTGGCCGATGATGCTTTCGGCGACGGAGACGGGGAGGGTTTCGAGATTGCGGGCCATGTTCTCCAGCATCTCGATCTCATGGGCGAGCTGCTGCAGCTGGCCTTCCAGCTCCTGCAGGGCGCGCACGGCCTGGAGGATGTTCTGGGCATGATTGGCCGGGTCATAGACCGTGACCTGCGCCGCCGCCGGCGGGGCGAGAATGCCGGAAAGTGGCAGGGCGATCAGCGGCGCGGCCGTGAAGAGGAGGGCGGCGAGGGGGCGTTTCATGAGCGGCCTCATTCAGCAGCGGAAAGATGACGCGGCAGGGCGGAGGGCGCGGGCGGCGAACTAGGCGAGCCCCGATGGCCGGGCCAGTGGGCGAGGAGGTCTGCCGCCCAGGGCAGGCCCTTTTCATGCAGCCAGGTCTGCGCGAACCCGTCCCCTTCGGTCTCGGCCATCACCCGGTCGAGCAGGGCCTGGTCTTCGGGGGTGCCGGCGGCGGCAAAGGCAAGCGCGACCGGGCCGAGATCGAGGTCGAACAGCCGGCAGCCCCTGGGCGACTGGACATAATAGTCGCGCTTGGGCGTCGCCCCCGCGATGATCTGGGTCTGGCGCGCATTGAGCCCGAAACGGTGATAGGTCTCGCGGGTCTCAGGCTCCAGGGCGCGCTCATTGGCGAGGAAGATGCGGGTCAGGCAGCTTTCAAGGATCGCCGGGGCAATCGCGCTGGCGCGGATGTCAGCCAGCGACTGGGTGGCAAACACCACCGCGACATTCTTTTTACGGAGGGTTTTCAGCCAGTCGCGCAGGCGGCTGGCGAAAACCGGCGCGTCGAGGAAGAGCCAGGCCTCGTCCAGCATCAGCAGCGTCGGGCGCCCGTCAAAGCAGGCTTCAAGCCGGTGGAAGAGGTAGGTCAGCACCGCCGAAGCGGCCGCGCCCTGCTGCATCAGGTCTTCCATCTCGAAACAGGTAACGGAGGCGAGGGCGAGGTCTTCATCGTCCCCGTCGAGCAGGTGGCCATGCGGGCCTGCCAGCGTGAACGGATGCAGCGCGGTTTTGAGGATCTCATCCTGGAGCAGGAGGACGAGGCCCGTCAGCGTGCGTTCAGGTGGCGGCGCCGAGGCGAGCGAGGTGAGCCCTTCCCAGAGCCGCGCCTTGAGCGCCGGCGTCAGGCGGACGCCTTCTCCTTCCATCAGGCCGGCGAGCCAGTCGGCCGCAAAGCCCGCTTCTGCCGGCTGGTCAATGTCCTTGAGCGGCTGGAGCCGGGGGCGCCTTGCGCCCCCGAGATCGAGATGGACCCCGTCCATGCCGAGCACGGCGGCGCGGGCCGAGCGGCCTTTGTCGAAGACGAAGACCTGCGCGCGGGCGTAGCGCTGCCATTGCAGCGCGAGCATCGAGAGCAGGACCGATTTGCCCGCCCCCGTCGGGCCGAGGATCAGCGTATGGCCGACATCCCCGGCATGCAGGTTCAGCCGGAAGGGCGTGGTTCCGTCCGTCCGCGCTTCGATCAGGGCCGGGGCGCCAAGATGCCTGTTCTGCCGGTCGCCCGCCCAGACCGCCGAAAGCGGCACCATATGGGCGAGGTTCAGCGTGTTGAGGATCGGCTGACGGACATTGGCGTAGACATGACCGGGCAGGCTGCCGAGCCAGGCTTCGACCGCGTTGAGGGTCTCGGCGATCACCGTGAAGCCCTTGCCATTGATGATGCGCTCGGCTTGACGGGCGCGGTCTCCGGCGGTTTGCGGATCACCGCCCGTAACGGTGAGCGTGGTCGTCACATAGCCATAGGCGACAAGATCAGACCCAAGCTCCTGCAGGGCGGCATCAGCGTCGCGCGCCTTGTTGTCGGCGTCGGTATCAAGCAGCGTGGCAGGCTCATTGAACATCGTCTCGCGAAGGACGGCGGCCACCGATTTGCGTTTGGAAAACCAGTGCCGGCGCTTGCGGCCAAGGACTTTCTCGGCTTCGGCCTTGTCCATCGCGATGAACCGCGTCGACCAGCGATAGGCAAAGCCCTGGCGGTTGAGCTCATCCAGCAGGCCCGGCACCGTTGAGCCGGGAAAGCCAAGGATTGTCAGGACGCGCAGATGCGCGTCCCCGATCCGAGGTTCCAGTCCGCCGGTGAACGGTTCGTCGGCGAGGATTGCATCGAGGAAGACGGGGATCTCGGGCGCGACGACCTTATGGCGCCGGCTGGAAATGCAGGCATGCAGATAGGTCAGGGTCTCCTCGTCCGAGAGCGGCGCGATCTCGGAAAGGGCGGATGAGAGGAGATCAAACGTGCGCTCGGCCTGCTGCCGGAAGACCAGCAGCCGGTCGCGCCATCCGGCGCCGCTTGGGCGTTCCGGCCGCTCGATCAGCGCCTTCTCTGCGCGGGCATTGGTATCGGGCGGCGGCAGCCAGAGCAGGGTGAGATAATAGGCGCTCTCAAACCGGGCGCCGCCTTCTTCAGCCGTGACGCCGCGCTCCTCATCGACGAGCCAGGAAACAGGATCCGGAAAATCCGAGGACGGATAGTCACCGGCTTCCTCGCGCGAGGCCTCGAAGAAGAGCGCCCAGCCCGATCCGAACCGGCGGAGCGCGTTGTTGACCCGCGCCATCACCGCGATCAGTTCCGGCTCGGTCGAGCTCTCAAGATCAGGCCCGCGATAGCGGAACGTGGTCTGGAACGCGCCGTCCTTGTTGAGCACGACACCGGGCGCCACCAGCGCCGCCCAGGGCAGGTAGTCGGCGAGAAGCCGCGGGCGGGCGGCGTATTCAGAAAGGTTCAGCATGAGAGGTGTTCCTTGTGCCGGAGCGCGCGCAGCAGCGTCGCCATGAAGTCAGGGTCCCGGCGGGCCAGGAAAACCGCCGCCGAATGCCCGGTGAGCCAGACAGCCAAGCCCGGGATCCAGAGCTGCAGGCCAAGGCCCACAGCGGCCGCCAGCGTGCCGATCGTGATCGCGAGGTTGCGCGGCGCGCCGGCCATCAGGACCGGCTCGGTCAGGGAGCGGTGCAGCGGAATTTCAAAGCCCTCGATCATCAGACCAGCACCCCGCCGCCGAATGAAAAGAAAGTCAGGAAGAAGCTGGTCGCGGCAAAGGCGATCGACAGCCCGAACACAATCTGGATCAGCTTGCGAAAGCCGCCGGAGGTCTCTCCGAAGGCCAGGGTGAGACCCGTCAGGGTGATGATGATCACCGCGACGATCCGCGCGACCGGCCCTTCGATCGAGGAGAGGATCTGGTCGAGGGGGCCTTCCCAGGGCATGCCGGTCCCAGCCGCCTGGGCGGGCAGGGCGAGGCTCGCGGCGAGCGTGAAGAGGAGGGCGGCCTCGCCGGTGCGGCGCAGGCCGTCCAGGGTCCTGGGCATCGTCATGTCATGTCTCCTTGTCTGACAAGAGTGGGTTTGGAGGTGGAAAGGGGCTGGGTAACGTAATGACGGCCGTCGAAGCCGGTCACGCGGAGGGCCTCCTCCACCCGGCGCGCGCCGCCCGTGCGGCTCATGAACACGACGGCATCGATCGCCTCGCCAATCAGCTCGCGCGGCGGCTCGCGCGTCGCTTCGGCGGTAAGCTGTTCCAGCCGGCGCAGGGCGCCGGAGGCCGAATTGGCATGCAGCGTGGTGATCCCGCCGGGATGGCCGGTGTTCCAGGCCTTGAGCAGGTCGAGGGCTTCCCCGCCGCGCACCTCGCCGACAAGGATCCGGTCCGGGCGCAGGCGCAGCGTCGAGCGGACAAGGTCGCGCAGCGTGACAGAGGTGCCCTGGGTACGCAGGGCGACGAGATTGGCCGCCGGGCAGGTCAGTTCGCGGGTGTCCTCCAGCAGGACGATCCGTTCCCCGCAGAACCCGCCCTCGCCAAGCAGCGCATTGGCAAGGCTTGTCTTGCCCGAGGATGTGCCGCCGGCGATCACGATGTTGGCGCGCTCGGCGACAAGCGCTTTGAGATGGCCCGCAAGTGCTGGCGATAGCGCGCCCTGGCGTACATAGTCCGCCAGCGTGAACGGGGTGCGCGCCAGCTTCCGGATGGAATAGCAGGGCGCCGCGGACACCGGCGGCAGGATCCCTTCGAACCGTTCCCCCGTGCCCGGGAGTTCCGCTGAAACGATCGCAGACTTAAGGGACGCCGGGCTGCCGAGGCCCGAGGCGATAAGCCGGATGACACGTTCCCGGTCGCCTTCAGACAGGACATGGCCGGTCTGGACAAGCCCGCGTCCGGCTTCTTCGATCCAGACGCTCCCGTCCGGATTGGCCATCACTTCGAGCGTCGCATCGTTTCGAAGCGCGGCGCGGACAACCGGGCAGAAGGCGGTCACCAACATTGCCTGGCGGCGCTGGGCGCTTGTGTCTGCGGGATGGTCCGTCATCGGTCAAATACCTGTCTTGAGCTTTCCCACAGTGTTCCGGAGACGGAGGCTTCTGGCGAGTTGGAGCGTAGGCCATTATGTGCAGGCCCGCGCGACGGCGCGCAGCGTCCTGCAAAATGCTTGATTTGAGGAAGGTCGCGAAAGGCGCCACAGCCACCGGGACACGGGGCAGGTTGAACCCGTCTTTTCAAACAGAAATCAGGGTTAATGAAAAACCCGCTAAAGTGGAATCATTCTTGCATCCTCCGTTGCAAACGGAGGATGTTCTGATGAAGACATTCACGCTGGCGCCGAGTATGGCCCTTGCGCGCTATGATTACCTGTCGCGGCTTTCCATGGATCGCTGGGCGTGGGAATATCTCCGGCGTAATCCCCGGTTCCGGCGGGATTACGCTCTGTGTGCAGAGCTCGGGCCTTCTGAAACGATGGCGCCCTGCGCCCCGATCCGTATGCTGAAATCCCGCGCCGAACAGAGACTGGCCGGCCGCTGGGGGCTGGTCTTTATGCCTGATCCGGCGCTGGGCGGGTTTGAGGCAGACGCCGTCTGGAGCGACGCGGCCTTCCCGGGCCAGGTGGAGATCCATTGCAGCCCGCGCGGCCCGGGAGAAACCTGCGATCTCTGGGACCGCACCCTCCCCATCGCGAAGATCACCCATATCAGCGACTACCTCGGCCGGGAGTATCTCCTGGTGCGCGGCAAGGGCTGCGTCGTGCAGGTCAAATGCACCGGCCTGCCGCTGATCGGGCTGGAGCCCGTCCGGATGAAGTTCACCGTGTCCGACATTGAGACCTACGAACGGATGGCGCGGGGGCAGAAAGCGGTGCTCGATCTCTATGGGGACGGGCCGGACCTGTCTGTGCCGCTCTGGACCAAGACGACGCAGATCCTGCGCAACGGCCTGATCGCGCTCGATGGCCTGGCAAAGGACATGACGCGGCGCGAGATTGCCATCCTGCTGTATGGCGAGGCACGGGTTGCTGAAGGATGGAGCCAGGACGGGGGAGGCCTGCGGGACGCGGTGAAATATCTCGTGCGCAAGGCAGAAGGCCTGCGTGATGGGGGGTACCTAATGGAGCTGCTCGGCACGGAGGCCGGTCCCGGGCAGAGGGTGGCCTGAAGCGAGTGGACGTTGTTTCGCGGTCCGCCCGCGCATGGCGCGGGGCGCTCCGGCCGGACGGCCTGCCCGGCGGGGCTCACTGAGGATCCGGTGGGCCGGTGTTCGGCATGGGGCTGGGCCCCGCCGGCGGACCGCGCGCCCGCCCTTCCCACTGCCAGCAGGTAACAGAGGGAGAAGAGCGTCTTTTTCGAGGACTGTCAGAGGGGTGACGCGCGCCCGATCAGGGCCAGACGGAAGCCGGGATCAGGCGGCGGTATGGGACAGGACGAGCCGTCTCAGAATGCCCGCGGCGGCGTTCGGTCTGAAGCGCTGGACCCTTTAATTGCCATGTGGCCTTATTAAACGTATGTGGTTTATCTTTTAATAAGGGTCCGGTGTTATTAAAGGAAGCAGGATGACAGGTTCAGGCGAGTCCAGCCGTATCGGCAGATGGGTGACGAGTACCGTCACAGGAGAGGCCGTGCGCGCATATCTGCCGCCGGACCTTCCGCCCGTGCCGCCGCTCGACCTGGCAGGCGTGTCGGCGCTCGCCAGTGAGGCAATGCTCGCGCTCGGCCGACTGGACGGTGTCCGCAATGTAGCGCCCGATACCTCGCTCTTTCTCTACATGTATGTCCGGAAGGAAGCGCTCCTCTCCTCGCAGATAGAAGGCACGCAGTCTTCGCTGTCCGATCTCCTCCTCTATGAAGATGAGGCCGCGCCGGGCGCGCCGCTCGATGATGTCGAGGAAGTTTCAACCTATGTCGCCGCGCTCACGCACGGGCTGGAGCGTATCCGTGGCGGGTTCCCGCTGTCGCTCCGCCTGCTGAGGGAAATGCACGCCATCCTCCTGTCATCGGGACGGGGCAGCACCAAACAGCCCGGCGAATTCCGGCGTTCGCAGAACTGGATCGGGGGGACCCGGCCGGGCAATGCGCTGTTCGTGCCGCCCCCGCCTGACCATGTCCTCGACCTGATGAGCCGGCTCGAAGCCTTCCTGCATGAGACCGGGTCCGGCCTGCCGCCGCTGATCAAGGCCGGCCTCGCCCATGTACAGTTTGAAACCATCCATCCCTTCCTCGATGGCAACGGACGTCTCGGGCGGCTCCTGATCACGCTGTACCTTTGCGAGCAGGAAATCCTCGACGAGCCGCTGCTTTATCTCAGCCTTTATCTCAAGACGCACCGCGCGACCTATTACGCCCTCCTTCAGGAAGTCCGTGAGCAGGGCCGCTGGGAAAGCTGGCTGGAGTTTTTCCTGACAGGCGTCCGCGATGTTGCGCGTCAGGCGCATGAGGCGGCCCGGGCAATCTCGGGGATCTTTGCCGAGGATGCGGCGCGCATCGCCGGGCTCGGGCGCAGCGCGCCGGCCGCCCAGGCGTTGCACGGCGTTCTCCAGACGCGCCCGCTTCTGAC
>CAYQRX010000141.1:0-8018 GCA_964419865.1 uncultured Hyphomonas sp. | reverse complement strand
CAGCGGGATATTCATCTGTTCGGCCAGTGCTGCGGCTTCTTCAGCAGCGACCCGCGCGCGGCGCTGGAACTCGCCCTCGATGGCATCGGCGTAGACGCGCGCCGGCTCGACCACAGCGTAATAGCGCACCGGCGAGGAGGTCGCGGCAAAATAGCCGAAGCTCGCCCCGACCAGCAGGAAGATCGGAACGGCCGCGAGGCTGAGCCAGAAACCCCAGGCCTTCACATAGCCGAGATAGTCGCGCCGGAAGATCAGATAGATGTTGCGCATCAGGCGAGCTCCACCACCGTTTCGGTCTCCTGGATGGTCGCGGCTTCCGCCTCGCCGACCAGCGAGACGAACACGTCCCGGAGTCTCGCTTCTTCGGGCTGGAAGCCGATCACCGGCGCGCCGCTCTCGAGCACCGCACGCAGCGCGTCCTGCGGCCCTTTCCCGGCTCCGAGCGCCACGCGCCAGGCTTCACCCGGCCCCTTGTCCAGCGAGCGGGCGACATCAAAGCCTTTCGGCGCAAGCGCACCGGCAAGGTCAAAGCCCGGCTCCAGTGTGATCCGGGCGCCCCGGCCGAGCGTTGCGTAAGCATCGTCGAGCGTGCCATCGAGCACCTTGCGCCCGCGCGCGAGCATCACGATCCGGTCGCAAAGGCGTTCGGCATGCTCCATCACATGGGTCGAAAACAGGATCGTCGCGCCGCGATCATGTTCTGCGCGGATCAGGTCTTCCAGCGTCTGCTGGTTCATCGGGTCCAGACCGGAGAAGGGTTCGTCGAGGATCAGGAAGTCGGGCCGGTGCGCCAGCGTCGACAGAATCTGGACCTTCTGCGCCATACCCTTCGAAAGTTTCGAGATACGTGTCTTCCGGAACTCCCCGAGGCCGGTTGTCTCCAAGAGCTCGTCTGCGCGCGCCCGGGCTGCGCCGGCACTCATACCTTTCAGCCGCGCGAAATAGCTGATCGTGTCGCGCGCCGTCATTTTCTTGTAGAGGCCGCGCTCTTCGGGAAGGAAGCCGACGCGCTTGAGGCTTTTCAGTTCCGGCTTGGCACCGAACAGGCGCACCTCGCCCTCATCCGGCGCCATGACACCCAGCGCCATGCGCAGGCTGGTCGACTTGCCAGCCCCGTTTGGACCGAGAAAACCGACAATCTGTCCGGCCGGAACCTCGAATGAGAGGTTACTCACAGCAGTAAAACTGCCGAATCGCTTGGTGACGTGCGAGAGGGCGAGCGGCGCGTCGCGCAATGGGCGGCCTCCTTCATTCGGCATGTTCTGAAACTTTAGCGATTTTCGATAAAGTTCAAGAGCTATGCCGGAAAAGGCTTTGAGGCCGGGTTAAATGGCTCCGGAAATCTCAGACAATCGCGCCGAACAGCCAGATGAAAGCCTGAACGACCAAAGCGAGGACAATCATGACCACCACCGTGGCCATCCAGCGCCCGCCCAGATTCATCAGCACGCCCGCGCCAAATCCGAGAATTGCCATCAGCCCGAGCGCAACGATCCAGTGGAGGCCGATGGCAATTGCCAGGGTTGCATAGCCAACCACCATGATGGTGATCAGCGAGCCCCAGATGCTCCCGACAATGAACCCATCCCAGGTCGCTTTCTGGCCGCTGATGTCCATTTCACCGCGATGATATTCCTGGCTCGCCATGAAGGCCCCTCCGCGTCTCGCAAACTGGTATCCTGCCGCCTTCTAGCCAAGCGCCTCCGCAGGTTCAAGCGCGGCAAAGCGCGCGGGGCCGGCGGCCTCAGTTCAGCGCCTGTTTGCGCTTCGTGGCTTTCGGCGGCCGGGGGGCGAACGGAGCCGGCAGCGGCACTGCGGGAATACCTTCCTCGGCCAGCGCGGCGCGCTCCTCCGGCGTGGTCTCACCCCAGATCGGCCGGTCATCCTGCTCGCCATAATACATGGCGCGGGCCTCCTCGGCGAACCCGTCGCCGACATAGTCGAAATTCTGCGAGACATGCTCACGCGCCCTTCGGGCGACTTCGCGCATCACCGCCTCAGGGTCCATCCTCGGCGGCAAGGCCTTGTCAGACGGGCGCACGGCGGGGGCCATGATCTGTTTTTGCACCGACGTGCCACCGCATTCCGGACAGTCGATCTGATGGCGCCTCGCGAGACGGTCATAGGCATCGGAGCTCGCGAACCAGCCCTCGAAATCATGTTCGCAATCCCCGCAGACCAGCGCATACAGGATCAAGGTCCGGTCCTCCGCTTCAAGCGCCCGCCAGCAGCGGATCGAGCTGGCCAGCGCGCTCCAGCGCCATCATGTCGTCGCAGCCGCCGATATGGCGGTCGCCGATGAAAATCTGAGGAAAGGTGCGCCCGCCCTTGGATCGCTGGATCATCTCCTCACGCGATTTGGGGCACATGCCGGCATCAATCTCATTCAGCTCAACACCCTTCTCCTTGAGCAGCTGTACCGCTCTCGAGCAGAATGGGCAGAATGCCCTTGTGTAGATCGTCACTTTCGCCATCGGGCGAAACCCTTTCGTCAAGCTACATGGTTTCGGCCATTTTGCGCCGGAAACGTCACCTGATTGTTATATGGTGACATCCGTTTCGCGGACAACGCGGGCCAGCACAAGCACGTCGATCTGCCGCGCCCCTGCCCGTTTCAGGGCACGCGCGCAGGCGTTCAGCGTTGCCCTGGTCGTCAGCACATCATCCACCAGCAGCACCTGCGCGTTCTGGATCCGCTTCAGCGCCCGGGCGCGCACGACAAAGGCACCGGAGACATTCCGCCGGCGCCCGCGGCTCGAAAGCCCGGCCTGACTGGGTGTACGCCGCGTACGCTTAAGAGCGTCGACCGAAACCGGCCGGCCGCCGGCCCTGCCGATCGCCTGAGCCAGCCAGGCTGACTGGTTGAAGCCGCGCGCCACGAGCCGTGTGTAGTGAAGCGGGACCGGAACAATCAGATCGGCCTCTGTGATCAGCGCGCCGCCAGCCGCCATCATCCAGCCGGCCAGCGTCTGCAGACCGTCGTGCCGCCCGGAGCGCTTGAGATCGAGCACCGGCCGGCGCGAGAGGTCATCATAGACAAATGCTGCGCGCGCCCGGCTCCATCGCGGCGGGCAAGCGATGCAGGCCGGACATTCGGCCCCCGGGCCAACCTCATAGTCCTGCGGTATCCCGCAACGGTTACAGACCGGATCGGTAATGAAGTGGATCTGGCGGAATTCGCCGGGGCTCAGCGGCCCCTGCCCTTCGCCTCTCTCCCCGCTGATCAGCGAACGCGGCGGCCAGAGAAAATCCCGGCCCTTGCGGAAAAGCTGCTTGGCGCCTCTGCCCGCCGGCGTCATATCCCCAACCATGACCCCTCCCCCGAAGTCCGCCTCTCCGCCGCAGATATTCGACCGCGCCCGGCTTGCCGCGCGGCGCCAGAAGATCGCGGCCCGCTTCGCCGACTATGACTTCCTGCGCCGGCGCGTGTCGAGTGACCTTCAGAGCCGGCTGGATGATACGTCCCGTATCTTTGAGAGGGCGCTTGAGCTCGGCGCGGCTGATGGCAGCCTTGCGGCAGCGCTGCTGAGCAGCGGAAAAATAAAATCGGCCCTCGCTGCCGACACGGCCCCGGCCTTTCTCGAACAGGCCGCCGCCCGCGGGCTGGAGGCGCGCCTCGCAGATGAGGAGAGCCTGCCCTTCGGCACAGAGGAGTTCGATCTGGTGCTCGCCCCGCTTACCCTGCATTGGGTCAACGACCTGCCCGGCGCCCTCGTCCAGATCCGGCGCGCGCTGAAACCCGACGGCCTGTTCCTGGGCGCGCTGTTCGGAGCAGGCACGCTCAGCGAGCTGCGCGAAGTGCTCGCGGAAGCGGAAACCGAGCTGGCGGGCGGGCTGAGCCCGCGCCTTTCACCGCTGCCAGGTTTGCGGGATATGGCGGGCCTGCTGCAACGTGCCGGCTTTGCCCTGCCGGTTGCTGACCGGGACCGTGTCACCGTGCGATACAATTCACCGGAAAGCCTGCTGGCCGATCTCAAAGGGATGGGCGAGCGCGCCGCTTTCGCGCCCGGAACGGGCCGGGCCTTGCCGAGAAGGGTGCTTGGCCGGGCGGTGGAGCTCTACCGGCAGCGCTTCAGCGATGCCGACGGGCGCGTGCGGGCAAGTTTCGAGATTGTTCACCTGTCAGGATGGGCCCCGGCGCCAGGTCAGCCGAAGCCGCTGAAGCCGGGCAGCGCAAAAGTCAGCCTGGCCGATGCCGTGCGCCGGACCGCTAAGCCTGAAACCCCTGACAATTGAGACGGATCAGACGATCAGCTGTTCTTCGATCAGCTGATAGTTGGCATCATTGGCATTGGCGAAGGCGGTAACGCCCGCGAGGATGCCGACGACGATCAGAGCACAGATCAGGCCATATTCGACCGCTGTCGCGCCGCGCGTATCGCGGGCGAACCGGTTCAGCAGAGGTCGAACAAGGCGCATGGTCGCTCCATCAGGCCCGTTCCGCCAGCCAGTCGAACAGAGGCAAATCTGCCGGTGGCGCCGGATAGTCTCTCAGCCTTGCAGGTTCCACCCAGGCAATTGCCTGCCCTTCTTTCGGGTGGAGGTCCCCGGTCCAGCTCTTGATCCGGTAAAGTGGCATCAAAAGGTGAAATCCGGGGTAAGTGAAGCTTGCGAAAGTCAGCGGCTCGAGTTGGGTTTCGTTAACCGAGATCGACAGTTCTTCGGCAAGTTCTCGCACAAGGGCCGCTTCCGGCGTCTCGCCGGGGTCGATCTTGCCGCCGGGAAATTCCCAGAGGCCGGCCAGCTGCTTTCCTTCAGGGCGCTGCGCCAGAAGGATACGGCCTGCATCATCCGTCAGCGCCGCAGCCACCACCAGCAGGATACGCCCTGTCATGTGCGGTAGGCGCCGTTGATGTCGACATAGCCGTGGGTGAGATCGCAGGTCCAGACGGTCGCCCGGCCGCTTCCGGCTCCCACCGAGACACGGATGGTAAACTCCGGCCTTGCAAAGACCGCGCTGGCCGCTGCTTCGTCATAATCGGCAGCGCGGGCGCCATCCCGGGCGACCTGAACGTCGTCAAACCAGATGGCGAGGCGCTCAGCGTCGATCGGCTCATAAGCCTTGCCGACCGCCATGACGATCCGGCCCCAATTGGCGTCCCCCGCCGCCATCGCGGTCTTTATCAGCGGCGAGTTGGCGATTTCGCAGGCGATCTTCTTCGCTGAGGCCGGCGACGCGGCGTCCTCGACGATGATGGTCGCAATCTTGCTGGCACCCTCCCCGTCACGAACAACCTGCAGGGCCAGATCGAGACAGACATCCTTCAGGGCCGCGGCGAACGTCCGGAAACGGAGGTCTTCCTCGGAAGTGACCGGCTCCATACCGCTGGCCCCGGTCGCAAACACCATCAGCGTGTCGGAGGTCGAAGTGTCGCCGTCCACGGTGATCGAATTGAACGTTTCGTCGGCCGCCTGCTTGAGTGCCTTCTGCAGCAGGTCCGGCGCCACGGCCGCATCGGTGAAGACATAGGACAGCATCGTCGCCATATTCGGCGCGATCATGCCGGACCCCTTCGCGATCCCGGCAAAATTCACCTCGACGCCGCCAATATCAGCCGTCTTGCCGGTGCCTTTCGGATAGGTGTCGGTGGTCATGAAGGCGCGGGCGAGCTTCTCCCAGTCCGGCTCGGCGAGCCGCGCGGCCAGTTTCGGCACATACGCCCCGACATAGTTGGGATCCGGCAGCGGCTCCCCGATCACACCGGTCGCCGCCAGAAAACAGTGCTCCCTGGCAACGCCCAGCACTTCGCCAAGCGCCCGCAGCGTCGCCTCATTCTTGAGCACGCCCTTCGGGCCGGTGAAGGCGTTGGAATTGCCGGAATTGACGACCAGCGCCGCCGCCTTGCCGCCGCCCGCCTCCAGCGCCTCCCGGCACCAGCGCACATCTGCCGATGCGGTGAGCGAGCGCGTATAGACCCCGCCGCAGGTCGTGCCCGGATCGAAGCTGACAAGGAACACGTCATCGCGCACGATCCCCCGGCGGGCATAGAAGCCCCGGCTGCCAGCGGCCGCCTTCAGGCCGCGCACGAGGGGAAGCGCCGGAAAGCGGGCCGGCGCAAAAGGCGATGGGGCGAGGTTCACAATTCGTCTCCGGGCAGGGTTGATTCCGGAACCGCTGGCGCGTTCTCCGGCGTATAGTCCTCGCCTGACCCTCTTGAAATGTCCGCCTCGGCGCGCAGGCGCCTGAGAATACGGCTCACCTCACTGAGCGTCAGCAGGGTCGCGATTTCGGGGCGCATCTCCTCGCGTGTCTTCGGCGGGCGCGCGCGCCGGTCCTTGACCTTGAGGATATGCCAGCCCTGCTCGCTCTCGAAGGGCGGCGAGACCTCACCCACCGGCGTGTTGGCTATGACCACCGGAAAGGGCTCCGGCATGTCGTTCGGCGAGACATAGCCAAGATCGCCATTCTCCATGCGCGTCGCGCTGTCCTTGGAGTGATTGAAGACAAGGCTCTCGAAGGTCTCTCCGGCCTGGATACGCAGCCAGACGCTGGCGGCATCCTCTTCGCTGTCGGTCAGGATATGCGCGACGGACACCTGGTCGCCGATCTGCTGCAGGCGCACCTGCTCGGAATACATCCGGTCGATCATTTCCTCGGTCACCTGTTCGGCGACAATGCTCTCAACCAGCAGGTTGCCGAGGATGCGCTCGCGCGCCCGCTCCAGCCGCCGCCGGCCTGCCGGGTCGCGGTCCAGCCGCAGGCGTACGGCCTCCTGCGCCATGAGCTTCTCGTCGATCAGTTCGTCGAGCACCTTGCGATAGGCGTCATCCTCCGGCGTCAGCGCCGCGCCCGACAGGACAAGCCCCCGGGCAACCGCTTCAATTTCCACATCGCTGGTGAAGACCGGCTCACCATTGACCCTCGCGGCGACCTCACGCCGCACGGTGGGCGGGGCGTCGGGCTCGGTCACCGATTCGGAGCAGCCGGTGGCCAGACCCGCGATCAGCGCGCCACAAATGGCTGAAAAAACAGCGCTTCGCCGTATCATCTGCCCGTCCTTTCCCGCTGAAGGCGCCACATTGACACCCCTCGGCGGCGTTCTTAAGTCTGCCCCGCGTGCTGGTCGAGTGGTTTCCGCCGGTGAACGCACGGTGGGAGAAACTCGCAAAGTCCTGTAGTCTGTCTGGCAGGATTAAGAGATTTTTGCCGAAACTGCTTGGTGCTGCCTGATATGCTTTCCATTGCCCGCAAGATTTTCGGAACTGCGAACGAACGTAAACTCAAGCCCCTGCGCGCCCGGGTCAACCGGATCAACGCCCTTGAGCCGATCATGGAGGCGCTCTCCGATCAGGCGCTGAAAGGCAAGACCGCCGAATTCCGCAAACGCCTGGCCGATGGCGCGACACTTGACAGCCTGCTGGAAGAAGCCTTCGCGGTCGTACGCGAAGCGGCCAAGCGCGCCAGCGGTATGCGCCATTTCGACGTGCAGCTGATGGGCGGCATGATTCTCCATTCCGGCGCCATCGCCGAGATGCGCACCGGCGAGGGCAAGACGCTGGTGGCGACGCTGGCGGCCTATCTCAACGCCCTCGAAGGCAAGGGCGTCCACGTCATCACGGTCAACGACTATCTCGCCCGCCGCGACGCCGAGTGGATGGGCCGCATCTATGGCGCCCTCGGCATGTCAACGGGCATCATCGTGCACGGCATTTCCGATGAGGAGCGCAAGGCCGCCTATGCCGCGGACATCACCTATGGCACGAACAACGAGTTCGGCTTCGATTATCTGCGCGACAATATGAAGTACTCGCTGGACCAGATGGCCCAGCGCGGACACCACTACGCCATCGTCGACGAAGTCGACTCCATCCTGATCGACGAGGCACGCACGCCGCTGATCATTTCCGGTCCGACCGATGACCGCTCCGAACTCTACATCGCTGTCGACAATCTGATCCCCCGCCTTGAGGCAGACGATTTCGAGCTGGACGAGAAGCAGCGCTCCGTCGTCTTCACCGAGACCGGCACCGAGAAGATGGAGAACTGGCTGATCGAGCTCGGCCTGCTCGAAGGCTCG